>CAZFUD010000129.1:0-11362 GCA_964521705.1 uncultured Opitutaceae bacterium | reverse complement strand
CCAGTCGTTGACGAATTCCGACCAGCTTCCTGTGTAAAAGTAGTAGATCAGAAAATGGAGTAAGGCGTAGGCAAATACGCTCACTCCCATTGGACGCCGATGATAGGCTAGGCTGTTGACGATGGTTGACTTGGGGAATATCCGTCTGAGCGGAGTGAGGGAAATGACAATCGCGAAGATGTACGTCGATGCGAGCCCAACATATTCCAGTAAGTATTTTGCCGGATCTGCCCGGAACTCCGTATCAATTAGTATGTAAGGATTGAATACAAATATAATAGGCGAGCAAAGTAGAAGGTAAAGAAGCCACCGATTGCGGAGAATGCGAGCGAACCGATTCATGAAACGCAATTTCGCCGGTAGAGTATCCCGTTCCTCTGCCTATCTAGTAGAAGCGGCGAAGATCCAGGTCCTTATACATGTGGGCTACTTGCTCTTCGTAGCCGTTGAACATCAGCGTATCCCTGCGTTTGCTGAAAAAACCAGAGCCGATAATGCGCTCGGTTGCTTGTGACCAACGAGGATGGTCGACCTCCGGGTTTACGTTCGCGTAGAAGCCATACTCGCGTGGCTGCAAGGCTTGCCAGGTATTCATTGGTTGCTTACTCGTAAACTCGATTTTCACGATCGATTTAATGCTCTTGAAGCCGTACTTCCAAGGAACGACCAGCCGAATGGGGGCCCCGTTTTGGTTGGGGATCGGCTTTCCATAAATGCCAGTCGCCAGAAGGGTGAGTTCATTTCGGGCTTCCTCTATGGTCAGACCCTCTTCGTAAGGCCAATCGATCGATCCGCCCTTTTGGCCCGGAGCGGATTCCGGATCGTAGAAGGTGGTAAACTTCAGGAATTTCGCTTTGGAATTCGGCTGAACTAGGTCGATAAGAGCGCTCAGTTTAAATCCGTCCCAGGGAATCACCATGGACCAGGCTTCAACGCATCGGAATCGGTAGACGCGCTGCTCGATGCCGCCGACTTTTTTGATGAGCTCGTTCACGTCGATCTTCATGGGGTTGTCGACGTGACCCGCTATTTCGATCGTCCAAGGCTCGGTCTTCCATCCTTGGTTGGCCAGCTTTTGTACTTCGCCTTTGTCGTAGGAAAACTCGTAGAAATTGTTATATCCCGCGATGAGTTCGAACTCGGTCGGTTCAAGCTCTTCCAGGCGGTAGTTTTCGTTCAAGACGGAGGGGAAGCCTCCGGTGGCCGCTCGAGCTATGGATCCGCCGATCAGGGCGCTTGAACCCAAGCCGACCGCTTTGAGGAATTTTCTGCGATTCAGATAATCGCTTTCGGATGTAGCCGTCGACTCCGGCAGATTCCAAGGTTTGCTTTTTCGAATATTCATAGCGGTGGTCGGCTGCGGGCTAGAAAGTAAGAGGGCTAATCGGGGATCGTTATCCCAATCTAAATTCCGGACGCCTAGCTAGACGTTCGCGTCGGATAAAATGTGCACATCTCTTTGGGGAAAGGGCGATTATCGTTTGAGTTAGATTTTCAACGAAAGACTGAATTTGATCGATTTCCTCGGTCATGCCTAATGGATAGACGATTTCCTCAACCTTGAACAAGCTCTAATGGCCGGTAGACCGTAATAGCTCTTGCGAAAAAGAATCAGCCGGTGGCGGAGGTACGGATCCAACAGGAGCAAGACTGGAAAGATCCTGGCCAATAGAGCGAACTTGAAACTTATTCGCGCTGCCAGAAAGAAGGGTTTGAAGTCGCCCTTAGGGTTTTTGTTCGGCCAGGCCCCGAACCCCATCCTTCACCAAAAAAACTCGGCGACGCGATTCGTGAAATGTACCAATATCGGATTAGGAAATTTGTCCGCGGAGTCTATTGATATTGGTATGATATCGATCGATGGTGCCCCTTAGGTAAACGAAGTTAAGAGTTTGCTTTCGATAAACTCACGTGTGAAAAGCCGGGCATGAAATCGCGTGGGAAAACCAGAAAAGAATACGATGCTTGCCCAAGCTAACGAATTTTAGTCGAACCAAAGGAAATGGAATACTTTGTTGTAACCGAAAAAGACCACAATGAGCTTGTAGCTGCCGCCTATCGAAAGCGCGGATATGATGAAGATGAATCCAAAGATGCGGCTAGGTTTTGCGCGCAAGCATCGCTTCATGGGATCAGGACGCATAATGCGATCAAGGCGTTGCACTTGGATGATTTGTTCGGCAGCGGCTCCAAAGGCTGCGTTCCTAGCGCCGAAATCATCAAGAAGGAATCGCGTTTCTCAGCTGTTGAAATCTGGAACGCCCAGCGCAAGTTAGGTCAATCGACGGGATACCTTGCTCTGGAAAGATGTATAGAACTTGCTGATACATACGGAGTAGGGATTGTGGCGGTGGACAATGCTTTCCATTACCTTTGGGGAGGTGGTTACATGTTGGAGGCTGCAAAGAGAGGATATTTCGCTTATACGAATTGTACAGCGGCATTAACCGAGGTGGTTCCGTTTGAAGGGAAGTTCGCTACACTGGGGACGAACCCGCATTCATGGGGCTTCCCGACAGCTGAATCTATCGGGTTTCCAATCATCATTGATTGGGCAACCTCAGTCGTGTCAATGGGTCGTGTCGAGCAGTTCAAACGTGAGAAAATGAAGTTGCCTCCGGACGCGGCTGTGGATGCCGAAGGTAATGTGACCCAGGATCCGCATCAGGTATCGGCTTTGCTTCCGTTTGGCGCCCACAAAGGATACGGCTTGTCCCTTGTGAACGAATTGGTCGCGGGTCTAATTGGAGGATCCTTGCCTACTTTGCGAAGTCAATGGACCGAAGACGACGATGACGAAAAACGGACTCCATGCTTTTATTTCCAGGTCGTTCATCCAGATGCGATTTCCGGCGGGCTTTTCGCCAAGAAGCGCAGCCAATCCGAAAATGTTAAGGCAGTGATCGAGGATATTCTTGGACATGGCAATGAATCTTGCTTGCTGCCTGGGCAAATGGAGGCGGAAGCCGCCAAGTTGTCAGACGGGAACGGAGGCCTCTTGTTTTCGGAGGCAGAAATAGACGCCTTCAACGAGTTGGGGAATGAGTGCGGCCGTTCACCTTGGGACTTGGACTCTCTAAAGAAGGCTTTAGGGTAATAAACTTAAATAAATCGCAATCATGTCATCATATATAGATAATCTATTCAGTTTAAAGGGTCAGGTTGCTGTTGTGTCCGGAGGGACGGGAGAGCTCTGTGGCGCCATGGCGGAAGGCTTAGCGGGGGCAGGGGCCTTTGTCTATTTGCTGGGAAGAAGCGAAGAGAAGGCTAAGGCGAAGATGGAGCGAATAGAATCGCTCGGAGGGAAGTCTGCGTTCCTGCCGTTCGAGGCTACAGATAGGGGGTCGGTTGAATCCGTTTTGGAAACGGTTATGTCTAAGCAAGGGAAAGTGGATATCCTGGTTAATGGGGCAGGTGGAAATGCAGCCACTCCGTATTTGGATATCTCAGACGAGGAATTTAGATCTATCGTGGAGCTGAATATACGATCAGTGTTTGTCGCCTGCCAGGCCTTTGGAAAGAAGATGATCGATTTGGAACAGGGGGGCTCTATTATAAACGTAGGCTCGATGTCGGGTTTGATACCGCTGTCGCGTGTATTCACCTATTCGCTGACCAAAGCCGCTGTGCACAATTTGAGCAAAAATCTGGCTCGTGAATGGGCCCCGCACAATATTAGAGTGAATACGCTCGTTCCTGGCTTTTTTCCGGCGGAGCAAAATCGTAAAGTGCTCACTCCAGATAGGGTGGAAAAAATCATGGGGCACACGCCTATGAATCGATTTGGCAATGCGGAAGAGCTTATTGGAGCGACACTGCTGCTGGCTTCCAAGAACGCAGGATCGTTTATAACAGGTGAGGAGCTTGTTGTAGATGGCGGTTACGCATCTATGACAGTATAATTCAGTTTTTATCGGATATTTCTAAGGAATTCTACGTAGCAGAGGAATTGAACATCATATAAATAGAAAATTAGTCACAATTTATAAAGAATTGGGTTGATTTATATAATTTAGCGATTCATGTCTTCCGCCATGATCTCAAACACTCTGAAAGCTATTGAAGCAACTAAAGCTAAATTGGCATCGCTGGAAAAGAAGGCGGCCGCTGAACAGCGCAAGCGCATCGTTAACCTGCACAAGGACGCGGGTTTCGAAACTCGCGAAGATTTGATCGCCGCTCTGCAAGCGCTTGGTGGAGCCCCAAAGAAGAAGCGGGGTCGCAAGGCTAAGAAGACGGCTAGAAAAGCTGCGAAGAAGGCTGTAGCCAAAAAAGGGGCTAAGAAGCGGGCTAAAAGAACCGTGATCACGGATGCTTTGCGCAAAAACATCATCTCTGCATTGAAAGCTGGAGACAAAGGTACGGCGGTAGCAAAGAAGTTCGGCATTTCAGTTCCTTCTCTGCACAACATCAAAAAGGCTGCCGGACTTACGAAGGCTCGCAAGAAGTAGGCTTCAGTAAATCGACTTTAGAATTTTTAGCCGCTCTTCGGAGCGGCTTTCTCATTTCTACAGGGGTAGGCTCGAAGATGCGGTTGCGGGATAAGGTAGGGGCCGACCCGCGCTACGGTCTGTAGGAGCGGCTTTACGCCGCGATTCTCCTGATAAGCTATCGCGGGACAAACCGGCTCCGCTGTTGTTTATGCTTACATCGGAGTCGGCAGCGGTTCTTCTAAGTGGGTACTGTGGTAGGGAAGGCGGGCTGGGTTGAAGGCTAAGGTAGCGGCCGACCTCCTGGCGGCCACACAAGATACTAAATTGTGGGCGCTCGGAGATCGCCCGCTACCTCAACCTTCAGAGGATTCTCAATTCGGGCGATGTGCTCGTCTGCTAATATCGCTGAATAGATGGATCAATCTCGACGGACCATGCATCGATGCCACCTCCCACGTTGATGGCATTCTCGAATCCGTTTTGCCGCAAGAAGTGAGTCACTTGCATGCTTCGGCCGCCGTGATGGCAGTAGATAAGTAGTGGCCCCTCTTTTGATATATTTTCAAGATATTGAGGGATCGTATTCATCGGAATGTTCGTGGAGCCTTGTATGGTTCCGATCGCGCATTCGTAGGGCTCTCGAACATCGATTAGGGAAGCTGAAGAGCCTTCGCCCAGTATTCGTTTGGCCTCAGCAACGTCGATTTCGATTGGATAGGCATCAAATGCTTCAGTCATAGGTTCAGAATAGATTTCGCAGGAAAAGTCATAAGATTCGCCGCGAATGTCATTGATTTTTGGTGACTCTCCGCAAAGCGGGCATTGAGAATCCTTTTTAATGTTCAGTTTTCGCGTCCTCATCGATAAGGTGTCAACTACGAGAAGGCTCCCGGAGAGCGATTCTCCAAAGCTGGCGAGCAATTTAATGGCTTCAAGGGCTTGCATGCTTCCGATTATCCCGCACAGGGCCCCGAGAACACCCGCCTCGCCGCAGTTGGGAACGGCGCCTGGAGGTGGGGGATCTGGGAACAAGCATCGGTAGCAGGGAGATTCATCAGTATGGTTGAATACGGAAACTTGTCCCTCGAATTTAAAGATGCTGCCGTAGATGAGTGGCTTGCCGGCAAGAAAGGAGGCGTCGTTGTTCAGGTACCGGGTCGAAAAATTGTCGGAGCCATCGACGATGACATCGTATTCAGAAAACAGATCTATCGCGTTTTCAGGAGTGATGCCTGTGGCATGAATCTCTATTTGGGTGTGCGGGTTGATTTCTTGGAGTCGAGCCTTGGCGGAAAGCGTCTTTTCCCGGTCTACATCGCTGGTTCCATGGAGTAGTTGGCGTTGCAAGTTGTGAAGCTCTACTTTGTCGAAATCGGCGATGCCTATGTGCCCGACTCCGGCTGCTGCCAGGTACATCGCTGCTGGGCTTCCTAAGCCTCCAGCCCCAATGACAAGCGCCTTCGATCGCTTCAGGGCTTCTTGTCCCGATACTCCAATTTCATCGAGAAGGATATGCCGACTGTAGCGAGCGAGCTCTTCCGAATTGAGGATCTGTGGACTCTCTTCCATCGTTCTAATCGGAGTAGGGATGATGAGCTCTAGGGCAACCGTTTTATCTTAGGTCAGTTGAGTGTGACGATTAAACGTTGACCTCCTGCCTTAGTCGACAAGCTTCGCTGAGATATGGCAAATAGATACGTGGTTATTATGGCGGGGGGCAAAGGGGAGCGCTTTTGGCCCGCCAGTCGCACAAAACGGCCTAAGCACCTGTTGCCGATTGTGGGGGACAAACCCATGCTCACGCAAACGGTGGATCGGCTAGATGGCTTTTTCCCAGCCGAAAACATATTTGTTATCACTAATGCGGAACAGGTTGAGGGCGTCCGTGAAGTTTGCCCGAATTTGCCGACGGACAATATCGTAGCGGAGCCCGTGGGACGCGATACCGCGGCCGCGGTTGGATTGGCGATGCTTCTCATTAAGCGACTCGATCCCGAAGCAGCTTTAGCGATGCTGCCTGCGGATGCCCTGATCAAAGATAGTGAAGGCTTCCAGCGATCGTTAAATGCGGCTTTCTTGACTGCCGAGGAAAATCCACGACTTGTAACGATTGGGATTGATCCGACCGAACCGGCGACCGGCTATGGCTATATCCATAAAGGTGGAACGGTATCCGAGTGTGGCGGCATCGAGATCTTCAAGGTCGAGGAGTTCAAGGAGAAGCCCGATTTGGAGACAGCTAAATCGTATCTTTCCAGTGGCAAATACTCTTGGAACGCGGGTATGTTTGTCTGGAGTGTGAGCACGATTTCCGATGCGTTAGCGAAGTTCACTCCGACCTTGAAGCAAGGGCTCGACGAGATTGAAAGCCGTCTGCAAGCAGGCGATGCTATGGGATCTCTTTTGGAGGAGCTATATCCCGGCCTGGAAAAAATATCTATCGACTTCGCTGTAATGGAAAAGGCGGATAACGTGGCTACTCTGGCTGCCACCTTCGATTGGGATGATGTAGGATCTTGGCCGGCCATCGAAAGACACTTTCCTCGTGACGAAGCGGGAAATGTCGCCGACGGAAAAGCGTTCTTCGAAGATAGTCAGGGCAATATAACGGTTTCGGATTCGGGCCATACTATCGCTTTAGTTGGGGTAGATGACCTCATCGTTGTGAATACGGGAGATGCGACCTTGGTTTGTAAGAAGAGCGAGGCCCAGAAGATCAAGCAGATGGTTAAAGGGCTGCCCGCTGAGCTTACCTAGCCAGAGATTTTACGCTCATTTCCGTGAAGGACTAAAATGCGGGCGATTGGCATCGACTATGGGGAGAGGCGAATAGGCCTAAGCTACGGCGATGAAATTGGCGTAGCAACTCCTCTGGAGCCGGCTATAGAGAAGTCCGAGACTGAACGTATCGCCCATATAGCAAGAGTTGCTCAAGAGCGAAACGCCACCGACCTTGTCATAGGCTATCCCTACAACATGGATGGGTCCGCTGGCTTTAAGGCCAAAGAAGTGGACGCCTTTATTGAAAAAGTTGGCGCCGCAATAGATCTGCCAACGCACCGTATTGACGAAAGGCTTACGTCAGTAGAAGCATCAAAAGGATTTCGTTCGGGTAGAGACGATGATCTCCGGCGGTCCGGAAAATTGGACTCCGCTGCTGCTACGCTCATTCTTCAAGACTTCCTAAACCAGCGCTTGCCGCTTCCGGATTGCGAGTCCGAGGACATCGATTAGGGATTAAAGGCGATGCGGTGGAAATGCGGTTGCTCCTATGACGGGACGGATTTCGCGGGTTGGCAAACCCAGTCTGGTGGCGGATCAGTGCAGAACGCCATTTGCGAGGCCTTAGCGGAAATCTTCAAGACCGAGGTCGAGATTTACGGAAGCGGTCGCACTGATGCGGGCGTGCACGCTATGGAACAGGTCTTCCATTTCGACTTTGACTGGCCGCACGGACCCATGGCTATGCTGCGAGCCATGCGTTCCCGTTTTCCCGAGCAGATAAGCCCCCTTTATGTAGAGCCCGTTGAGGACGATTTTCATGCCCGTTTTTCGGCAATGTCAAAGCTTTATCAATACAGGCTCTTCCAGGGGAATCCCTCGCCGATCGATTATCGCTATTGCTGGCCGGTGCGAGAGAATCTTGATTTGCAAGCCATGGCTTCGGCCATCCCGCTGTTCAAAGGAAAGCTGGACTTCGCGGCCTTCGCGGCGAACCGAGGAGTTGAATACGAGTCGACGACCAGACATCTAACGCGTGCTGAGATGGCCGTGGATGAGCGATTCATACTCATTCGATTCGAAGCCGATGGGTTCATGTATAAGATGGTCAGAAGTCTGGTCGGAACTTTGGTCAACGTAGGCGCCGGCCGAATTAGCAAAGGCGATGTGGCGGAGCTATTAGGGTCCGGCAAGCGATCGCCTTTCTGCTATGCCGCTCCGGCCAAAGGGCTCTTTCTGGAAAAAGTACATTACTAGCTTTTTGCCAGTCGCTTCAGTAGCGCGGCGCTACTAAAAACTTCTTCCTTTACTATTGAGCTATGCACTAGGTTCTCTAAGGTTTGATTAGCTGTTACCCCAATGAAAATCCTGCCCCTTGTCCAACGGATGGGCGCGGGTTTCTTGGATGTCGCTTTTCCCGCTAGTTGCGCGAGTTGTGGCGATGCCCTCGAGAATCCGCCCTTGCCACACCTCTGTCATCGTTGTTTCTCTAAGATCCACATTGTAGAAGATCCGCGTTGTTTGACCTGTGGGTATCCGTTTTTTGGAGATACCTACTCGCACGAAGATTGCCAGCATTGCGCTCGATTGACTCCTAGGTTTTCCCGGGGCTGGTCCATTACGCTATTCCGAGGGCCCATACGGAGGTTGATATACGCTCTGAAATACGAGAGGGCTTATTGGGCGCTGGGAGATCTGGGTCGTATAGCGGAATACGCGGAGGGATTAGGGGATTTTTTGGACGATGCGATATTGATTCCAGTCCCGCTCCATAGCAGGAAATTAAGAGAGCGCGGGTATAATCAAAGCGAATTGATTACCGAGGAATTGAGTCGGCGATTCGAAGTCCATTATCGCGATGATCTTTTGTCACGCATCGTCGATACGCAGTCCCAAACCCGATTCAATCGCCAGGACAGATATCGCAATCTCAAGAACGCTTTTGCCGTTCGGGACGATATTGATCTGAATTTGAAGCAACGCCATGTTCTTGTAGACGATGTGTTTACAACAGGATCGACGCTTAATGCTTGCGCTGCGGCACTCCGGAAATCAGGCGTTAAGGAGGTCGACGTATTGACTATTGGCCATGGTTGAATAGCGTTCGGCAACATAGAGACGGGTTAGAACGATGCCGATTTTCCACAAACCGAAATACTCAACAGTCCAAGTTAAGAAGAAGGACATCCCTCAGGGACTCTGGCAGAAGTGCCCGGAGTCCGGGGAGATCATTTACAACAAGGAGCTGGAGCAAAACCAGTTTGTCGTGCCCAAGAGCGGCTACCACTTTCCAATTAAGAGCAAAGATAGAGTTCGATTCTTGCTCGACGAAGGAACTTGGGAAGAGAAGGACGCGGAGCTCAAGCCGACCGATCCACTGGAGTTTACCGATTCCAAGGCTTACAAAGATAGAGTCGCCCAGTACCAGGGAAAGACTGGCTTGAACGATTCGGTTATCGACGGGATCGGCAAGATTCATGGAATCCCGGTTTCGCTGGCTATCATGGACTTCAAGTTCGGTGGCGGAAGCCTCGGTTCGGTAGCAGGCGAAAAGATTACTCGGGCTATCGAGCGAGCGTTGGAGAAGAAGATTCCTTGCATTATCGTTTCCTGCTCCGGCGGGGCCCGCATGCAAGAGGGTATCCTGAGTTTGATGCAAATGGCCAAGACGAGTGCGGCTTTGGCTAAGCTTTCGGAGGCGAAATTACCGTTCATATCCATACTCACCAATCCGACCACCGGCGGAGTTACCGCGAGCTATGCCACCCTGGGCGATGTTATCATCTCCGAGCCGGGCGCCCTGATCGGCTTTGCTGGTCGTCGCGTGATTAAAGAGGCCACGAATGAGGAATTGCCCGAAGGTTTCCAGACAGCCGAGTTCCTTTTGGAGCGCGGCTTGATCGATATGATCGTCGATCGCCGGGAAATGCGGGACAAGCTACGCGACTTGCTTTCCGCCCTCTATCTTCGCGAAAAGACGACGGCCTAGGCGGAAGTCGGGTTGTGGCGACCTGAGGCAGCTGTCATTGGGTATCTGTTTGCATAGGCGATGAATTTGGAGTCGTACGAAGACGCGAAGAATTGGCTCTACTCGCTCAAGAATAGGGGCACGACCTATGGGATTGAGCGAATGGAGGTTTTCGCTGAATTGCTAGGGAATCCGCAGGAAGCCTCTCCTAGTATCCACATTGCGGGAACGAATGGAAAGGGCTCCACTGCCGCCATGTTGGAGGCGATGTTCCGGGCTCATGGATACAAGACGGGACTTTCGACATCGCCTCACTTGGTGCGACAAGGCGAGCGTATTCAAGTTAACCGCGAGATTCTGGGAGAGGACAAGATTCTCGAATATACTCACGAGCTGAAAGCGGTAGGGGACTCTATCGAAGATCCGGAGATGCGTCCTAGTTTCTTCGAGTTCATGACCGCCATGGCCTTTCTCCATTTTCAGCGAAGTGATGTAGATATTGCTATTGTAGAAGTAGGGCTAGGAGGCCGCCTGGACGCGACAAATATCCTGAAACCGGAGATGGCGGTGATCACTTCTGTTGCCATGGATCATTGCGAGATCCTGGGAGACACGCTCAAGAAGATCGCTTGGGAAAAGGCAGGCATAGTGAAATCGGGAGTTCCTACTGTGATAGGCAGGCTCCCCGATGAAGCGAGAGAGGAAGTGACACGGGTTTGCGAAGAGCGAGGAAGCCCTCTGATTTCCATCGAAGAATCGTATCCATCAGAGGAATCTTATCCGAAGACCAGCTTGCCGGGTGGCTATCAACGGATCAACGCGGCCACTGCCATGGTGGTCGCCCAATCCCTGAGAGAGTGCTTTGCCCTGGATGAAGACCACTGCCTGAACGCTCTGAAACATGTCGAATGGCCCGCTCGTTGGGACGTTCGGCGGATGAAACATCGGGATATCATATTCGACGTTTCCCATAACGAGGAAGGCTCTCGCTGGCTGGAGTCGAACCTGTCGGATTGGATAGCGAAGGGCGGGTTCCCGCTGGATGTCGTTGTCGGCATTATGGGTGATTATCGGGCCCGTTCGCTCATGCCGGTAATCGCTCGTTTCGCTCGTTCCATCACTCTGGTGATGCCGCAGCAGTCGCGGTCCTCATCCTTCGAGTCTCTCGAAGCGTTCGTGCCTGACTATTTCCAGGGAGAAATCAAACGCGGCTCGATTGAAGAGCTCTTTCCGAGGAAGG
>CAZFUD010000128.1:0-11463 GCA_964521705.1 uncultured Opitutaceae bacterium | reverse complement strand
CGCGTATCCAAGTTTTCGGTTCAAGGAACGAGCGTCTTCGAGAACGAGATCGGTAATGTTTCGATAGTTCTGTACTTCTTGAGTGCCGAAGAGCCGATCGTACATCTTTCGTGGATCGCGAATCGACGGGGCGACGTGGCCGGTGCCGTACCAGGACATGTTGTCGAAATAGATGGATTCCTTGTTGTCCTTGTGGCTGTTGCAGCTGAATTCAAGCGTCCTGAACGGAGTCTCCTCGCCGACCTGATCGCCGATGATATGATCCAGCGTACGATCGAGTGGATAGGCGGAATTCTCGACGGAGTAAGGCGTGGCGCTGCTAAGATAGCAAGAGGCGCATTGAGCGTGGACGTCCGTGCCGTGTTGAAAAGGACGGTCCATGCCGGTGATCAAGGTGACCTTATCTTTTACAGCGGCTAAGGGCTCGAGAGTGGGCGTGAGATTGAGATCGTGGAATCCCGGTTTGATCTCCGGGATGAAGAGGGAAGCCATCTTGTTGCCCTGATTTCCCTCGGGGACTTCCGCCTCGGCTTCGCCCGGGAAAAATGATCGTCGAACGACCCCGATGGGTACGTAGAAATAGGCCAGCCTGGTTTTCGGCATTTTCGCGGGAGCGAGCTTGGCCATGCTTTCGAACCAGGGTAGCGAAAGGATAACGCCGCCTGCGCCTCTTAGAAAATCGCGTCTATTGATCGTGGGAACCATTAGAGAACGAAGGGGATCCATACCATATCAGCCATCATCAAGGCAATTAGAATTCCGAAACTGATATTTGGGGTGAGCTAAGAAAGGTTCAGGCGGTATGCTTCACCGTTTCCTCGGACTTGAAGGGCTTCCAATACCAGTTCTTCGCCGAGGACAACATTGTCCCTAGGTCCTGGGCAACTAAGAGGGAGCACGGTATAAGGAACAAGGTTATTACGGTGGCGAAGAGCACGCCGAATCCTAGCGACACGGCCATTGGTATCAGAAACTGCGCTTGCAATGAGGTTTCTAGCATCAATGGCAGTAGCCCCACGAAAGTTGTTAATGAGGTCAGAATAATGGGTCGGAAGCGCTTGCCCCCAGCCTCTAAGGCAGCCTCAAGGAGGCTCATGCCAGCCGCCCTTCTTTGGTTGATGAAATCGACCATGACCAGAGAGTCGTTCACCACCACACCAGCCAAGGCCAGCATTCCGAAGATGGATAGGTAGGAAGGCGTTAGGCCCATGATCATGTGCCCGAGCAAGGCGCCGATAATACCGAATGGAAGGGCGATCAGGACGAAGAAGGGCTGGACCATGGATTTGAATGGGATCGCGAGGAGGGCGTAGAGGACGAATAGCAGAGCCAGCGAACCGATGATGGTGCGGCGTCTCGACTCTTCGGCTTCGGCTACATACCCCATCCATTGGAAGGACAGGCCTTCCACCTCATTGCAGAGCTCTTGAATCCGGGGAGCGATTTCCTTCGAGATCCCAATGATGTCCACGGTTTCGTCGATCGGTTGGGCCCCAATGCGAATGATTTCAGCCCGGTCGTTGCGTTCCACAGAGGTTGGCGCTTGCGTGAAGGTAACGTCGGCTACGGTCGTCAGAGGCACGTCGGCCCCCCGAGGAGTTCGGATTTTGATACGCTCGAACGTGTACAAGGATTCGCGTTCATCTTCAGGCAAACGCACCATGACACGAATGTCGTCGACACCCTGTAGTACCCGTTGAGCCTGTTCCCCGTAAAATGCTTGGCGGATTTGTCGGGCTAGCTGCTGTTGCGTTAGGCCCAGCTCAGCGGCTCTGGGCTTAAGGGTGACTTCCAGTTCATCTGCTCGAAAGTTCACATTAGCCCAGGCGTTATTGATACCCTCGTATCCCCAGAGCATCATCCGGATCTCGTCGGCGACTATCGCTTTTTCCTCCGAACTCGGGCCGCGCAGTTCAAGACTCAAATTGTCTTCGTTGTACTCGCCCCCCTGTTGGAGCGTGGACTCGGAATACACGCGAAATGTTCTGGCCTCGGGTATAGGCCCAATGATTTCAGCCCACCGATTGGCGATCACGCTATTGCGCGGTCCCGTTTCACTTCGACCCTCTGGGGGAACGACTTCCACTTGGACGAATCCTTGGGATTGGCTGTATCCTTTTCCAGGATACTTGGCTCCAGAGACGAGGGAAACATTGCGAACAAGTGGTTCGCCGGTTCCGGGATCGACGAATTCGGTTTTAAGCTGATCGACGGCATCGACGATTCTCCGGATGTATCGGTCTGTGGTTTCCAAGCGGACATCGCCTGGAAGGGCCAGGATGGCTGTAAGGCGAGTGGTATCAACGCTTGGGAAGGACTGGAAGCCCAGGCGGCCACCCAAACAGTAACCGGCCATGAGCAAACCCATGGTGGCGAACAGGCACATTACCGACCAACGATGGGCTACAGCGAATTTCAGCGCCGGCTGATAGACGTTCTCAGCCAAGCGTTCCATGCCATTGGCGACGCGTGTCTGGAAGCGCCCAAATGCATTTTTGGTCGGTTTGATGCGCACGTGCTTCAAGTGAGCTGGCAAAATCAACTTGGACTCGATTAGCGAGAATAGCAGCACCGGGGCCACGATAGGCGGAATCTGCTTGGCGAAATCCCCCCAAACACCCTCGAAGTAAAGTAGGGGCAAAAAGGCGACTGCGGTTGTAATGACGCCGAAGGTAACGGGTACGGCCACCTCTTTAGTCCCCAAGATGCTGGCTTCCGTCGGATCCATGCCGGTCTTGAGTTGGGAATAGACATTCTCACCCGTGATAATCGCGTCGTCCACGACCACCCCCAGTACCAGAATATAGCCGAAAAGGCTCATGATATTGGCCGTCACTCCAAAGAAGGGCATGAGCAAGACGCCGCCGGCAAAGGAGATCGGGATACCCAGCACGACCCAGAATGCGACCTGCGGGCGCAGAAAAATGCCGAGTATGATCATGACAAGGATGCTCCCCTGAAAGAGGGAAGTGACTAGCGTATCGAGGCGCCCTCGTATGCTTTGGGACTCGTCTTTCCAAATGTGCAGCTCGACGCCGTCCGGAAATCGATTGTGGGCTGTGTCTACATATTCCCGTACCTTGTCCGAGATGCCGATGGCGCTCTCCTGCCCAATCCGCATGACTTCTACGTAGAGAGCCGGTTTTTCATTAAATTCGACGTACTTGGTGCCTCCTTCGAAGCCATCTATGATTTTGGCTACCTCTCCGATGAGGACATCGGCCCCGTCCCTCGAACGGATGGGAATCTTGGAGAAATCCTCTTCAGTGTATGCCTGGCCCCGGGTCCTGACCGTTAGGCGACCGCTTTGACTATTAATCGTGCCGGCGGGCATATCGATAGAATTCCGGCGAACAGCATCGGCGATTTGCTGGAATGTCAGCCCATAGGAGCGAAGTTTCCGTTCGTCCGCCTCGATCGAAATCTCGCGGGCCCGGTCTCCTTGGATGCTGATTCTGCTGATGCCCGGCATCTCCAGAAGATCATCCTGGACTTGGCGAGCGGCTTTGAGAAGATCGTGGTCGCTCAAATGTCCCGAGACCGCGATCGTTAGCACCTCCCGCGAGTTTGCCGATTCCGGTATGAAAATGCGGGGCAGTTCGGTTTCCGCTGGGAAAGTGTTGATGGTATCGACCGCGGCTTTGACGTCGTCCATTAAGCCGCGCAAATCCACGCCGTCTTTAGCTCGCAGGTAGAAGCGGGCTCGCCCGTTGCTGCCGTCGGCATTGAGTTGCTCGATTCCTTGGACTCGTTCCAAGGCTGTTTCAACCGGGATTAATATGGCTTTTTCGATATCCTTGGGGGTAGCGCCGCGATACCGCATATCCATCATGACTAGGTTCCAGCTCAGCGCGGGTGTTACTTCCAGCGGGATTTTGAAAAAGGCGGTGTATATGCCGGCTAGGAAGATGCCAACCATGAGAAAGTTGGCGGCGATTCCGTTTCTTGTGAACCAGCTAATCAACGGGTCTAATTCTTTCCGCCTTTTGCTTTGCTTGGAACGCCCATAGCTTCGAGCCAAGCTGACGTTGCCGGGGCATCAGGATTGATGTCGGGAAGAATTTCTACTTGGCCTCCCTCTGGTGCATAGCCCAGCTTCGTGGTGGCCAGTAGCATACCCTCTGGGATATTCGGATCGCGAATGATAACGTGGTCTTCATCCGCCCATATCGCCTCGATGGTGCGATTGTGCAGGGTCATCTTACCAGGATCCACTAAATAAACCTGGTCCAGGCGCTTTACGCCTAGCCTGGGCAGAGGCATCACGTTTTCCAGGACTTTACCCGAGATGGAAGCCAGGACGGGTTGACCGATACGTAGGGGTGGCTTGCCCGAGATTTGCCCAAATGGGTCATCCACCTTGGCGATCGCGAACAGCTCTAGGGAATTGGTATCGAGCGTGCCCTCCGTGCGAACGATCTGAGCCTTCCAAGTGGTTTCGTTGCTTAGGTTTATAGCGTCTTTCAAGACGACGTCTACCGGCGGGTCTCCGACCTCTTCTGGCAAATCGAGGAACGGCAAGTCTTGTCCTGGAATTGGCAGACGCACTTCAGCATAATCCGTAGCGAATATAATGCCGAGGGGGGAATTAATGCGAATCGCTTGTCCCAAGCCGACATTGCGCTCACGAACGCGGCCGTTGAAGGGCGCCTGTATCTGTGTACGCTCAAGGTTCCTCACTGCCCGTTCCAATCCAGCCGATGCAGCATTCATGTTGGCTTCGGCTTCCCGCAATTGAGGCAATCTCAAAACGAGATCGTCGGGTTCTTCGTCGGATTCGAATCGCTCCCAGTTCTCTTTAGCTTGTTGGGCCTGGGCCTTCTCCATGTCGTAGGCCGCAGTCATCCGAGCTAGCTGGGCCTCTGCAGTCAGCACTGCCGCTCTGAAATCGGCGGGATCAATAGTGACGAGTATTTCCCCGCGATTGAAAAAGGCCCCATCCTCGAAATTTGGATGCAACTCTATTATCCTTCCAGATACTTCTGAGTTGAGAGTGATTTGATTGTGAGGCCGAACATTGCCCTGAGTGTTTATCCTCGTTGGATAGTTTTGTAAGGTTAACTCAACTACTTGGGTTTTAATAGGGCGGGGTTTGCCGCGGGCCTTTTTAGGTTTCTCGGGCTCAAAAGATAGCGTAGAAAATCCGATGAGGCCGAATGCTAGGATCGCAATGGGCGGAAGGAGTCGAATAAGGATGGCCGGCGCTTTTCCACTTCGACCTTTATTGCTAGGCGATTGCTCGACAGGTGTCTGCTGCTCCTGATCCATGTGTTAATAAAGCTTACAAGTCTTTTTTTTTTCGCTTGTCAATTAGAACGAACGCGGAGAGCCGCCTACTTGTGGGCATTCGAGGTTGCTTGCTGGACAACCGCTTCGGCTTCTCGGCGGGTTATGACGCCATTGCTATTTCTATCTAAGGCATCGAAATACTGGCCTTGATATTCTCGGCGTGTTAGGCGGCCGTCTCCGTTTTTGTCGTTTCGGAAAAGGCGTTCGATTCGTTGCTCTGGATTGAGACTCCCGGTATTGGAGGGTGTTGGAGGTTTCTTTAGCTTACCGCCTATTTCGGCATTTCTCCGGTCTTGCCGAACCCATCGTGGCTCTTCCATCTGGGAGCTCCAGGCATTGTATATACCTCGCACTTCCTTGAGCTTTTCCGGATGGCTTTGAGAAAGATCCTGCGATTCGTCAATGTCCTCAGATAGATTGAATAGCATTTCTGGCGCCCCACGCTGTTTGACCAGCTTCCAGTCGCCGACGCGGGCCGCATATTGGGATCCCCCTCGCCAGAAAAGGGACTGATGGGGCGAATCCTTTATCGAACCATCGAGATGAGGCACGAGATCTTTCCCGTCTATGGATTCATCGAGATCAATTCCCGCGGCGGCCAAGGCTGTCGCGGTCACGTCGAACCCCATGATAGGATGCTCGTAGGTTTCGCCAGCGGGTATTCTTTCTGGCCATTGTATCGCGAACGGCACTCTTATGCCTCCTTCGAACATTTGCCCTTTGTATCCACGAAGTGGATCGTTCCGGGATGTTGTCTGTGGCGTTGGGCCACCATTGTCGCTATAAAAAAATACGATTGTGTTATCTTCCTGTTGCAATTGCCGTACTCTGCTCATTACGCCTCCAATGGCATCGTCGAGGGCCGAGAGCATACCGGCATAAGTCTTGCGATTCTTGTTCTTGATATCCGGGAAACGGCTTTCGTAATTCTTGGTAGCTTCAAGCGGCAAATGGACGGCATTGAAGGAGAAGAAGAGAAAGAAAGGAGCCTCGGTTGATCCGGAGCGATCGATGAAAGCCATCGCGTCGCGAGCAAAAGCGTCTGTAAGGTATTCAGTTTCTCCATCAAAGGGCTTTCCGTTGCGGAACATTTGATGATTTTGACGAGGGCCGTTGGGATAGAAGGTACGCGCTCCTGCGTGGAAGCCATAGGTATAGTCGAATCCGCGATCGTGAGGTCGAAGACCTTCATTGAAACCGACATGCCATTTGCCCACCCACGCGGTTTCGTATCCAACTTCCTTCAAGCGCTCAGCTAAAATGGGAACGTCTCGGGGGATGCCGAAGTTCGGCGCCGCATATTCTTCTGGTCCAGAATTGTTCTCGAACCCGAAGCTGTGCTGGTAGCGTCCGCTGAGCAGTCCTGCCCGTGAAGGCGAACAAACTGGATGGTTCGCGTATCCATCAGTAAACTTAACTCCATTGGCAGCGATTGAATCAATGTGGGGAGTGGGTATGTCCCGGCAGCCATTGAACCCGACATCCGCGTATCCTAAATCGTCAGCCAAAAAGATGATGATGTTTGGCTGATTAGCGGAAACCCTTGGGTAAGTGAACAGCAGTAAAATGGTAACCCATGCGAGCGTCCAATAGAGGTAGGGAGGACCGGCTCGGTCCTCCGCGATAGACCCACGACGATGGAGGACCGAACCGGTCCTCCCTACCTGAGATGCCAGTAGTTGGGACCACGGGGATTTCATTCGGTCGCGCTGGCTACCAGAGGAGCTGCTTTAACGGATTCCTGGAGGAACGGCTCGCTAAGAATGATCTCCTTGATGAGAGTCTGCATGCGATAGCCATCTTCGATCGTGGCTTGGGCGATTCGATCGAGAGCGGGTGAATCCGCAACGTGGATTTCCCGCCCCAGAGCAAAGGAAAGCATGTGAGCCGCGAAAGCGCGGACGAACCGGTCCTTTTCAGCCAGGATGGCGTCCTTGAATCCGACAATATCGCTGAAAGCGTGCTTGCGGAAAAGCTTGCCAGCGGCGTCGACGATGCGGCCGTTTTCGTAGTAATCACGCCACAACCCTGTAGGATCGTAGTTTTCCAGGGCGAAGCCAAGGGGATCGATTCTATTGTGGCATCCGGCGCAATCCGGGTTTTCGCGGTGGACGTTTAGCCGCTCGCGAAGCGTGAGGGATTCTATATCGATGTCGTCACTCTTTTCCGGAAGTGGCGGCACATCGGCGGGTGGCGGCTCAGGCGGGTTATTGAAAATGACAGAGGCGACCCAAGTGCCGCGAGTGATTGGCTTAGTGCGGCTGGCGCTGGAAGTCATGGTCATGACCGCGGCTGTAGTGATGACGCCGCCGTAGCGACGATCGTCGAGCATTACGCGCTCGAAGGGAACCTGGACGACCGGCATTCTCTGGGGCTGGGTACCTTCTCGGTACCACAATTGCAGAAATTCGCTACGATAGCTGTAGTTAGAATCGATGAGTTCCAGAATCGGACGGTTCTCTAACAAAATCGTTTCGAACAATAGAAGTGGCTCGAGCATCATGTGCATGCTGCCTCGATATTTCGAATGATAGAATGCTGGCCAGGTTTCTGGGTCCGGAGTGGAGGTGATGATGCGGTCCAATTGAAGCCACTGGCTGGGAAAGCTGTCGCAAAACCGTTTCAGTTTTTCATCGGTCAGCAGGCGGTTAATTTCGGCTGAGAGCGTCTCAAGGTTGCTCAACTCGCCATTTACCGCTCGCTCAAGGAGAATGGGATCGGGAATGCTTCCCCAGAGGAAGTATGATAGCCGAGAGGCGAGGGCGATATCTCGATCGCGGGTATCGTCGCCTTGCCCATCTCGTAAATAGAGAAACCGCGGAGAAGCCAAGGCTGCTGACGCCATTAGCTTCATTGTGTTGGTGAAGGATTCTCCCGAGCGAATGCGTCTCAAGGCATTGCTGGAATAGCGTTCAAGGGTCTTGTCATCGACGGGCTCCTTGAAGGCGCGGGTCAGAAAGTCGCGTAGTCGATTTTCAATGACAATTTCAAAATCGGCGGAGCTTGCCGGGGCAGCGAAGAACGAAGCCCAAATACCGCAGGTCTCTTCATTGAAGTCGGGGCTTTCAACGATGGAACGGCTCAGTTTGAGAAAGGACTCCATCAACAAAGGCGAAAGGGAGAGATGGTCGGCCTGGTTGTCGTATCCATGTTCTGCTCGCAAGTCCTGAGGAAAGGGGCCGACGCCTGAGAGCCGAGGCTCGATCATCTGTGATTTCCCGAGTGGCCTGCTACCGACGTTCAAGCTCGGCGGCATGGTTCCCGTCTGCGGCTTGAAGTAGTCGCCGTGCTCGCGAAGCATGCGTTCGGGCAACGTGAATACTTCGACATCCAGGTCGAATAAGTCCTGCACTGAGTTATTGTACTGGAAGCGGTTCATCCGCCGCATAGGCGTGGGGATCGCTTCGGCCTGGGTAGCGATAGCGGAGTCGAGTATGACTCGGAGTTCAGATATTAGGGATTGCCTGAGACCTGAATCCAGTGGCTCTTCTTCCTCTGGAGGCATGTCCTCGAAATCAAGGACGTCTATGATCTCCTCCAGCTGCTCTGGATCATTGATCAGCTCCGTAGCGCTTCCGATCTCAAGCAGGTTGAGATCACCCTTTTCTTTCCCTTCCAGGCCATGGCACTTGATGCAGGATTCTTCGAACACAGGTTTTATAATGTCCTCAAATCTGCGTTCGACGGATTGAATCGTATTCCCGGCGGCAGATGACGCAGCCAAACATAAGCCCAACCCTAGGCATCCAATGCCTAGCGATCGAGTTATTGTCCTTGGGGTACAATTGGGCATAAAATTGGGCTGATCAGCGGAGGGGAGGTTTCAGATGGATATTCCAATGAGAAACACCATATTGGACACGTTCAATCGCAAAAGTCTAGGGCGACGCTCATGGAGTGGCTCCAGTTAGCCTCTTGTTCCTGCCGTTGCACTAGATTGCGCCTCTCGGCTTGAATTTCTCCGGGAAGTTGGTAGTAACGAATTCTCCACTCTCGTACTATCCCTCTACCCCTCTCTAAGACCTTATGCAAACCCCTGAACTCCCAATCGTGCCCAATGCATGCACTTTAATACGCAAGTTGTTGGCAATGCGTAAGAATAGATATTTATCGATGGTTATTGGAGCCCTGACTCTCTTGGGCTCTGCTGTTTTCGCAGGCAATACCAAGCCTAACGTCCTGATTCTTGTGACGGACGACCAAGGTTGGGGTGACGTCGGATATCATGGAGGCGAGATGTCGACGCCAAACATTGATCGGCTGGTGAAAGACGGTCTCGAAATGAACCGGTGGTATTCATACCCGATATGCTCGCCGACTCGGGTGTCACTCCTAACAGGCCACATCTCGATGCGGCATAAGGTCTTTTCACCAATACCGGCCAATTTGACGATTCCCCACGACGAGCAGCTGATGAACCAGGCATTTAAAGAGGCTGGTTACATGACGATGACCGCGGGAAAATGGCATCTGGGTATGACTCACGTCCGGGATCTTCCCATAAATCGCGGTTTCGACCATACATACGGATCCTTGAGAGCCGGGCCAGACTATTGGACTCATGGCCGTGGGGAGCAAAAAGATTGGGCTCGGGATGGGAAAACCGTGTTTGAAAGCGGGTATATGACAGATCTATTCGGCAATGAGATCAGTCGACTCATTCGAGAGAGGGATCCTTCGAAACCGTTTTTTTCCTACGTGGCCTTCACGGCTCCTCATACTCCGTTGCAAGCCCCTCAGGAATATATCGATAAATACGCTCACATTGAGGACGAGAATCGGCGTATTTATTGCGCGATGGTCGAGGTCTTGGATGTCGCGATCGGCAATATCTTAAAGGCTATCGATGATGAGGGGATCCGTGATAACACGATCGTTCTTTTCTTTTCGGACAATGGCCCAACGCCAACCGGGGATGCAGGTGGTTTTCGGGGAGGCAAGGGACGCGTTTATGAAGGGGGTACTCGCATGCCAGCCATTTTAAGATGGCCGGGAAAAATTCCTGCGGGATTAAAGAGCGAGCAGCCTATGGTGGTATATGATCTATTTCCTACCTTAGTAGACGCTCTAGGTATTCCTATAAATCTGAATACACCTTTCGATGGCGAAAGTCTTTGGGACGTACTGCAAAACGGCGGTACGCGCGAACGTGAAACTGACATTATTATCGGTAATGGCACGTCCTACTCGGTTCACTCGGGAGAATTCAAGCTGGTACATTCCAACATTAATGAGAATACCCCGGAGGCTCCCCCTGAGCTCATTGAGCTGTTCAAGATTTACGATGATCCTAAAGAGACGACAAATGTTGCTGAAGAGTATCCCGAAGTCCTCGCAAAAATTATGGGCAGCAGCTCATTCGCAGCGAATTGGGTGCGAGCGGCTCCTTACCGCGCTCCGCGAGCGGGTCGCGGCGGTCGCGGAGTAGGAGCAGGCGGCCCCGGGGGGCGGCCCGGAGTCGCTGCGCCTGGCGGTCTGAGAGGCGGACGCGCTGCAGCCGGCGGACGACCGGGCGGCGCCGGTGGTCGACCAGGCGGCCCCGCGCCGGCCCGTGACGCAGACGGAAATATCATCCACCTCCACGAATCGCTCCCAAGCGGTTGAAGCGCGTCCCATCATAATTGCTGAGGTGTAGTCAGCGTTTTGCGTGGCAGGAACTTCCTGTCCCTGAGTATCTTATGTGATATTCCTCCATATTCTGCTTGTTTTGTTCCAATAGACTGGAGTATTATTGGAACCTGTTAGACCCGCAGTTCCCTATCAAGAAGCTGGAGAATGGAAAGTGGAGGCTGCATTTGTCGGCTAGAGTTTCCCCGACTGGGAAGAAGACTTCCAGAACCTTTGATACAAGGACCGAAGCCCAGAACTTCATACGGAATAGAAAACGAGAAGTTGCCAAACGAGGAACGGGGAAAATCCCGTTGGGTACAAATCAAATGGTGGATGCTAAGCGGGCCATTGATCTACTGAAGGGACGGACAGAGAATCTCTATGAGATAGTCAAAGAAGCCCTTGAAGCAAAAGAGCTGCTAGAGGGAGCTGGATTGAAGGAAAATCACGATCTCTCACTACCCAGAGCTGCGGAGGAGTTAGTCCAAACTTATAAGAGGACAGAAGCCTCTGGTCGAGTTACCCAATGTGAGCCAGCGCTTTCGTTAGCCTGGAAGTATTGAT
>CAZFUD010000127.1:0-11498 GCA_964521705.1 uncultured Opitutaceae bacterium | reverse complement strand
CCGGATCAGAAACATCGCCATCATTGCCCACGTCGATCACGGCAAAACGACGCTAGTCGATCGGCTTATGCAAGAAGGCGGAGTCTACCGCGAGAATCAGAAGGCCGAAGAGCGGGCTATGGACTCGATGGATCTCGAGCGAGAAAAGGGCATTACCATCAGAGCTAAGAACACCTCCGTCCATTGGCGCGGCAAGACGATTAACATTGTGGATACGCCAGGCCACGCAGATTTCGGTGGCGAGGTGGAGAGAGTGATGAAAATGGTAGACGGTGTTCTCTTGCTAGTGGACGCCAAAGATGGGCCTCAAGCCCAGACGCGTTTCGTTCTCAGGAAAGCCCTCTCCCAAAACCTTACGCCGATAGTGGTGGTCAACAAAATCGATCGCGAATTCGCCGACCCCGATAGAGTGCACGATCAGGTACTCGAGTTATTCCTCGAGCTGGAAGCGACAGACGACCAATTTGAGGCCCCGTTTCTGTACGGATCTGCCAAGAACGGTTTCATGTTAAGGGATTTCAAGGATGAGCCCACCGACATGACGCCTCTTTTCGAGACGATTCTCGACGCCATCGACCCTCCCGAAGCCAACGTGGAGGGAGACTTCAAGATGCTGGTGAGCAACATTGATTGGGATGACTACGTTGGCAGAGTCGCGATTGGCAAGATCCTAAGCGGCACCGTGGAGACGGGTGGACTCATCTTCCGAATCAATCGCGACGGGAAAAGAGAACGAGTCAAAATCACTAAAGTTTTTGAGTACACAGGTCTCTCATCCAATGAATCTGAAAAAGGGGAAGCAGGGAATATAGTCGGAATTGCCGGATTCGATGAAGTGGATATTGGGGAGACCCTTTGTGCGACGGAAGATCAGGCACCCCTGCCCTTCGTTGAGATTGATCCCCCGACAATCCAGATGCAGTTCGCTGTAAACGATGGTCCTCTCGCTGGTCGTGATGGCAAGCTAGTAACCTCTCGTCAAATACGCGATAGACTGTTTCGTGAAATGAAGACGAACATCTCGATTCAAGTAGAGGATTCCGAATCTAGCGGCGTTTTCAATGTCGCCGCTCGCGGAGCGATGCAGATAGCCGTTCTCGTGGAAACGATGCGGCGCGAAGGTTTCGAAGTTCTCGTTTCCAGACCCACCGTCATTACGAAAACCATAGACGGGGTGGAAATGGAGCCCTTCGAGACCCTTTGGCTCGAGTTCCCGGATGATTGCACGGGCGGCATCATGGAGAATCTCTCCAATCGCAGGGGCAAGATGACGAACATGGATACACGAAATGGCACTGTGTTTCTAGAGGCCGAGATTCCGACCAGAGGATTGATCGGATTGGAAATCGACCTCGTAAACGCCACCAGTGGCCACGGGATCATGTCTCATCTATTCAAAGAATATCGTCCTAAGGCCGGCGAGATCAGCACTCGACTAACCGGCACGCTCGTTTCCATGGATGCCGGCAAAACAACCGCCTATTCTCTCAATGCCCTCGAAGACAGAGGGAAACTCTTTGTTGGGGCTGGCGCCGAAGTCTACGAGGGCATGATCGTGGGTGAAAATCCTCGAGCAAGCGACATTCCCGTAAATCCAACTAAAGCCAAGCAGCTGACGAACTTCAGAAGTCAAGGGGAAGGAAAAGGAATTCAACTATCGCCGCCGATCGAGTTTTCTCTCGAACGGGCCATTGAATATATAGCTCCCGATGAATTCGTGGAGGCCACCCCATCCCACTTGCGGCTGCGTAAACGCATTTTGAACGCAACCTTGAGAAAACGGGCCGCCCGCGTCTAATTCTCGTCCGATTGCCTCAACGGGATCGTTGTATTCAAATACCAATCTTTTCCCACTTTCCGATAGACTTCGACCTCGGTGGCTCGACAAGAAAGAGAGAAATCCTCGCCATTAAGTTCCTTGAACCTCTCTTCCAATAAAAACCGTCCCACTCCCGCTCTCGAAGCCAATGCTAATCGAGGAGAACGCGAATCCCGCAAATCGCTGACGAAGCCCAAAATGCTTTGAGCGGTCCGCTTGATCCAATTGAATCGATCGCCATCATCCTGGGGACGCACGCACAGGACTCCCTTCGATTCATCCCAGAATAGCTCGCTTAATCCGTAAGAGAAAGCAGGCACCTCTCTTCCAATATTGTTAAGCTCATCTATGCGCGACGCCCAGCTAGGCTCCATTCCTCGCCCTTGTAGCTGAACCTCGCAAATTGAAACATGAGGAGGGATCCTAAGCATTGATTCATCCAAGAAATCCGAGCGAAACTCGTGCAACCCGGGTGTCCACACATTCACCGGAACAACAATGCACAGACGTTCTGTCATCTCTGATTGCTTACTGTCTAATTGCTTGACCGATCAGTCCGGAAGGCTCAGCGCGTTGAAGTAATCGACTGCAGTCGATCCCACTCATCTAGGTAGCGTTTGAAATGGCTCCTACCCCTAGCAATCTCGCTATCGAGCAATTCCCGAACCAAGGCTTGCTCTCGCTCGTACGCCTCATCGCCTAGCAATCCCCCAAAATGGGCAACCCGGGCCCAAAGAAGATGGGTCGTTACGGCGTCAAACTCATTGTAGTCGACGATCGATTGCAAATCGCCTTGCAGCCAAAGACCGGAAACGCTACCTCCGTCTGTATCTACTTTTCCAGGAATGCCACATAGACAAGCAATCTCATTGAGTTTTGGAGTTTGGGCGTACCGTCCAAGGATCGGCGCTAAATCGATATTGAAATCGCTACTTTGAGAAAAATAATCTACTCCCTCCCAAGGCTTATCTGGACGCTCTCCCATACCCTCGCCGAAAAGGCCATTCACAATGGATCGCTGCACGATGATCGGGACATCGGCGTTGTGGGAGTTATAGCCGACCAATTGCGGTTTTCGCGATCCCACCGCCTTCAGCAATGTCTGAAGGATGGACCGTTCCTTAACTTTCTCCTTGTCGTCTACATTCACTGGCAAAGTTACCAACTTCAAACTGACCACACCGCCAGAGACTTCTCTAAATATCCCTGAAATGGATACAATCCGGCACAACACGGTTTTCAGATAGGGTTGAGGTTGCTCTTCAGTCGCTCCCGCTTCTTGCCAAAGACGTTTCATGGACTCCTCCGCGGCCGCGGGTCCCTCCTCTGAAACGCCATGCAATATTTCGGCAGACAACGGGTCCGGAACCCATTCGATATCAAAAGAAAACAAACAAGGAGCTATCGTCTTAAACACGCGAACACCTTTACACTAGCGAAATTCAAATGTTAAGCCTTTCTTGTTCGTATCAGGAATCGAGCGATTGTGCCGATAGAAGGATCCGAACAAGAAATAGCCATGACAACGATCTATTCACAGGAACTCAAAGCAGCCAAGGAAGCCGTCGCTAAAGCCGCCTCTCTCTGCAGCGAAGCCCAAGCCGATCTCCAATCGATTGGAGCCTTGGACAAGGCAGACAAATCTCCGGTGACCATTGCGGACTTTGGGGCCCAGGCATTGGTCTTAAATTCCCTGGCCATGGCCTTTCCAAACGATCCCGCCACAGGAGAGGAAGATGCCACAGAGCTGCTGAAACCTGAGAATGCCAAATTGCTCGAGGAAATCGTTAGACGCGTGCGCCAGGTTGAACATAGTTTGGATCAGCCCTCAATTATTTCCGCTATCGAACGCGGTTCGCATCCTGGCGGGGGCTCCGGCCGCTTTTGGACTTTGGATCCGATCGACGGAACCAAAGGGTTTTTGCGTGGCGATCAATATGCCATCGCCTTGGGGCTTATCGAGAATGGCGAGGTCGTTGTCGGTGTTCTCGGTTGCCCTAACTTGCCAGTCGATCCTTCCGACCCAGACAGCAAACGTGGATGCTTGCTTTTCGCCGCTAAAGGCCAAGGAACCTTCCAATCCCCATTAGATGACCTCGACAATAAGACCCCGGTCGCTTGCGATTGGATTTCGGACCCTGCTGAAGCGGTCTTCTGCGAATCTGTGGAATCAGGGCACACGGCCCACGGACGATCAGCCAGGATACTCGAAGCTCTCGATTCTAAATCGACTCCCTTTCGAATGGACAGCCAATGCAAATATGCTGCCGTATCTCGGGGTCAGGCATCCGTCTACCTCCGCCTACCAACCCGACCCGGATACGAAGAGAAGATCTGGGATCACGCCGCAGGCTACTTGGTTCTCACAGAATCAGGAGGGCGCGTCACGGACACATTCGGCGAACCTCTCGATTTTTCTCAGGGCCAAACCCTCAAGAACAACAAAGGAATAATCGCCACTTCAGGTCAGGTTTTCGAACCGGTATTAAAAGCCGTTGTCGGCTCCCAGTAGGCTCAAGAGCCTTCAAAGGCCATTTCCGCCTGAATTCGGACAGATTTGCCGGTCCTAAAATGGAAGGAAATTAAGTGTAAATACTTAGTCTTTCCCTAGTTTCCGACCCGAATGGCCCTAGTCGTTTAAGTTCACTCTGATACCAGCGATAGAAAGGACGAAAATCCAACCTTTCATTCGCGCTGAAAACAACATCCCACAGTTTTGGCATATTCTTCCGTATGGGAAGCTGTCTATCGGCCGCTCTACTCCTGGGCATTTGGGTAGGCTTTGCCGAGTCCAAAGGGCAAGGCATCAGCCTTTCCGACGCCGTCTCGTCGATGATGGATGAATTCCCTCGAATTAAGTCAGACAATGCAGAAGTTGGAATTCTAGAGAACGAGATCGATTCGATTCGCAGTGAACGCAGGCCACAACTCGGTCTAAGCTTGAGAGGGGGCGAAGAACGTTTCCGAAAGGGCGCATCCGATTTCGCCTTGGCAAAGATGGGAGCCTATTCGCTGGAAGCGAGCCAACTGCTCTTCGACGGCGGCTCTACTAAGAGCCGGATAGCCGAAGCTCGAGCCAATCGGTTGAGAGGCGAAATTGATCTGGAAACCACTCGCCAAAGTCTAGCTCTGGAACTTTCACAGACCTTCGTCGATATCCTGAAATACCGAGCGCTCATAGGCTTCGCCGAGGAGAGCGCTCGCATTCATCAAACGGCTCTAGACAAAACGAGCGACAAATTTAGCGCTGGGGCCGGTCCCAAAGCGGATGTCGAACTCGTAACTGCAAGACTAGCAATGGCCCAGGCCACCCTGGAGGCCCGCCATCGCCAACTGGCTCAAGCTACTACAGCCTACCAGAAATTCACTGGCGAATTTCCAGGAGACTTGATCGAGCCGGAATTTCCAGATTGGGCTCTGCCCATCTCATTCGACGAAGTAGACCTAGCGAGGAATCCCCTCGTCCAATCAGCCAGAGCCCGCATGGATGCTAATCGGGCCCGCCTCGACGTCGCCAAGAGCGCCTTTTCACCCCAGTTCAGCCTCTTTCTCCAGGGCGATTCCGTCGACAGCGCCCGTACTCTGGATCGCACGGAAGACGCTTCCGCTCTGGTTGTGATGTCCTACGACATATTCGGCGGTGGCAGTCGGCGAGCCGAACTTCGGAAAACCCGGCTAATTGTAGACCAATCAAGCTACGATCTCGAAGACACCGAGACAGAAATTCGAGCACGCTTTCTCAGCGCATGGAATGACTTCGTTATCGCCGAAGAGCGGCTATATCAATTGGAAAGCTACCGAGACTCAATGACATCCGTCGTATCTGCCTATCAACGACAGTTCGAATTGGGCCAGAGAGCTCTCATAAATGTCCTTGATGTGGAAAACGAGCTATTCTCTGCGAAATCTTCAGTAGAAGAAGAACGCTATAATCGTCTCCAGGCCGCCTACCGGACGTTGTCCGCGATGGGATCCCTATTAGAGGCCATCCAATAATAACCCACTTTCGAACATTCGCCAATCGCCATGGAATCAACCGAAGACCAACCACTCTCGCCTCTCGAAACCGACCTTCGTATCCTCATTGTCGAAGACTCTAAGATCGAGGCGAAATTCACCGTAAACCTGTTGAAGAAAAACGGATACTCGGTCGTCCACGAGCGGGTGGAAACGGAGGAAGAGATGGTCAAGGCGATCGAAGAGCATAAGTGGGATATTATCATTTCCGATTACCAGATGCCGGATTTCGATGGGATGAGAGCCCTGCAAGTACTCCAACGCTACGACCTGGATATACCGTTTATCCTGGTATCCGGTAAGATCGGGGAAGAGACGGCTGTGGATCTCATGAAAATGGGAGCCCACGACTATATCATGAAGGGCAATACCGCTCGACTCGTTCCTGCTATCCGAAGTCACCTCAAAGATGCCGCAAATCGACGCGAAAATCTCAGACTAGAAAAGCTTTTAAAAGAAAGCGAAGCCCAATATCGCGGATTTTTCGAGAACGCCCATATCGGGATATTCCGCTGCTCAGACCATGGAGTGATTCTCGATGCGAATCAAAGGCTGTCATCAGCATTCGGGTACGATTCGATTAAGGATTTCATGAAATCCGTGGAGGTTCTAAAACCCGAAATCGCCGACGTATCTTCACGGAAGGTCGAACTCGTCAAACTCTATGAGCTTGCCCAGAGGGATGCTCAAGTAGAGGCACAGTTCCATCGCCAAGACGGATCCATTCTGGAAGCAAAACTGAACGTATGGATGATCCAAGAGGATCCCGAAAAGCCAGTATACCTAGAAGGGGTTATCGAAGACATCACTGAACAGAAGGAGATGGAGCGCAAACTCCGGGAAATGGAGGAACTCCACGAGTCGCTCATCGACCTGACCAGCAATCTGTAATGAAGGCGGCGACCAACAATCGAATTTCCTCCATGACCGGAGAGGGGCAAACTACCTCAAGGGTGGATGCCAAGCTCGATCCAGCGACTGAGGACGATATAAATCTGGAAGTATCCAGAGTCGACGATCCCCTACTCGAATGCCTCGTAACGCTCGGTAAGATCTATCATAAACCGCTTTCAAAAGAGGCGTTGATCGCTGGACTGCCGCTAGTCGACAACCGGTTGACTCCAAAACTGTTTCTCCGATCAACATCTACCGCGGGATTCTCCGCTCGTATCGTTAAACGGTCATTCGAAAAAATCCCTACCCTCACCCTTCCAGCTGTACTACTCCTCGAGGGAAATCGCGCAGCAATTTTGGTCTCTCGAGAAGAAGCTGGTACCTGCCGCGTAATCATTCCGGAAACCGGGAACGGCGAAACTACCGTCAAGATCGACGAGCTCAAACGGGAATATTCGGGCGTCGCAATATTCATCAAACCCCAGTTTGACTTCGACAGCCGACCCGAATCCAGCACCCAAACCGTTGATTCCAAAAACTGGTTTTGGGGAACGCTCTGGAAGTACAAGAAGATCTACTCCAATGTCCTACTTGCAGCGGTCTTCATCAATCTATTCGCCATAGCTGGCTCTCTTTTCGTGATGAACGTCTATGATCGCGTAATCCCTAACAACGCGATTGATACGCTTTGGGTACTGGCTAGTGGCGTATCCATTGTATACATATTCGACTTTCTTCTAAAATCGCTACGAGGAATACTTATCGATAAGGCCGGAAAGAATGCCGACGTTCTGATGTCCAGTTTTATCTTCCAGCGCATCATGGGCATCAAGATGCAGAGCAAACCCAACTCCTCTGGAAGTTTCGCAAATCAAGTGAAGGGCTACGAGAGCCTTAGAGAATTTTTCACCTCTGCTTCGCTCACGACGATTATCGATCTGCCATTCGTTGTCCTGTTTCTCGCGTTCATGGGCTACATCGCTGGATGGATCGCTTTCATTCCTTGCGCCGCGATCGTCTTGATACTCATTCTTGGCGGCATCATGCACATCCCACTCAAAAGAGCAACGGAAAAGTCACACGGGGCATCGGCCCAAAAGCACGCTATTCTAGTCGAGGCAATCAACGGCTTCGAAGCCATTCGCGGGCTCGCGGCAGCCGGAGGGTTTCAAAAGCGGATGGAAGATTCCCTGGGCAAAATGGCAAAAAGCGAAGTCGCCTCTAGACGCTACTCATCGATTGCCTCCAATTTCACGATATTCATAACCCAGATGGTTTCCGTCGTGATAATTGTCGTCTCCGTATTTCGTATACAGGCAGGCGATATGAGCATGGGGGCGTTGATTGGTTGCACCATCCTAACCGGACGGGCCATGGCTCCCATCGGTCAAGTCGCCGCTCAGCTGTCACGCCTCCAGGGTTCCCTCGTGTCTTTGAGCGGGCTCAATGATCTTATCAAGCTGCCACAAGAACGGGAAGAAGGTCGAGAGTATGTCCGTAAGCCCCAGTTCGAACCGCGGATCCAATTCGACAATGTCACTTTTTCATACACGCCGGAAAGCGCTCCAGCCATAATCAATGCGTCTTTCAGCATCGAACCGGGTGAAAGAGTAGCGATTCTCGGGCGTGTCGGTTCTGGCAAGAGCACACTACTAAGACTGATCCTCGGGTTTTATCCATCCACTGGCGGCATGATCACTGTCAATGATACGGACATACGCCAAATCGACCCTGCCGATCTGCGACGCCGGATCGGATATATCGGCCAGGAAAACCTTCTATTCCAAGGCAGCCTAAAGAGCAATATCATCATTGGCGCCCCTTGGATGGATGAGGAGGCCGTACTAGACGCCTCCACTCGCTCGGGCGTTGAGCGATTCGCTTCCAAACACCCACTTGGCTACGATCTCCAGGTAGGGGAACGCGGTGAGCTTCTTTCCGGCGGACAACGTCAGGCGGTCAATATCGCTCGGGCGCTGCTAACTAAGCCAAGCTTGCTGGTGATGGACGAACCCACCAGCGCCATGGATGCAAACGCTGAACGGGACTTCATTACCAACATGGAGCAATACTCCAAAGAGGCCAATCGCACCCTTATTCTTTCAACTCACAAACCTTCGATGCTGAAACTCGCTGACCGCATTATCGTTATGGATCAGGGCAAGGTTGCAGCGGACGGACCGAAGGCAGATGTGATGAGACAACTTTCGGGGGGAGCCGGTAGAAACTAATGAGCCAGGACGCTAAATCGCAGGAACGTCTCCCGAAAGGGGCCAACGAAACTGTACAATCGGAGGATCTAGACTTCATAGCCGATTGCAAAGCCGCGTTTCTTGAAGAGCGCATGCCTTACGCCAATCTCCTACTGCTGGTGGTCGCCGGAATCGTTGCGGCGTTTGTCGCATGGGCCTACCAATCCCAAGTCAGCGAACTTACCCGGGGGCAAGGAAAAGTTATTCCTTCCGGCAGCACCCAGATTGTCCAGAGCCTGGAGGGAGGGATTGTAGACGAGCTCCTCACCCAGGAAGGCCAATACGTTGAACGCGGAGCCTCGCTAGCGAAACTAAACGACACGATTTTGCAAACCTCCTACCGGGAGAGTCTTGTAGAACGCGACAATCTAGTGGCCAAGATCGCTCGACTAGATGCGGAATCGAGCGGTTTGGCAGGTATTCGTTTTCCCGAAACTCTCATCGAATCCTGCCCTGAACTTGTCGCATCGGAACAGCTGCTATTCGACACGCGCCGAGAGAAAATCACCAGCAGCCAATCACGGCTTAGAAAAAGCCTAGATCTTAAGATAAAAGAACTCGATATCACTCTCCCATTGGCGGAGTCCGGAGTCGTTTCCCAAGTTGAACTGCTTCGATTAGAAACGATGGTCAATGATCTGGAAGGGCAAATCGAGAAGGAGAAATCCGAGTATCTAAACGAAGTAGTATCCCAAAATAACGAATACAAGACCAGTCTTAGCCAGATAGAGCAGACTATCCTCGCCTACGAAGACAAGATTGCCCGAGTCAACATCAAGGCCCCCGTATCCGGAATCGTAAATAAGGTTCACATCAAAACCCTGGGAGGCGTTCTTCAACCAGGCGGCCCAATCGTAGAAATCGTTCCCGCAGAGGACACCCTACTGGTTGAGGCGAAAATCAGCCCCTCCGACATCGCCTTTGTTAAAATCGAACAAGAAGCGACGGTAAAATTGACAGCTTACGACTACTCGATTTACGGAGGGCTCGAAGGTGTCGTAGAGCGGATCAGCGCCGATACATTTCTCAACGAGGAGGACGGGCAAAGCTACTATCACATACTCATCAGAACGGGAGAACGCTCCCTGAAAACCACCGGTCAAACATTCGAAATTCTGCCGGGCATGATTGCCCAGGTAGACATCAAGACAGGAAAAAAGTCTATTCTCGACTACATGTTGAAACCGCTATTGCGGGCCAAAATGAACGCCTTTACTGAACGCTAAGGTCCGTAAATACTGGGGCCTCGAGGCCCAAATATAATCGAAGGGCTACGGGAGGGACGCCTTGGGATCGGCGTCGGATAGCGTTCCTGAATCTGACGATTTCGTGAATCCAGGCTTTCACGTTCGAGTCCTACAAAAGCCCCTCCGTGCTCATAGGTCAGTTCTCGCATCAAATTTGCGAACTTCAAACCCGATTGGCTAAGCGAAAGCCCTCCGCCGATCACGTTCGGGAATCCTACGGCGTTTATCCGGACAAAACGATCTCCGTCTTCATCTTCCTTGTTCAGTCGGTCCAAGGTATTGAGAACTGGCTCAGAGCGACCCGTAAACTCGTCGCCGAAAACGTATATGCCCATCTTCATCTCCTCGTTGTCCGGCTCGGCTAACTGACGAATGGCTTGAGCGATTCCCGGAACAGGATTACTGTCACTATTATACGGATATAATCTTACAGCTCTCACCATGTATTCACGGGTTTCCCGATTATCGGGCATCCATTTTCGCCGCATCCCCCGACCCATGATGAAATGCCCGTCCGCGTCGAGCAGTTGAATGCCCTTCACTTCTGGATAGGAGTCCAAGGTCTCTTCGAACTTCTGAATTACATATCCCCAGATCAAACTCGTATTCGGATCACGCATACTTCCAGAAGTATCGATAACAAAAGCAATATGATTGCTTTCCACCGGCACGCCTACAGGCGACGGCGCCATCTCCTTTTTTTGTTCGATCTCGGGATCGGTCTGCATCACCGCCAGCTCGTCTTCGACCTGCTCCAGATCTGTCAGAAGCTTATCCTTACTGAACTCCTTATCCTTTATCTGCTGCTCCAGCTTGGCGAGAACGGCTTCCAAATCCGTTTCAACAATCTTCTTTTCCTTTTCCTTGTCTCTTTCCAGCTGGATTAGCGTAGCGATCTCTTCCGTAACAATGTCGTATTCGTTGAGCTGCAGCATCCTTTGCTGGATGATTCGCTCCAAAGCCATTCTTAGGTTGGTGATTTCCTTTGTCTTTTTCCCCATCGTAATGACGAAAAGAAGGATAATGGCCCCGAATCCACAGCAAATGACGTCCAGGAATGAAAGACTGAATACTTGAGTTGACCGTTTTCTCTTCATGTATTGGGCCACGATTTAGAGGGGCAAACCATCGCGCCACCTTGATCATTGGCTAAACGCCAATAATGAACAGCCGCTCCCGGGTCGTTCTTCATCGGATACAGCAAGACGCTTACTGGATGCGGATAAGTCAAAGCCCGTTTCGCTACCCGAAACATATTAATCCGGTCAT
>CAZFUD010000126.1:0-11516 GCA_964521705.1 uncultured Opitutaceae bacterium | reverse complement strand
GGGCTCAATCCCCGCCGATCCTACTCATGTGCATGTTGCCCGTATTCGGTTTCTTCACCTTGGGAATGCATGCAGGTTATGCCGTATACTTCCCGGAGATCTATCCGACTCATCTTCGAGGGCTCGGCTCCGGATTCTGTTTCAATATGGGTCGCGTCGCCACGGGATTCGGAATACTGTTGATCGGGTGGCTGCAGCGTCCGGCTGAGCAAGGCGGGTTCGAGTGGAGTATCATACAAACTGCCAACTATCTGAGTTGGCTCTACCTGGCTGGCATCTTTATCGTGCTTTTCGCCAGAGAAACCAACGAACAGGATCTACTTGAATGACCGCTCTGGAAAATAAACACAGTTTGGAAATTCCAACCCTCGATTTTCGCGACGCCTGAAAGAGCCAACCGCTCTTGACACGCTCGAATTCCTCCACAAATCGTCCTCCAGATAAAAGACGATCTCCAGCAATACATGGATAAAGAACTCGTAGAAACAATCGATTCCACAACGCCTCAAGGGCTTTACCAAGCTTGGACCAGCGCGATGGAAAATCGTGATATCGACCGCGTGCTCGATCTATACGACCGCGATCAGTCAGCCCTTTGGGGAACGCTGGCCAACGAGCTGAAAATCGGTCGAGACGCCATCAAAACCTACTTCGACAGCTTTCTGGATCGCAGTTCATTGGCCATCGAAACGCTGAATGTCGTTTATCGACAGCCCAGCGAAACGACAGCCCTCGCTAACGGAGCCTACGCATTTAGCCTTGGAGGCCCTTCAGATTCTGACCCGATTGCTAAAGTAGAAGCCAGATTTTCCTTTGTATTCAGAAAATCCATAGATTCAGAAGACTGGAAAATCCTCGATCATCATTCGTCGAAGTTCCCCGGGTAGCGAAAATCCGTTAGGCCTCCTGCTTCGCGAATGCCACACTTAGGCGGTAGGTGTAAGCGCTGCAGAAAAAGACGCTTACAATCAATCCTAGGGCCATGGTAGGCAGGATCCTCGGGGTTCCCGCTAGGAAATGAGCCCCGAATATAGCCCCGTTTATCAAAAAGAACCCGAGAGGGACATTGACCGACCCGTGCCAGCCAAACCGCTTGATCGTTCGATATAGACGCTGCAGCAAGTCTGACGACAGGAAGGTAGAAATAAAACTTATGATCCCCTGGGTAACGCCAACTTGAATAATTGCTCCTGTTCCAAAATCCCAGTTGATGTATACCCCCCAGGAGATGAAGAATACCGATGCCAAAGCGGCCATGATGAACGATTCTCTGGCTCCAGGCCTGTTGCCATCCCCAACATCCTCTCTACCAGGGAATTCCGGCGGATTGCGTTCGACATCTTGATCGTTCATACAATAGGGATATTGCTCTCGAACCGCTCCTTAACTTGGTAATAAATCGCCTGCACTCTCCACTCCGATAAGACCGTTTTGTACTTAAAACCCGCCCTCCGGCTCAAACTTAATTTATTTTTCCCCCTTTCCCTGAGCAGTTAGCGAGACCCTTTCAGCATTCACAACGATCTACGAATGAACTCCAACGGAGGAAAACTCCTCGATATTGAGGCAAAAATCAAAAGTCCCCTTCTCCGAGCAAGCTGCCGGCTCGTAAAGTGGCCAGTTGAGAACCTCCTGGGAATCGATGAAGTCAATCGATTGAACGCCATCTACTTCGAGCGTAGAAACAAAGAATATAGAGATCTGAATTTCTTCGATGCCGCCCTGAAGACGCTAAACGCTACCTACCAGGTCGATCCAGAAGATCTCAAACGAATTCCAAAATCAGGTCCGATAATTTGCGTTGCCAACCATCCGTACGGGGGAATCGACGGGATCATAATGGGCTCCATTCTCGCCTCAACTCGACCTGACACCAAACTCCTAGTGAACTTCATGCTCAATGCCTTCAAGGACATCCGAGATTGGACGATCCAAGTGAATCCATTCGGTTCCCGGAACGCCGCGGCCATGAATACTGGCCCCTTGAAAGCTACCCTCAAATGGCTGAAGGAAGGACATTGCTTGGGAACCTTTCCCGCAGGAGTCGTCTCCCACCTTCATCCAAAGCAAGGGATTGTAACCGATCCGCCTTGGAAGCGAAGCCAAGGCTCTATCATCCAGAAAAGCGGAGCCACGGTCGTTCCGATTTATTTCGAAGGTCGAAACTCGTTTCTCTTTCAAACGCTCGGCTTAATCCACCCTCGTCTTCGTACGATTGCGTTGATTAAGCAACTCGTCAATAAGCAAGGCCGAACCTTCAAGGTCCGCATTGGCAAGCCCATCTCACCCAAGAGACTTGAGCGTTTTGATTCACCTGAATCGGTAACTCAATTCGTTCGAGCCAATACCTACATCCTCGAGAAACGCAATGCGAGTGACTCGCCTTCCGATAAGCAACGCATAGAGAGCCCCGCCACGATCGGCCAACCGATTGCCGAACGCCAACCGGTCGAGCTCCTCCTAGGCGATATCGAAAGACTTCCCGCCAACGCTCTACTGGTTAGAAAAGAACCGTTCTCGATATATGGAGCGAGCTCTGAGCAAATCCCCCACATCCTGGAAGAGATTGGGCGCACTCGCGAAGAGACCTTTCGACCCGTTGGCGAGGGCACTGGCAAGCCTCTGGATATAGATCGCTACGACGAAATCTATCGCCACCTTTTCATGTGGAATAACGAAGCCCAAGAGCTGGTAGGGGCCTATCGCTATTGTTTCGTCGATAAAATCATAGAAGCCCACGGCGTGGAGGGACTCTACTGCAATACGCTCTATGAATTCAAAAAAGCGCTACTCAGCGAGCTGAACCCGGCCATAGAAGTGGGTCGTTCCTATGTCACGCCAAAATACCAGCGGAAATCGGCCGCGTTGGCTCTAATATGGCGAGGCATAGGAGAACTCGTGTCTCGCAATCCCGAATACCATACTATTTTTGGAGCGGTAAGCATGACGGATAGCTATCGAGCCCTTTCGAAGAGTCTCATGGTGGAGTACCTGAAAAACCACAAGCTCCACCCCATCCTAAATAAGCTGATCAGCGCCCGGGTGAAACCAAGGCTGCGGAAAATCAAAAACCTTGCCCACATCGCTCTCTGCACGGCCTTGCCCGACGTAGACGATATTTCATCGCTTGTTTCCGAAGTGGAGAAGGACAACAAAGGGGTTCCAACTCTGTTGAAGCATTACCTGAAACTTAACGGCGTTATACTTTGCTTCGGCATTGATCAGGCGTTTTCCGATGCCCTCGATGGGTTCATCGTTGTGGACCTCCTAAAGACAGACGAGCGTCACCTGAGACGCTACATGGGAAATGAAGGCTACGAACGCTTTGCCGCCCAGCACCAAAAATCTCGAGGCCAGCTAGCGGTTTGAAGAAGGTCGCTGGAGCGAAACCCCAGCTTCCTGCCAAATAATCCGGGACAAACTCGCTTCTCCCCGCGGCACAATCGCCCCGCATTTAATTTCAGGCTTCGTACTTCTCTTGGCTTTTGAATTCCTGAACCAATCGGACGAGGTTTCTGATACGGGAGGGCGTATTTCCTAATGCTCGATTTTCATCTCCAATCTTGAATATTTCAGACCAAAGACAAAACATTGTTTTCCAAGCGTAAAACAAGCTGTGCTTCGGATCGTACATGTGCGTTGGCTCGGAAAGCACGCCATTCAATTCAAGAACCTTAAATCCTTCTCCTCTCTTAAGCGTATTCACATTTTCTACACGTATATCGTAACGCCCCAAGAAGAAGCCCGGATAAGAACGGCTCATCTCATCAATCGCAACTTCCATTTCTTCCGTCCATTTCTCAAAGGCATCCAAGAAAAGCGCGCCTCGAGAATGCGTTCCGAGTTCAGCCAGTAGAAACCGCTCCCCTGCTGGCAAGACCTCCTTAAGTCGATCCGCGAATTTCTTCAGAAAGAAACGGGCCATACAAATAGCTCGCTCATTATCGAGGATCAGTTGCTCTAAACTTCGCATGCCATCGCCAACTACGAAAGTTGGACACTTGGCTGTAATCGACCAAACCCTTCCTCGCGCTTCCGAAGGGCGCCGGATATAGAATACCCCGAACTCTTCTCCTGCTACGTATTCCTGAGCGATGACGGTTTCAGAGCTGCCACGCAAATATTCTCGAGCGGCCTCTGGGCTCCGAACGATCGATACACCCACGCCTCGCTCACCATAGTCCGGCTTAAGCACGATGGGGAAACTCAGATTCCGCGACTGCATGAAATGATTCAGGCGAGCCAAGCGTTCATCCAACGACTGCTTTTCTGAAATAACCGTGAAAGCGGCCACGTGGTGTTCTCGACTTTGAAAACCTTTAAGAATATCGCTCTTGGACATCATAGCGATTCCAGCATGCGGCATCCCTGGATTAGCCAGCGTAAACAATGTGAGACCGCGATAGCGCAAACCCAACAACAGAGCGTACACAACTACCGGTGGATAGAATGCCCACATCGGCCAAAATTCCCAGCGGACCAATCGGCGCCAGGAAGAATAGAGCAATCGGCGTCTTCGGTAATCGACTAGGCTATAAAGTGTCCAAGCTGCGATAACAACGAGTCCTAAGAGCAAATACAGCATCGAAAATTCCCCACGGAGCCAGCTACTCGGTGATCGCCACTACTCTTACAAGCTCAGTTCTTTCCTCGCCATTCTGCTGAAACACGACTTCCGCGAAATCTCCAGGATTCTTGTCATCGAAAACATTATACATATCGTCGTAATTCGCGATTCTCTCTCCATCGATGGAAACGATGACATCTCCCAGCAGTATGCGTCCAAACTGATCGAAAGCCGTTCCCCGAATCCCCACCTCATCCGCTGGCGAACCCTCATAAACCTGTCTAACAAGAACGCCCTCGACTCTGAATCGCCTCGCTATGTGGTCCTCGAATATGACGATACCAATACCGGATTGAACCGATTGCCCGTATTGAATAATCTGATTCACAATTCGGTTGATCGTATTCGAGGGCACCGCGAAACCAATGCCTGTCGAATCCCTAAGAATAGAGGTGTTCATCCCAATGAGTTGGCCACGGCTATCCAGCAACGGGCCTCCAGAATTGCCCGGATTTATCGGGGCGTCCGTTTGAATCATGTCACGAATAGTAATCCCTTCCACGACGGAAGGCATGCTTCTTCCCAGCGCAGACACCGTTCCCACAGTTAGCGTATGGTCCAAGCCATACGGATTGCCTATCGCTATGGCTTTTTGGCCGACTAGCAATTCTGCGGAATTCGCCACTTTATCCCCAAACGGAGTTACGTTGGTGCTCCGCAAGTCAATCTTTAGCACGGCCAGATCTTTTCTCGGCTCAACCCCAATCGGCTGAGCAACATAGGTGTTCCCGTCGATCAATGTAACTGCGATTCTCATCGCCCCCTGAACAACGTGAAAATTCGTCACTATATGGCCCGATCTATCCCAGAGAAATCCCGATCCGGACCCCGCTTGATACTCAGTAACATTGAAGGAGAATAAATTCCGTCGATTTTGTAGGTTATGGACAAATACAACTGATGGGGAAGTTTCTTGAAAAACCTCTATAGTGTTCCGCTCGTAGGCCAGTAAATCGTTAGAAGGCTCCACGATTCGCAAACCAGTCGACGACTCGGATACTCCATTTTCACCCCAAAAGTGCTTGTAGATCACGCTTATAGCGAACAACGCGAAGGCAGCTACGACAAAGGTGTAGACAAATCGCAATAGGCTGTTTCCCTGAATCATCGGATCGTCTTAAATTATCTATGCATCCACAACGCGCCGAACCAATCAAGTCAATGTAACAGATGGCTCCGGGCCGCCGAATCACCATCTGTTCGTCGAGTATCCCTTATGAAAATCTTCGGCGCTATAGAGTTGAGATTGTCGTTCAATTGCTCTAATCTTCCTAAAAATGCCCAATACTGAAGAAAGATTCGATACGGCGCTTAGCAGCCTAAAAAAGGAGCGGCTGCGAATAACCGAGCCGAGAAAGGCCTTGCTTCAACTACTGGTAGATCAATCCAAGCCCTATTCCGCCGAGGAGCTCCATGAGATGCTTGGCTCCAGCTCGTTCGATCTCGTCACAGTCTATCGAAATTTGGAAGCATTCGAGAAGGCGGGAATCGTTAATCGCATACCCACCGAGTCGGGCAAAGGCCTCTTCGAAATTAACGCCGAGCAGCATCATTATCATCACATAATCTGCCGCAAGTGCCACAAGACCGAAAAATTGGATACATGCGAAGTAAATAAGCTGGAAAAGCTGGCCTCGGATCTAGGATATTCGGAGATTACCCACGTGCTCGAGCTTTACGGCGTTTGCGAAACCTGCCGCTAGGTCATATTCATAATATTGTCGAAATAGCCCTTGTAAAACCCAACTACTTTGAGGGCAACGAAGGCGGCAACCATCAAGAAGAGTAATTGAGGGTACACCAAGGTAGCGATAAATAGCTTCTTTTTAGCCGCGCTGGAGTACATCTCTGCCACTCGACTCATATTAACATCCAGCTCGCCTGTCTTTTCCCCGATCGCGTACTGCCGAATGAGCTCCGGCGGGAACCCGCTCTTTCCCGAAAAGCCCTCGCTAGCTGGCGAGCCTCGATTGATTGACTCAATGGCCCGATATCCATCTCTATCCAATCGAGCGCTATCGGCTGCCAGCAGCGACCATTCCCAGCTCCTGGCAAGCGGAACCCCGGATCGGATGCAACTGGCCAGGACACGGCAGAAACGAGCGAGATCTCGATTAATTGAATATCCCCTGATAATTGGGATGATCGACTGAACGATCTTCTTAAATCGCGGCGATACGCGAAACGCCATATTGATGACGATAAACGCAATCCACAGGGGAACGACCACGATTCCAACACCAATGGCGTAGGCTTGGGGCTCGCCAGCGACCAAGTAGTCTACCGGAAACAACAGCGCTCCCAGGTGCAGAATTGCCAGAGGATAAAGCGCCGCCAAAAAAATCCGGCTCCTGAAAGCCGCTGCCTCTTTACGAATTTCGCCCAGTTCTTTCAAGGTTTGGGGCAGGTTGCCCGATTGTTCGGCTGCTGATATCATGAAACGCTCAGCAGGTTCCAAAAAGGCGCACTCATTTTCTACGGTCTCCCTCCAGGAGACTCCTGCTTCAATTCGCTGAACCAGTCTACTTCGGAGCCTGTTGGGAATGGCTCCCGCTATGCCAATAGCATCTGCCGGGCTGAATCCTGACTTCAGCGTATCTGACAGGCCCAGAAACCACGAAGAAACCACTTTGTCCGATAATCGGGCCATTATTGCAGCTTTTACTAATGCAGTCGGCCCGTTCTGACTTCAATCGCTAAAGCGGGCAGTCGAATTAGGCTTTGCTAGCCTGACCGTAGTAAGCATTGGAGCCATGCTTCCTCAAATAATGCTTGTTGAGTTGGGCCTGACAGAGTGGAGCTGCCTCAGGATTCAAAGCCAGCGTCTTCATCGCCATTTCCGCAATGACCTCCAAAGCAAACGCGGTCTCGACTGCCTTTTTTCCTGAAGAACCCCAAACAAACGGGGCGTGCCCATGGAAAAGCGCCCCATTAATCTCATTCTCGTTCAAGTCTTCGAAGAGCTCTACGATGACATTCGCCGTCTCCCATTCGTAATGCCGCTTAATTTCTTCCTTTGAAATAGGCCGAGTCACTGGCACTTCGCCATAAAAATAATCTGCATGCGTTGTCCCAAAGCAGGGAATCGCCATTCCCGCCTGGGCGAAGGCTGTAGCATTTCTAGAGTGCGTGTGCACTACGGAATTGATGCCACTAAACGCCTGGTACAGTCGCAAATGCGTAGGCGAATCGGAAGACGGCCGCATAGATCCTTCGAGTTTCGCCCCCTCGAGATCCAGATTGCTCTCGCTATCCGGAGCCGTGTCCAATCTGAGCACGACGATATCCTCCGGTTTGAGAACATCATAATCCACGCCACTAGGCTTAATCGCCATCGCCTCACGGTCTCGATCCACTATGGATACATTCCCAAAAGTCAGGTCGACGATTCCCAGATTCGGCAGCTCCTTATTGGCTTCGCAGCACTCTTCTTTCAATGACGCGTATATACTCATGAAATAATGATCTTTCAGGTCAACCGTTAGGAGTCTATCGATCGGGCTCTCTCCTTGATGGAGAGAAGCTTTTTCATAACGCCGCCCATGTCCCCTTCCGAAACTCCTCCGAAAGCGTCATGCAATTCCTTATACAGTTTGAAGAACTCGTTATAAGTGGCTTGAGCGGCAGGATTCGGCTTGAAGCTGACATCCTTCAATCGCGTCATTTTCGTCTGGGCTGTTTCAAAATCATCGTAACCGCCAGTCGAAGAGCCGGCTAGCACCGCTGCTGAAACTGCCGATCCCAGAGCGCAGGTTTGCGAACTGCCTGAAACGAGCATTTCACGCCCTGTTATGTCCGCATAAATCTGCATCAGCATCGGATTCTTTTCAGCGATCCCGCCCGCGCACACAACGCGGCTTACGGGCACCCCATATTCTTCGATTCTCTCGAGAATCATCCTGGCCCCGAATGCGGTTGCCTCAATCAGGGTTCGGTAGATTTCAGATTGCGTGGTATGTAGCGTCTGCCCAAGCAATAGCCCACCGAGCAATGGATCCACTAGTATGGTCCGGTTGCCGTTATTCCAATCGAGAGCTAGTAGGCCCGATTCACCAGGAGCGAGCTTGTCAGCCTCAGCTGTCAAGGAAGCGTGAGTATCCGCATCTCCCTTACAGACGGAATTAACAAACCATGCGAATATATCGCCAACTGCGGACTGCCCAGCTTCGATGCCATAGTAGCCTGGAAGAATTGCCCCTTTGACGATGCCGCAAATACCGGGAATGTCGGCAACTTCCTTATCGGCTCGCACGACTCCGCAATCGCATGTCGAAGTCCCTATGACCTTGACCAACGTTCCTTCGTCAACGCCGGCCCCGATCGCTCCGTAGTGAACATCGAATTCTCCTATCGCGATCACGATTCCTTCAGGCAGTCCTAATCGTTCTGCCCATTCTGGGCAAAGTTCGCCCGCTTTCTCGCTGGCATCATAAGCTTTCTCGTACAACCGATCCCGAAGTTCAGCTAGTTTAGGGTCCAGCATCGCCAAAAATTCCTTGTCCGGCAATCCACCCCAGTCATCCGCGTAGAAAGCTTTATGTCCAGCTGCGCAAATCCCTCGCTTAACGACTTTCGGCTCCGTCACTCCGGCCAAGACCGCCGGAATCCAATCGCAGAGCTCCACCCAACTGTAGGCAGCTTCGAACACTTCCGAATCGACTTTCAAGCAACGCCAGATTTTTGACCAGAACCACTCGGACGAATAAGTATTGCCGCACTTCGCCAGGTATTGGGGTCGATGTTCGCGGCCCAATTCCGTAATCGTCGCCGCCTCTTCTGCGCTCGTATGGTCTTTCCAAAGCCAGCATTCGGCCGCCAGCCGTCCTTGAAAATCCGGTAGCATTGCCAAGGCTTGATTGGACGAATCAACAGGGATTGGGCTCGATCCCGTCGAATCCACTCCAATTCCGATAACCTTCTCAGGCGAAAACTCGTGATCCGATTGCCCCGCTTCAGCGATTGCATGTCGTGTGGCTGATTCTAAACCCGCGATATAGTCGCCCGGATGTTGGCGGGCAAGATTGTGATCGCTCGGATCCAAAAGGATTCCCATTTCTCCCGATGGATATTCGAAAACCGAAGACCCTACCTCCATCCCATCTGAGCAACGCACGACGATGCTTCTAACTGAATTGCTTCCGTAGTCTATTCCTATAGTGTACGCCATGGGGATATATCTTTTATGAAAACCGCCTTTCTAGGTCTCTAGTGGTTTAAAGTAAAAGCCTTTATTGAACATAAAGAGATCGATTCCTGAGGCCATTGTAGAATCCACGCGATTAATATAACAAACAAGTCATCGAAGCTGGGCCCCCAGCGATAATGATCAATACCTCAACTAGGACCCGCCAGCCAAACCGCGTTCCGAGGTCTCAACGAATTCAATAAATATCTTTGCCTCTTCAGTATCAGCAATGTCGCTTTCCTTAATAGCTGCCATGGCCTGCTGCCTATTGAGACCCTCACGAAAAAAGGTTCGGAATATCCGTTTGACGACACTGATTTGGCCTGAATCGAAACCGTTTCGTTCAAGCCCTACCTTATTGAACATTCGAATCTTAGCAGGATGCCCATCCCCTAGCATAAATGGTGGAATATCCTGTTCCACCTTCGCGCACCCTCCAATAAAGGAATAGCGACCTATATGGCAGAATTGGTGGATGGCAGTGCCACCCCCTCCCACTCCAACAAAATCCTCGACGACGACGTGCCCCGCAAAGGTAGCCCCATTGCTAGCGATCAAGTGATTCCCAATACGGCAGCAATGCCCCACATGACAGTAAGCCAAAAATAGATTGTCATCTCCAATCTCCGTGTATTCGCCTTCGTTGGTTGCCGCATTTATGGATACGTATTCGCGAATTACATTGCGATCGCCAATTCTCGTCCCCGGGGAACCCCCCTGGAATTTCAAGTCCTGGGTTTTCATCCCAATGCTCGTAAAAGGATAGATTTCGCAAGATTCGCCGATCTCCGTGTTCCCCCAGATGCTCGCCTGATGCCAAACCTTGGTATTGTCGCCGATTTTCACCTCGGGGCCAATCACCGAGTAGGCTCCGACTTGCACGCCCTCGCCGAGCTCTGCCTTAGGGTCAATTATAGCTGTAGTATGAGCTTCAACCGCCATAATATCTAAATTGTATCAAGATTGTCTATACTTCCGCTTCTTTGTCCACCAGCATGAACTTCAGTTCCCCTGACGAAGCGACTTTGTCTCCCACAGAACAGGTCGCCTCAGCCGTGCCGATCTTGCCCCGCATAATTTTAGTCAGCTTAACATCGATTTTCAATTGATCGCCTGGGATGACTTTGTTGCGAAACTTGACCTTGTCGATACTCATGAAAACCGCCGTCATTCCCTCATTCTTGGTCACTCTCAGCATCAGTATGCCCGCAGCTTGAGCCATGGCTTCGATTTGCAGCACTCCCGGCATAATAGGCTGCCCCGGGTAATGGCCCTGGAAATACTCTTCGTTGATCGTGCAATTCTTTACAGCCGTAAGCTCGTCGTCACCCCGGAACTCGATCACCCGATCAACCATAAGCATCGGGTAGCGGTGAGGGAGCGTCTCGATTACCCGGCGGATATCCAGTTCCGTTTCCGTTTCGACTACGATTTTACGGCTTTCCGTCGCTTTCTTCGCGTGCCCTTTTTCGAGCTCATCCATTCGCTCGTAAAGCTTCTTAGTCAATTCCGAGTTCAGGGCATGACCTGGGCGGACTGCGATGATGTGGGCCTTTAACGGCTTTCCCAGCAGGAAGATATCGCCAATCACATCCAGAATCTTGTGACGTACGAGCTCGTCTTCGAATCGCAATGGCTCTTTGGACAGAATTTTGTCCCCCTTAAGAACGATAGCGTTTTCTAAACTCCCACCCTTAATTTTCC
>CAZFUD010000125.1:0-11533 GCA_964521705.1 uncultured Opitutaceae bacterium | reverse complement strand
TCATCAATACGTCCAGGCTAACGAAAGCCATGGCTCAGTTTGGGTAACTCGACCAGACACATTAGAGACTGAATTCTGGGATTGAGACAAAGCAAGACCGTATCCAACGTGTGGACATCTCTAGACGTTGTCGGCAATTACCGTAATCGACGGTAGTACTTAACCGATACCCAAAGCTCGGTTCATTCGCTGGACGACCTGACGTAGACGCGCTTCTCCACCTCCGGGAACTTCGGCTGTGGCCCAGCCGGTAAACTGAATGCGGTCAATCTCCTCGCGGATCTTTTCCCAAGGAACATCGCCGTCGAAGATAGCGCAGTTCTTGCGGCGTTCGGTAGAATGGCCTTTGACATCCAGTTTAACGATCCGAGCTCCGATTGCCCTTAGCCATTCAGCGGCGCCTCCGCGGCTGTGGTGATTACCGATATCGAAAAAAGCGCCGACCCAAGGGCTTTCGAATTGATCTATGTATTTGTTCCATAGATCAGGTGCCAGGCAAAAATCGTTGCCCACGTTTTCCAGAAGGATGCGGACGCCCAATCGGGCCGCGAGAGGCAGTGTGTCTTTGATGATTGCCGTGGACCGCTCCCAAACTTGATCATGGGTTTCGTGGATTGGATCCGTGACCTTGCCGACCACGAGTAAGATGGAGTCGGCTCCCACGTCGCTGGCGAATCGGATCGTGTCGCGAAGGTCTTTTTCGGCCTGTTTGCGGACGGCGGGATCGGGGTCGGAAAGACGAACCTTCCAGTGATTGGCGTTGTTCACATTGTGGACAGGCAGTTCGGTTTTATCTATGGCCTGCAAAACCTCCTTCACTTCGAACCAGCCGGGTGCCATGAGCGATACACCATCGAAGCCGACATCCTTGGACATCTTGAATTTGTCCAGCACCGGCAGGTCATTCTTTATCATCGTCCACTTGACGGCGTTGTAGATGCGTTTTTCCCTTGGGCTCGATGCGAATGCATTCGTTTGTCCCATGAACCCGGCTGCTAGGCCGAGACTGCCCGATTTAATAAACTGTCGCCTGTCCATGTTGGGAATATGACCAGGCGAGGTCGGTTTGTCACTTGTTTAAGGACTAAGGTTGAAGGATGAGTGTTGAGAGATGAAACTAATTCGGTTCTTCGAGGAGGTCTCCAAAGAAGATGGCGTTGCTAATGAGGCATTCGGTTCCCCACCATAAGGCACGGAAGGTGGTATTGCTCAATGCCTGGAGCGATTTGATCCCATCGGCCTATTAGCTATGAGAAAGATAGCTCTTGAATGGGGAATGCCCAAATTGAGAGCGGTTTTTTTTCGAGAAGATGTTGAAAGCTACAGTCAGGCAACGGAGTAGGTGAACCTTCGTTGTGATCGCGGGATAAACCCGCTCCTACGCTTGAGTTGATTAACTCGGGTGGTAGAGAGGTCCACTGAGAATCCAGCTCTTACACCATGCTGTAGTCCCACGGCTTGCGCATGGGGCGGGAGATGGTGGCGGCGGCTTCGCGGTCTTTGACGAAGCGTTCCTTCTTTGGATTCCACTCGATTTTTCGGCCCATGCGGACGGCAGTGACGCCTAGGTGGCACATAGTCGCGGATCGGTGCCCGATTTCAGCGTCGCAGATGGCTTTCTTTCGGGAACGCACCGACTCGATGAAATTGGTCATGTGGTTGTCGCTCTTGTAGAGTCGCTCGGCGCTAGATGGCAAAGGCGTATTCAGAATATCGGGATCACTTGCTTGGATATCGCCGCGAGTAACCCAAACCCAGCCATTCGTACCTGTTAGCCTAAGGCCATGCTGTTGTCTGTCGGGATCGACGACTCGACCGTTCCAAGCGTTGGCTGTGGTGCTGCGGCAGCGGTGGCGGATGCCGTTGGGGTAAACATATTCCAGCTCGTATTCGCTGGCGGCAGTGAACCCTCCTGGAATCATGTCGATTAGAGCTCTTCCTTGGGCGGAGACGGGCCCGCTACGTTCGAATCCGGTCGCCCAAAGGGCGATGTCGTTGTGGTGGGCCCCCCAGTCGGTCATGGTTCCGCCAGAGTATTCCCACCAGTAACGGAAAAGGCGATGGGCCCGCTCCTCGACGTAATCGACGTAGGGAGTTTGCCCCTGCCACATATCCCACTCCATTCCATTTGGGACAGGTTTCTTTTCGAATGGGCCAAGACGCTGGCCTGCTGGCAAGTAGACATCGATCTCCTTGAGTTCGCCTATGATTTTGTTGCGGGCTATTTCGCAAGCCAAACGGAAGCGAGGATCGCTGCGCTGTTGCGTCCCCGTTTGCAGGATACGCTTAGACTTTTTCTCCTCTTTGACCAGATGTTTGCCCTCGTCGATGGTCAAGGTGAGCGGTTTCTCGCAGTAGACGTCTTTGCCAGCTCTCATGGCTGCTAGAGAAATTAGCGTATGCCAATGGTCGACAGTCCCGCATACGACGACATCGACATTCTTCTGCTCCATTACCTTTCGGAAATCCTTAAAGGCTTTTGCCTTCGGCCATTTAACCTTGGCTTTAGCCAACTGAGCATCGTCGACATCGCATACTGCCACCATTTCTCCGTAGTAAGCTGCTGCATTGCCGACCCCGGTTCCCCGTCCCCCACAGCCGATTAGAGCCACGCCGAGTTTCTCGTTGGCCGATTTGGAATATTTTCCTGCGGTCTGAGCCAAGCACTCTTCGAGGCACCAAGACGGTAGGGTGGTGGCTCCAGCAACGACGGCTGCGTTTCTGATGAACTTTCTGCGATTCATGGGGAAATGGGATAGCTGAGATTGCGCGGAGAATCATCTCCGTCGATCGAGCAATTGCAAGTCAGCTCTGGTGGTGAATATGAAGGTCTTGCCCGTCTGCGGAAATTTTAACGCCGAATGAGTTTTGCCGCTCGGAGATCGGTCGCTCCGTTTCCGACATGGGATGGCTCGTTTTCCCATGATTTTCATGAAAAAGGGCCTTCTTTCCCCTTTACATGACTGATAAATTGCATCTTTCTTTTTGGCTTTCTCAAAAGTCATGCAAAAGACTAAGAAATCGATAGCCAAGCGCTTCAAGCTGACAGGATCTGGCAAGCTGATTCGTCGTTCCCCTGGGATGCGACACCATCTTCACCAGAAAACCACCAAGCAGAAGCGCAGTCTAAGTCGCGACAAGAGCGTATCCCCCGGCCGTCAGGCCGACTTGGTACGCGGCCTGCCACACGGCCTCTAATCGCCGATCGCGAGCATTTATTTCGTACAGGTAACAGAATCAATAGGCGACCTACCGAAATCTAACGTAAGAAAGGAACAACATGCCTAGAGCCACTAATTCACCCGCGTACCGGAAACGGCGCAAAAAGATGCTGAAGCAAGCCAAGGGCTACTTCGGCAATAAGTCGCGTCTCTACAAGTACGCGAAAGAAGCGGTCGATCACGCTTTGCAATACGCTTATCGCGATCGCCGCGTTAAAAAACGGACGATGCGTCAGCTTTGGATCGTCCGTATCAATGCCGCTTGCCGAGCCCAGGGCATCAGCTACAGCCGTTTTCAGGAAGGTCTGAAAGCCGCGGAAATCACGCTCGATCGCAAGGTCTTGGCTGATCTGGCCGTTCGCGACGACGAAGCCTTTAACGGGCTGGTCGAAAAGGCCAAAGAAGCCCTGAAGGCGAAGACGGCAGCGTAAGCGGAGTGATTGGATTTCCGAGCGGCCTGACAAATGCGGCCCCTCGGCGATTTTCGACTTTAAACGGATGGGGTTCGGGTGTCTTCTCGAGCTCCATTTTTATTGAATCCTACGGGAATTCGAAAAGGCGCATGGAAAAAGAACTCGATAAAATAGTGGCTTATACCGGTCAGCAGGCTGACGGGGTAACGACCCGAGCCCAGCTGGAATCGCTAAAGGCGGAAGTTTCCGGTCCTAATGGACGTTTGACGGGGGTCATGAAGGGGATGAAGGACGTTCCCAAAGAAGACCGGCCCGCTTTCGGCAAACGGATTAATGAAGCCAAGCAAGCGGTGCAGGCGATCTTCGACGGCATTCTAGAGACGGTGGAGACATCGGAAATAGCGGCGGAATTGGGGCCGGCCGTGGATCCTTCCTTGTCATCGCCGGACTTCGGGCCAGGTAGTCTTCACCCATTGACGCAGATCCGGGAAGAGATTTGCCGTATCTTCAAGCAAATCGGATTTACGGTGGCGGAAGGAACCGAAGTGGAAACAGAGTACTACTGCTTCGATGCCCTCAATACGCCGGACAACCATCCGGCTCGGGATTTGCAGGACACCTTTTATCTTCAAGACGATATCGCGTTTGGCAATGTATCCAAGAAAACTGCCGAACGATATTTGCTTCGTACGCACACTTCCTCTGTGCAAATCCGTACCATGCTCGAAACGGAGCCTCCCTTGCGCATCATATCGCCAGGGCGTTGCTTTCGCCGCGATACAGTGGACGCTACCCACAGCGCCAATTTCCATCAAGTGGAAGGCCTCTATGTAGATAAGCATGTAACGGTGCGGGATCTGAAGGCCACGCTCGACTACTTTTTCGAACAGTTGCTGGGAAAAGGAACTACGACGCGGTTTCGGCCGCACTTTTTCCCCTATACAGAGCCGAGCTTTGAGGTGGATTTCTCGTCAAGCCATTTAGCCAAGCTAGGCAGCGATTGGGTGGAAATCGCTGGCTGTGGGATGGTAGAGCCAGAAGTGTTTGCGGCGGTCGATTACGATCCAGAAGTGTATTCAGGATTTGCATTCGGCATGGGTATCGAACGTATCGCCATGATCGTCTATGGAATCGATGATATACGTTACTTCTATCAGAACGACCACCGCTTCCTGAGGCAGTTCGCGTAAATGGAGATATCCAAAAAGTAGGATAAGATGAAAGTTTCCCTCAATTGGTTACAACGGTACGTGGATCTGCCTGAAAGTCCTCAAGAGATTGCCGATTCGCTGACGCTCCTCGGATTCGAAGTGGATGACATTGAAACGACGGGGGTGCCGCCTCTGGAACACGTGTTCGTGGGCGAGGTTTTGGAGCGCGAGCAGCATCCCAATGCGGACAGGCTCGGGATTTGCCGCGTGGCGCTCGGCGATTCGGTAGGCGAAAAGTCGATCGTTTGCGGAGCGTCCAACTACAAAGTGGGTGATCGTGTGCCGGTCGCCTTGCCAGGAGCGACTTTGCCCGGAGGTTTCACAATCAAACGCTCGAAGCTGCGAGGAGTGGAATCGGACGGTATGATGTGCTCCGGCAAGGAGATTGGAGCGAGCGAAGACGCTGCCGGTTTATTGATTCTATCGGGCGAGCCTGAGCTAGGGACGCCGATCAATGACGTGCTGACCGCTAACGATACTGTTTTCAACCTCGAGGTTACCCCGAATCGTCCGGATTGCCTGTCCCACATTGGCATAGCCCGCGAGCTGGCCGCTTGGTACCGCAGAGATCTGGCCATCCCGGAGGCGAAAACTTACGCTTCGATCGGAGGCAAAGCGCCCGTGGACGATCGATTCACGAGCGTTGAGGTCGAGTGTCCGGAAGATTGTCCTTTGTATCTAGCTACAGTTGTCAAAGGACTTAAGATTGGGCCGAGCCCGGTCTGGATGCAGGACTTGCTGCAATCAGTTGGCTTGAGGCCGATCAACAATGTTGTAGATGTAACTAATTTTGTGTTACATGAATGCGGAAACCCAATGCATGCATTCGATGCCCGTGATATCGCGGAGGGACGCATTATTGTCAGGAATGCCAAAGATGGAGAGAATATCACTACCTTGGACGGAGAGGAGAGATCGCTGTCTGACCGGATGCCCGTTATAGCGGATCCAGAAGGGGCATTGGCCGTGGCAGGCGTCATGGGCGGCCAGAATTCGGAAGTGAAGGAGGATACGACGGACTTGGTTCTTGAAGTAGCCTGTTTCAATCCGAGAACAATTCGTTGGGTGTCCAAGGCCTTGGGGCTTTCTTCCGATAGCTCTTACCGCTTCGAGCGAGGAATTGATATTCATTCTCTCGAATATGCTCGGGACCGGGCAATTCAATTGATTCTGGAAACTGCAGGCGGGGAGCTATGCGAGCCGTCGTACAGCGCGGGGATCGCTGTGCCATCCGATCGGATCATATCTATATCCACCGATTGGGTACGAACTCGTTCAGGTTTTGAGATTTCCGATGCCGAGATCGAAGACAGCCTTCAAGCCCTTGGGTTGAATATCGCAGGCAAATCTGGCGAAACCCGGGAGGTGAATATCCCTAGCTTGCGAGGAGATCTAGAGCGACCAATCGATTTGCTAGAAGAGATTCTTCGGATATACGGTACGCACCGGATCCCCACTGCTTCCGTCGTGGCCACCGCTACTACCGATACAGATCATCCGATAACGGAGTTTATTCGGCGCTCCACTAGTTTTTTGGTGGGGCAAGACTTTTGCGAGGCCGTGAATTACACCCTGCGCTCGAGCGAAGATCAGAGCGATTGGCTCGCGGATGTTCAGGGTTCTGGGTTGGCGTTAAAAAATCCGATCAGCGAGGACCAAACGGAGCTTCGATTCTCTCTCCTGGAAGGTCTGATGGATACCGCTCGGCTTAACCAGTCTCGCAATACCGGGGCCACGCGATTCTTCGAGACCGGCCGGGTTTTCAGGGAGGTGGGTGGCGAAATTGTGGAGCTCATTTCCGTAGCGTTTGTCGAGTGTGGAGCGAACGCCTACAGAAGTTGGACGGAGCCGTTGAGCGATGACTTTTACAAAGCCAAGAATAGGGTTTCCGCGATCGCCGGATTCTCTGGATTCGACGTTAGCCGTTTTCGGGTTGGAACGATCTCGGACGGGGACTCCGTTTGGGAAGGTGGGGATGCGGATGCGATTTTGGAGGTAAAAGCGGGATTCTTCGCAACGATGGGCATGCTGAATTTGAAGCGGACTCGCGGCAAGGACATCGATGGTATTCTAGTGGCCGGCGAGTTTTGCGTTTTGCCCGAGCGATTGAAGGCTCCGAAGAGACCCAAGTTCGAGGCCTTTAGTTTGTTTCCTCCATCGACTAAAGATCTCTCGGTGCTGGCGGATCAAGCAGAGCAAGCTGTATCGATTTCCAGCGCCATCTCTAAGTTCGCTTTCAAATCGACGAAAGGAGCCTTCGAGGTGGAGAGGGTCGAAGTTTTCGATGTATACGAAGGAGAGGGTGTTCCTGACGGAAAGAAGAGCGTGGCTGTATCGATTACCTTCCGGTCGAAAGACCGTACGCTGAAGGATAAGGAAGTGAATGCCGCCTTCGACGCGATTCAGACTATGGTTCGGGAAAAAACGGCCTACCACATCCGCGACTAGTTGGCAGGAGACAATTAAGAGGATAGACAAGATGTCGGAAGAACAATCGATCGATATTGAAAAGGTGGCGGATCTCGCTCGCATCGCTCTTACCAATGATGAAAAGAGCAAGTTATCGGGCCAATTGGATTCGATCCTCGAGTACATCAATAAGCTCAACGAATTGGATACAGACGATGTTGAGCCAACGGCTCATCCCCATTCCGTTTTCAACGTCTGGCGGGAAGACAAAAGCGAAACCGAACTGTCGATTGAGGAAGCTCTAAAGAATGCCCCTAAAAAGCGGCAGAACATGATCGTCGTCCCGAAAGTGGTCGAGTGAGGAGCGCGATTGAATCAATCGAGACAAGACGACTTCATGGGTGACGAATTGCATTTCAAATCTGCTGTCGAACTGAGCGATCTACTGAGCTCAGGGTCGGTTTCTTCGGTCGAGATCGTTCAGGCTTTCATCGATCGCGTAGAGGCAGTTGACGATAGAGTGAAGGCCTTCAATAGCTACGACGCTGAAGACGCTTTAGCCCAAGCCAAAGCTTCGGATGAGCGCCGGGCCAAAGGCGAGACACTTGGCGAACTGGATGGGATACCAGTGGGATTGAAAGACAATCTGGCCGTCAAGGACCAGCCATTGACCTGCTCAAGCAAGATTCTCGAATCATTCATTTCCCCCTACGATGGAACCTGTATTCAAAAACTAAAGGCGAACGGTGCGGTTCTTTGGGGTCGGCTGAACATGGATGAGTTCGCCATGGGTTCATCGACAGAAAATTCGGGCACGCGTACGACTTCTAATCCGTGGGACTTGGAGCGAATTCCGGGAGGCAGTTCGGGTGGATCGGCTGCCGCCGTAGCCGCTTGCGAAGCCCCGATCTCGCTCGGCAGCGACACAGGAGGCTCCATCAGACAGCCTGCATCCCACTGCGGTGTGGTTGGTTTGAAACCGACCTATGGTCGAGTTTCCAGATTCGGCTTAGCTGCATTCGCCTCCTCTCTTGATCAGATCGGCCCTATCGCCCGCAATATCGACGACGCTGCGTTGCTGTTGAACGCGATATCTGGATACGATCCGCATGATTCTACATCCTTCGATATCGCTGTGCTGGATTTCAGGAAGGCGGCAGCGGACGACAGCGACAGAAAATGGACGATCGGATTGCCAAAGGAGTATTTCGAGGAAAGTTCCGATCAGGTGGCCATCAAGCCGGTTCTCGATGCCATCGAGTTCTACAAGTCGCAAGGATTTGAATTCAAGGATATCTCTTTGCCGCGCACGGAGTACGCAGTAGCGACCTACTACATTATCGCCACCGCTGAAGCTTCATCCAACCTGGCTCGGTACGACGGAATTCGCTATACCTCGCGAGCTGAGGACTTTGACGGCAAGGACTCGATCGATGTTTATCACCAATCTCGCGCTTTGGGTTTTGGGGAAGAGGTTAAGCGCCGCGTGATTCTTGGCACTTATGTTCTCAGTAGCGGCTACTATGATGCCTACTATTTGAAAGCCCAAAAGTGCCGTACGCTTATACGGAGCGATTTCGAAAACGCATTTGAATCGGTGGATGCCATTATGACCCCGACTTCTCCGGCACCCGCTACATTGAAAGGGGCCCACGCTGAGGATCCGTTGGCAATGTACTTGAGCGACATCTATACGATTTCCGCCAATTTGGCGGGTATACCTGGATTGTCACTACCTTGTGGGTACGTTGACGGATTGCCTGTCGGATTGCAGATCCTGGGAAAGCCGTTCAAAGAAGACGAGATTTTGAGAGTGGGGCGGATTTTCGAGACCACCCATGCCTTCAAGGACGAGCATCCTGAACTTTAATCGAAGCCGTAGAAAGAGCAGCAAAACTGATGGAATACGAAGCGGTTATTGGCCTAGAGGTTCACGTCCAGATTAAGACTGAGTCGAAAATATTCTCAGGCAGTCGGGCGGGGTATGGATACGAGCCCAACGAATTAGTCGATCCCGTCGTGCTCGGTTTGCCAGGAGCTTTGCCGGTTATGAACAAGGCCGCGCTTGACGGAATTATCAAGGCCGGCCTGGCGTTCAAATGCTCAATCCCGGACTGGTGCAAATGGGATCGGAAAAACTATTTCTATCCCGATAGCCCCAACAATTATCAGATCACCCAATACGATCAGCCCATATGCCAAGGTGGTGAAGTGGAAATCGAGCTTTCCGGCGATTCCCGGGCCGAGATGGGGGAGCACAAGGATATTAAGCTGACGCGGATTCATCTTGAGAATGACGTCGGAAAATTGAATCACTTCACGGAGGACAGCCTAGTTGACTACAATCGGGCGTTTACTCCTTTGATGGAGATCGTAAGCGAGCCTGATATGCATTCGGGGGATGAGGCGTTCGCTTTTTTGATCTCGATTCGGCAGACGATGATCTATTGTGGCGTTTCCGATTGCGACATGGAGAAGGGCCAGATGCGAGCGGACGCGAATATATCCGTCCGACCGGTGGGCGAAACGACCTTGGGCTCCAAGATCGAACTCAAGAATCTCAATAGTATAACGGGGGTTAAGAACGGCATCGAATATGAAATAAAGCGGCAGATTCGGGAGTTGAAGAAGGGGAATTCCATCACGCAAGCCACTTGGAGATGGAATGCCGATCTCGGACGAACGGAACTGATGCGGGAAAAAGAAGACGCTCACGACTACCGCTACTTTCCAGACCCTGATCTGCTGCCGGTCCGAATTGATGATGGATGGAGAAACCGGATACAATCCGAGATTCCGGAGCTCCCTTTCGAAAAGCAGAGCCGGTTCATGGATGATTATGATCTGCCTTATACGATTACATCCGTCTTGGTTCCCGATAGGGCGTTGAGCGAATTCTTTGAGGAGGCGGCGATAAAGGATCCTTCCAAGGCGAAAGCGATCGGCAACTATGTAACCAACGATCTGCTGCGGGAATTGTCCGAAGCCGGACAATCACTCGCGGAGTGCAAGGTTTCTCCGGAACACCTGCTTTCACTGGTAGAGGCTGTGGAAAAGGGGACAATTACCAAGCAGATTGCCAAGGATGTGTTCGTAGAAATGTTTCAGAGCGGCGAACTAGCTGGAGAAGTAATCGAGAGAAAGGGATTGAAGCCCGATTTCGATGATGACCAAGTGAAGGCCTGGTGCCAAGAGGCTATCAATGAGAACCCAAAGCCAGTCGATGATTTCCGATCCGGGAACGACAAAGCCCTTAATGCTCTGCTTGGACAAGTAATGAAGAAGAGTCGGGGCAAGGCGAATCCGCAGTCGGTCAATCAAGTGTTGCGCGAGCTGCTGAGTTAGATATCTTTTTAATAATAGGACAGCAGTGGGCTTTTTGGACCACACGAGCAAACGAAGGGAATTAACAATGAGTGAAGCGAAGAGAGCTGGAGACGGACCGGTAAAGGTGGAACTAAAAGAGGGGGAAACCTACGCCTATTGTACCTGTGGCGAATCGGCCAATCAGCCGTTTTGCGATGGTTCCCACAAAGAGACGGAGTTTCGTCCTCAGATATTCAAAGCGGAAAAGAATGGAGCCCACTTCCTTTGCGCCTGCAAGAGCACTGGAAACGCTCCCTTTTGCGACGGTAGTCACAGCAAGTAGGCGAGGCTGCGTAGTGGGCTATTCATCCATAGGGCGGTCCTTTATGCCGCGTCGATAGGGACTGGTGCTTGCTTACGCGGGCGAAAGCGCCGCGCTATTTATTCAAAATCCTGTTGGATCCTAGTGCGTTAAATTAGGTTGCGGTCGCAAATTGGCCTGTTATGGGTTACCGCCGATTTTAAGCCATGAAGTCATTCTATCTAACGACAGCGATTGATTACGCTAACGGTAAACCACATCTGGGACACGCTTATGAAAAAGTGCTAACGGATGTCGTAGCGCGTTTTCGTCGTTTGATGGGCGATGAGGTTTATTTCCTGACCGGCTTGGATGAGCATGGGCAAAAGGTACAGCAATCCGCCCAAGCTCGAGGCATAGAGCCAATAGAGTTGTGCGATGGAGCGGCGGAGGATTTCAAAGGGCTCTGCGCCAACCTGAATGTATCCAATGACGACTACATTCGGACGACGGAGGATCGGCACAAGGAAGTGGTGCGAGCTATCCTGCAAAAGCTCTACGATCAGGGAGATATCTACAAGGCGGATTACCACGGATACTACAGCCGTCGGGCAGAGCAATTCCTTCAGGAAAAGGATAAAGATGAAAATGGATCAATTAATTGTGATAATG
>CAZFUD010000124.1:6624-11611 GCA_964521705.1 uncultured Opitutaceae bacterium | reverse complement strand
ATATCGAGAATCAATTTCTTCGGTTTGTAATTGTCTCTCAAAGCCAGATAGTAGCGGGCTCGGCCATTCGTCCATCGCATGAAACGACCCCCGATATCGTCTACCGGATGAAGTCCAGACTCTGCGATTCCTCGGACGGGAACGTTGCCAAAGCGGGTATTGCCGAATTTAAACTTTTCGTCGAACATTAGAGTGATGCTGTCGATGGCTAGGCCAAGCTCCCGCTCATCAGTCGACTGGCTGCCGATGTTTCTATGTATCCATTTATCAGAGACGATACGGATGGAGTTTTGCGTGTCGGAGAAGGGGGCGTCTTTTAACGGTATAGAGAGAGACTTTTCGCTTTCCTGGACGTATCGATTGAATACTAGCGTCTCATTAACAAAAATTTGAACAGGCTGTCCGCCGGGCTTGGATGAAAAGATATCTACGATTGCCGAGAGCGGCTTTCTGCTAAATGTGTATCCAATATGGAACTCCGCAGACCCACTGGTCCATCGGAAGGGTTTCGAGCCATTGTACTCTTGCCCATGCAATCCGGATTCCTCGACGTTCCAGGCAGGAGCCCCTCCGAAAGTGAAAAAGCTCTCGACGTGGGATATTTTGTTTAGATTGCGGGTCATCCGGTCCAGAAAAAGCGATCGTTTCTGGATGTGGGTTTTGATAGCGGGAGCTTTGTTCGACCCTTTCAGCCGGGGGATATGATGGTCCCAATTGCCAATGGGTTCGAGGAAGCCCAGGGAGTTTTGGCGCGACTGCGCTAAAACGAATACGGGTCTTCCAGATGCGAATTCCTCATCGATAATTCTCTGCACCGTAGCATTAAAGTCCGTGGGTTTTCTCGCAGTGTGGTCTCCTCGGATCATCTTATGCCCCTCCGCTAGTTGCAAAGGAGCGAGAATTTCCGATGAAACATTAGCCACGGTTAGAGCGCCGTGTGGGAGGGAATCGGAAATTGCTCGAATTATCCTAATCGAGCCGCCGTATTCCTTTAGGGTGGCAATGGGTTTTAGAGTTATGATCAAGAATCCGGCGCTAGCGACAGCGCTCCCGATATAGATCAGTCGTCTCCATTGACTTGATTTAAATTGATTGGCGATAAATGTCAGGCCCCAAAAGGCGAAAAAAATAAAGCCCGGAATCGATAGCGGCGTGAATCGCCGGATTCTCCAAATGTGATCAGCGGATATTTGCGGATCGTAAAGGTAAACAAGCGAATAGCCAAGCCAGGGCACCAAGATGATCGCCAATTCGATGTTACGGTTTTTGGAGAAATTGACGATGGCGATGCTGGTCCCGATGAGCGCCAGCGCGATTATTGGCAAGGATATGTATTTTGAGAGATCGAGGAGGGAATTTTCGCTGAAATCCCGAGTTCCGTAATTGGAGTTTTCGAACTGGGAAAAGGGCTCCATGTGAGGGCGGATGAAGTAGCCGTAGATCGCCAGGAGGATTAGGAATGCGGTGCCGCGATAAAGGAGTGCGGGCTTTTTGAGGAAGGAATGGACCCGATCTGCAAAGGCTGAGCTGGCGATAAAAAGCGCGTAGGCAATGGCGGTCACGGCGATGATCAACAGTATGGCAACCTTGTCATCGAAGTCGCCGAAATAACCGGGGCTGGTTAGCGTATTATAACCGTAAGCGAGAATGCTGGTAATCAACGAGGCGATCGATCCCGGAAGTAGCATTTTTCGGTCTTGGGAGGGTTTCGCTGTAAAGATCCCGATGGTGGCGCTCGCTATGGGGATAAAGGCCGTCAGTAGGAAGCCATCCACTCGAACGAAAGTCGATGAAGTGGCCAATACGCAGCCCACAATGAATCCCGTTTGGGATCTCGCCCGATAAGCGGCGACCGCTATTGCCATGCCACCAAGAATGAAACTCTGAGCCATCATCTCGCTCAGAGTGAAGCGGGCATTCCAAACTTGGGACGTGTTCAAAGCGAAGAAAAAGGCGGAGAGAAGGGCCCACCTCGAACTGATGAACAGGCGACACAAGGCGAAAAAAAGCATCATGTTGATGCTGGCAATGAGCGGGTTGAACAGTAGGAGGCACTCGTAGCTTCCCATTCCAAAGAACTGAGCCAAATGCAGGGCGAAGGTGGGGGGAAACTGCAGATAGATGTCGCCCTTTTCGACATCATAAAAATAGCCATTGGGGTTCGTGGCTCCCGCGATGCCGAAGTTCTGACTTTCGAACAAGCCTTCGTATGGAATGTCGAACCGCAGCTTGCCTGTATTGGCGATATGGGCACCGTGATTGGAGTAGACTCCTTGATCTCTTCCCCCGAGTATGGTTTCGGCTGAAAACCAGCCGTTGAATGCGAATAAGGCCAGCGCGAATACAATGATGCCTTGATCGGCTTTACGGTCATTAGTTGATAAGCGTAACGGAGAATGGCTCAGCGACCTAATTGCTAGCAAAGCGCTGCACAGCCAGCCCGCGGCCCCGATCGCGGCAGGGCTAAATAAATTGAAAAACGCGCAGGCGAAGAGAATTGGGAACCAGCAAAGGATTCCTGCGGCTGCGGCGATCGCCAGTCTGCTTGACAGGCCTAGTTCGGAAGTAGATTGCTTTAAAGGGTTGCTAACAACCCACCAGCCCGTCAGAACGACTGCCGGTAAATAGCCTAGCGCGAGGAGGGAGCCTACCATAAATAGCGTGATACTTTCGGAATGAAACTGGTAATACAGATTCCTTGCTTCAATGAGGAGAAAACCTTGCCGCTCACGCTCTCAGACCTGCCTCGCAAGCTCAGTGGATTCGATTCAGTCGAGTGGCTAGTCATCGATGATGGAAGCGAAGATAGAACCTCGGAAATCGCGAAGGCGAACGGAGTGGATCATGTAATTAGACTCCCGCAAAACGGGGGGCTAGCAAGGGCTTTTTCCAAGGGGCTAGAAACGTCGCTAGCTCTAGGCGCTGATGTGATTGTCAATACGGACGCGGATAATCAGTATCAGGGTAAAGACATCGAGAAACTCGTTGCTCCCGTATTAGCGGGGGAAGCGCAGATTACCGTGGGGGCTCGCCCGATCAAATCGATAGAAGAGTTTTCCGCCATCAAGAAGGGGTTGCAGCAGCTCGGAAGCTCGGTCGTCAGGTCGTTGAGCTTAACGGATGTGGATGACGCTCCGAGTGGATTCAGGGCTTTTGGCCGAGAGGCGGCGATGAAGCTGAATGTTTTCAGCCGATACTCTTATACCTTGGAAACCATTATTCAGGCCGGACAGGAAGGGCTGGCCATTCACTCGGTTCCGGTTGGAGTCAATCCCGCGACTCGGGAGTCCAGGCTGGTCAAGAGCGTTGCCGGATACGTGCAGCGCTCCATGATTACGCTGTTGCGGATATTCGTCGTGTATCGTCCGATGCGATTCTTCATGGCACTGGCCGGCCTGTCCTTTTTCGCGGGTCTGGTTCTCGCTACCAGGTACCTCTATTTTGCTTACATTGGGGATGGTGGAGGGCACATTCAGTCTGTGATTCTGGCTGCCCTTCTATTGGGCTCGGGGCTATTGCTCGTTGTCGTCGCTTTGATCGCGGATTTGATCGCGGTGAACCGGAAGCTGCTGGAAAAAGTCGATTGGCGATTGTGCAAGCTTGAAGACACGATCGCCAAGCGGAATCGCACGCCGGCTGACGATGGTGAGCAATAGAGGCGAGAAATCGGTCTCGGGCTGGAAGCGTCTCGCTCGGTATCTTGGTATAGTTCTGACAGTGATCTGCCTTGTCTATATCGGATGGGAGTTGAGGGAATCTTGGCCAGCTCTGGCTTCGACGATCAGGACGCCGGGTACCCTAACAGCGATCGGTTTATCTGCAGCCTTATGGATGGTCCTCAATGCTATGCTGGGTCTTGGCTGGGGATCGTTGATCAAAGCTACAGGCAATCGAGTTGGCGTTGGAGACGCCGTGATCCTATCTTTGATGACACAAGCTGGCAAGTACTTGCCAGGAAACGTATTCCACTTGGCTGGCAGGGTCTGGCTGGCAGGGAAATTTGGGATAGAGCGAAAATTGGCGGCGATTGCTACGGCTGGAGAAATGGGCCTTCTGGTTATTGTCGCCGTGATTATCGGGCTCCCCTGGCTGTTGCAGCAGGTCGCGATCCCATGGGTGAGCGTATTATTGGTAGGGCTCATCGTTCTGGCTTTGCTGGCCGCTACTGGAATTTGGTTTAATAGGAACCGCGAAGGGTTGGTACCGATGATATCAGGTCGAGGACCTCGATTGATGGGTTGGCTGCTGGTTTCTATAGTCGCTTATGGGTCAGTCTTTGTCATTCAAACAGTTCTGTTTGAACTAATGGCCGCTTCTCAGTTGCTAGACTGGAGATTGAGCTGGGCGGGCGCCTTGCAGATCGTGACGATCACCTGGCTGGCGGGTTTTGTGGTGGTCGGTTCGCCGGGTGGATTGGGGGTCAGAGAGGCCGCGTTTGCTGTATTTGCCCAGAATGAAGAAATGCGGGTCGAATTTCTTTTGATCGCCGCCCTAATGAGGGTGGCTTCGTTGATTGGGGACTTGGGTAGCCTGGGAATCGGAGCGCTGGCTCGTCGGGGTCAGGACTGAATTTTTCATGAACAGTTACGAAAAGCAGACGGAAAAGGGCATCATCATTGGGAATCAGGTGGACAAATCGGAACTTCGAAATCCGATTAGCCGAAGACTGGTTCAAGGATTCGACCAGGCATTGCTGGAAGGGTTGGATGAATGGAAACCGGAGACTGTTCACGAGGTAGGGTGCGGAGAAGGCAGGCTAACGAATTTGATCAGCAAGCATTTCGGTATAAATATTTTGGGTACTGACTTTTCAAAAACAATCATAGAAGCAAATCGCGATAGGTTGGATTCCCGAAGTATTGAATACGTCAATAAAAGCATCTACGAATTGAATCTGGAAACGGATGCTCTCGACGTGATCGTTTGCTGCGAAGTGCTTGAGCATTTGGAGGATCCGGTTCGCGGACTGGATGCCTTGAAATCCCTA
>CAZFUD010000124.1:0-6614 GCA_964521705.1 uncultured Opitutaceae bacterium | reverse complement strand
GGAGGAAGAGGCTACCTGCTTTCCGTCCCCAGAGAGCCAGTTTGGAGAGTTTTGAACATGGCCAGGGGAAAGTACTGGAGGGAATGGGGAAACACTCCAGGTCATCTCAACCACTGGTCCTTCAAGACCTTCTCCAAATTGCTCGACCAATGCGGCTTTGCGATCAAGCGAGCCTATAATCCGTTTCCCTGGCTAATGGTGTCGGCGACCGTAAAGGAGTCCTAGCCCGGATATCTCAAAACTGGTTCTTCCACATCATCGATTCCATGGGCAGCGGGGACCGCTCGATGTATTTGGCTGACGACTTCTTGTTATACATGGTTTCCACGTCGCCTTGAACGTCGAAGTAGATGAGCTGGCCGATGGGCATTCCCGCGTAGACGTGCACCGGTTGAGAAACGGAAATTTCCAAGGTCCAGTGGTTGCAAAATCCGACATCCCCTTTGCCAGCTGTAGCGTGAATGTCGATACCGAGCCGGCCAACGCTGGATTTTCCCTCCAAAAAGGGAACATGGCAGTGCGTTTCAGTGTACTCGAGCGTGGCCCCGAGATAGGTCGTGCCTGGCTTGAGCACGAACCCCTCATCACCAATCTCGAAATGGCGAATCTGATTGTGCTGCTTGGCATCGAGCACATCGGCAATATAGGTCGCCAGGTGCTTGCTTAGATGGACATCGTAGCTGTTCGTGCCAAGCGCTTCTCGGGAAAAAGGCTCGATTACGATTTCACCTAGCTTGATAGACTTCAGAATTGCTCGATCGGATAGAATCATCCAAGGAGCTCCTTCAAGGTTCCCGCGACGCGAGATAGGTTTTCGCTGGTCAATCCCGCGACGTTGATTCTTCCGCTATCCACAATGTAGATACTGTAATCAGCTCGGAGCTTTTGGGCCTGCTCTTTGGTTAAACCTGTGAATGAGAACATGCCTTTCTGCTTGATTAGAACGCTGAAATCTCGAGAAACGCCAGCGTCAGATAGAGCGGATACAAATTGATGTCTGACGTTGTGGATACGGTCGCGCATGGAAGCCACTTCAGCTATCCATTTTTCTTTCATTGCTTCATCACTTAGGATCGTCTCCACGATGGCGCCTCCATGGGCAGGGGGATTCGAATAGTTTGTTCTCACTGAGATCTTGACTTGGCTCGCGACCCGCTCGGCTTCGCCGCCTCCATTAGTGAGCACATGGAGCGCGCCGACGCGTTCTCGGTAGAGACCGAAATTCTTGGAAAAGGATTGGCAAACGAATAGCGGCAGTCCTGCCTCCGCCAGGCGGCGCGGTCCATAGGCATCTTGATCTATGTCCGAGCCGAATCCTTGATAGGCGAAATCAAGCAGAGGGATCCATCCCCGGGTAGAAGCGATTGATGCCACCTCGTCCCATTGCTCGGGACTAAGGTCCGCGCCAGTTGGATTGTGGCAGCAAGCGTGCAGCACAACCAGATCGCCAGCGGGAACGCCGTTAAGGGATTCTATAAAGGCTCCGTAGTCGAGAGAGAGCGATGAACTATCGAAATAGCTGTAAGTTTTGGTTTCGAATCCGGCGGCTGAGAATATTCCCTTATGGTTTGCCCAAGTGGGATCGCTGAGCCAGACCGCACTTGTATTCAGATTATTCTTAATGAAATCGCCGGCAACGCGAAGGGCTCCGGCCCCGCCGGGTGTATCGGCGGTGATAACGCGATTACTCAAAGACGTGGCTGAGGCTTCGCCAAAGCAAAGCTGCTGGGTTAGGCTGGCATATTGCGGTGTTCCCGTGATCGGCAAATAGCTCTTCGTCTTGCCTGTTTCGGCCAGGCGTTTTTCGGCAGATCGAACGGTCTCGAGTATGGGCGTGACGCCGTGATCGTTGACGAAAACCCCAACGCTCAAATTGATTTTTTCGGGATTGGGATCGGCTTTGAACGCCCCGGTCAAGCTGAGAATGGGATCTGGCGGAGCTAGTGTTACAGAATCGAATTGCGACATAGTGATTTCCTCGATGCTTCGTTGTCCATTCGAAGCTCAGCTAACGCTAGGTTGAGCCGCAACTGTGTCAATGACTCGATAGGCGATGGGGCAGTTCTTGATTTCCTTCCGAGGGTTTTGGTCTATTGACTAGTGGGACGTTGGTGGAAGACAAAAGATCGCTGGCCCGCGTCTCTGATCCCAAGCTAGTAACGGGAGAGCAGGATCGTACTCCCAGGTCAATAAAGCTCCAATCTCAACGAATTCCCTACCCGCCGGCACTCGGCTCTCCCGCAACAGGACGGCACGGGTTGTACCCTCGACGCGACCCCGCGCCTCCTTGATACCCATCGCCGTAATTGCTTCTCGAGCGATAGGAGCCCTGGGAACTCATCTTGCGCCCACGGCAGATGCCTTCCACACGAAGGCCCGTTTTGTCCTCGTGCAGGATGCGAATTATCTGCTCGGTGGCGCGTCTTGTCTTCTTTATCGATGCATTGATCGTCGACAATCGCTCCATTAAAAGTGGGCTAGTTCAAGGGGGCCCAGCCACTGTATCGTTTACGATTAAATTATTGACGAGCGTTCTTAAGGCTATTTTTGTCAGCTTAGGGCAATTATTTTTTTAGTTTTTCCTCATATGCTGGCAAACCCAGCAAAACTAGAACCCCACACGTAAAATAAATACATGCAAATAATAGATAACATTATTGGTGCGCTTAAAAAAATAACTGAACTTGGAGTTGCTTTGTTGGCTCTAGCAGTCGTTTTACAGGTCATTTTTGGCTCTGACGTCGCATTTCTAAAAGTCGACGTAGTCAGTAATCTGACTGCCATAATCCAAGGTCTCGGCGATGGAGGGCTAGTTGGCCTAATCGCCGCTGCGATTTTGTATAGCATTCTGAAAAGATAGCTATAACCTGACTAGAATTGCTAGCCGTGGCACAAAGGTGCCGCGGCTTTCTATTTTTAAAGAACCCCAAAAGTCCTTATTTTGTTAAACATGAGACAAACTTCCCGCGAGCTTGAGTGCAGCTTAGAGAAGGACGGTGTCGCTGGAGTGAGCGACTAGCGGAGCGGTAAGGGCCTTTTAATTGTTTTGTGATGAGCTCGCTCGGCGTCAGTAAGCCAAGTGATCTGGGGGGGGTGTGCCTATTTTAGTAGTCCCTACAGTCCGAGAAGACCGCTCGCGATTTACGGGACCATCTTCTTGTTGGGCCGGTAGCGAAGGGTCTAGCGCTTGACCCCGGGCTCAGAGGTGTTCCTCCAAGGCGATCTCCAGGGCCTTGGACTAGGCTGTCTGGTCGGCTAGGATCTTCTTCAGCTCCGTGTTCTCCCAATCGTCTTCGCGCAGGATGCGGAAAGCCTGCTCGGTGCCACTTCTTGTCTTCTTTATCGATGATCTTCCTTTCTTTGATTGTCGAGAATCGCTCCATCAAAAGTGGGCCAGTTCCGGTGGCCCAGCCAACCGCACATTCACCCTGAATGATTCACCATGTACCTTTGAGTTGGATACCTTATTTAATCTAATGCCAGAGCCCTTCGGGTATCCGTGTGGACCTTCAAGATGTTGGCTTTTTCGCACAGCTCAACACTGAGCAAGTCATCTCGAAACCGCAAGTTTTTTGGTAGGAAAGCGGTAGGAAAATTTTACTAAATTTCCTTAGTATCTGATAACCAGTGTTTTAAATGGCGGAGAGAGCGGGATTCGAACCCGCGGTACAGTTTCCTGCACACACGCTTTCCAAGCGTGCTCTTTAAACCACTCAGACATCTCTCCGACAGTCCAGTTTGGAAGGGTGAGACGAATGGGGGAAATCCGATTTCGCGCAACCGAAATCTCATTCTTTCTTGTTAGGCTGTTCAAGGCCTGCTCGCCTAACGATTTCTTCAAAATCCCGCTTGCATGTTGGATACCCCCCTTTACGTTCCATCGTTCGTAGCTTTCCTAGGTATGGTCTCTTCCAATCAAGACATCGGATATAACAGCAAAGTCGAGGGCGGGGTCGTCGTTTCCAAGGCGGATGCGGTGATAAACTGGATCCGTACCCACTCGCTCTGGCCCATGCCCATGGGGTTGGCCTGTTGCGCGATAGAGCTTATGGCAGTCGGAGCCTCACGGTTCGACATTTCCCGATTCGGGGCGGAAGTGATGCGATTCTCGCCTCGCCAGTCGGACGTCATGATCGTGGCAGGCACGGTCACCTACAAGATGGCCCCGGCTTTACGTCGTATCTACGACCAAATGGCCGATCCTAAGTGGGTGATTGCCATGGGCGCTTGTGCGTCATCAGGCGGTATGTACCGATCTTATGCAACGCTTCAAGGAGTGGATCGAATTGTTCCGGTAGATGTTTATGTAAGCGGATGCCCGCCGCGGCCAGAAGCGCTGCTCGACGCCTTGATGAAACTGCAAGACAAGGTTGGTCGAGAGCATTCTGCTAAAAATCTGACCCGGAGCGAATAAAGCCAACTCCCATGGTAGCTCACGATCTCAAATCAGCTCTCCAAGAAGTTTGTCCTCAGCTCCAGGAAAGGGAAACGTTGGATTGGCCAGCGTTTAACTGTCCGATTGCTTCGCTCTTCGTGGTCGTCAAGACACTGCGTGACAACCACGATTTTGATGGACTGATGGATGCGACGGCGATTGACAACGGAACGGAAGCGTCACCCAGATTTACGGTCGTCTACCACCTGTTCTCGTCTAAGAATCATAACTATGTCCGGATTGCGGCCGACTGCCATGACGATGAATCCCCGTCGGCTCCGACCTTGTGCCCTCTGTTCAAGAGCGCCAACTGGATGGAGCGGGAGACCTACGATCTTTTCGGGATTCGCTATGAAGACCACCCGGATCTTCGACGCATTCTTATGTGGGATGAATATCCCTACCATCCGCTTCGTAAGGAGTTCCCGCTGGCAGGCTTTGAAGAAGAACTTTGGGACCCGGAAATAGCCGCGGAAACCGGAACTAAAGTGAAGCCCGCGCCCATGGCGGGCGGACCCTTCGTCGCTCGCCAATCCGCTTTTGAAGGAGACCGCGAGCCGATAGCGAAGGACGAAAGCTGGAACGAGGCTAACGAGAAGCCGGAATAGCAGAACCCGATAGAATTTAACCAAACCAAGACCCTCCCTTTCCTCCATGCCAACCGATAAAGCAGAATACACCGCGCCTGATTCCGGCGCCAAGACCGCTGCGGCAGCTCAAGAATTCGAGACAGAGCATTTGGAGATGTCGATGGGCCCGTCTCACCCATCTACCCACGGCGTGCTTCGACTGAATTTAGAGCTCGATGGGGAAATCGTAAAGATGTGCGACCCCGTTTTGGGTTATTTGCATCGTGGCGACGAGAAGATCGCCGAGAATATGACCTACAACCAGTTTGTGCCTTATACGGACCGGTTGGATTATCTCGCTCCATTGGCCAACAACGCGGCCTATGCCATGGCGGTCGAGAAATTAGCGAATCTCGAAGTTCCGGAACGCTGCCAGGCTATACGTGTGCTCACGAGTGAACTCGCTCGAATATCAGCTCATTTGCTCGGATTGGGAGCATACTCAATGGACGTGGGCGCCCTTACTGTGTTCATGATCACGTTTACTGAGCGCGAGAAACTATATAAGCTTTTCGAAGAGTTGACGGGCGCTCGTTTCACGACGAGCTATACGCGGATCGGGGGAGTGACAAGGGATATGTCTGATGGCTGGATGGACCGAGTTCTGACGTTCTGCGAAGAGTTTCTCCCTCTCCTAGATGATGTCGAGGCCCTGCTCGCTCGTAATCGTATTTGGTTTGACCGTACAGCTGACGTTGGAGTGATCTCCAAAGAGGATGCGGTTTCTTATGGATTGACTGGCCCCAACCTTCGGGGATCTGGCGTGGATGTGGATTTGCGTCGCGACGCTCCCTACAGTGGTTACGAGAACTACGAGTTTGAAGTCCCGTTGGGCGAGAACGGCGATTGCTATGACCGTTATGCGGTACGGATGGAGGAAATGAGGCAAAGCGTTCGCATCGTTCGCCAGGCGATCGATAAGATGCCAGAAGGCCCCTTCTACGCCGAAGAAGCGACGAAGATATTTGCTCCAAATAAGGGGAAGATCCTAACTTCGATGGAGGAGTTAATCCAGAATTTCATGATTACTACCGAAGGCCCGGACATGCCGGCGGGGGAGGTTTACTTCGAGGCGGAAAATCCGAAGGCGGCTTAAGGATTCTACATCGTATCCAAAGGGGGCGGGGTGCCCTACCGATTGAAAATTCGCGGCCCCTCTTTCAACAACCTGTCCATTCTTGAAAAAGTGTGTGTCGGAGGAATGGTCTCTGACATACCCGCCATTCTGGGAAGCCTGGATTTTGTGATGGGCGAATGCGATCGCTAAATTTGCAGTTACATAGATGGAACTCAAGCCAGAGACTCTAGCAGAAATCGAAGAAGCTATACCGAAGTATCCGGAAAAGCAGAGCGCGGTGATGCCGCTACTGCACGCTATTCAAAAGGATCAAGGTCTTCTGACGAATGAAGCGGCTGAATGGGTGGCGGGAAAGCTGGGAATGGAAGCAATCCAGGTCCTCGCCGTGATTACCTTCTACCCGTTCTTCCGTCAGCATAGGATTGGAAAGCGGCACATCCGCGTTTGCAGAACCCTTTCTTGCGCAATGGCG
>CAZFUD010000123.1:0-11636 GCA_964521705.1 uncultured Opitutaceae bacterium | reverse complement strand
CCAGAGCCTGCAAGGCGAGAGGCCGAAGAATTAGATCTTGGGAGCTTTGAATCTGCGTAAGATCGAAGGTGTTCTGACGCCCAGCCCCTTCGCCGTGGCAACTTATGCAGCTCTTTTCGAAGACGGGTGCCAGAACTTCCGTGTATGCTTGATCAATACCGGAGGTTTCGAACAAAGCTCCGAACGAAACCTGCCCATCTTCATTGATATCCGGGATCGAAAATGAATCTAAGGTCTGTTGAGAGCTTGTCCCTGCCGAATCACCAGATAACGAAACGAGTTCGAAAGTATTGGAATAACCGCCTATTGAAATAGCGGACGCAGCAAAAATTAGAAAGGCGTAAGAAATCGTCTTCATGTCTATCTGATTATGTCTAGCGGTTGGAAGTCCCTTGGCGGCGAAGGAAATATTGCGGACATTGCCGATGGGGGCACGCCCATCCATTTTTCTAGGATTGACCGATACACGGTTCTAAAATCGACGTTGTATTGCATGCTGTTACGGCTTACGCGAGCGTCCTCCGCCAGATCTGGATAGAGTCCGTAATACTGGGTTCCAGCTACCTGACCACCCATGAGAAATAGGGTTTCCGCTGCCCCGTGGTCGGTTCCGTGGCTCCCGTTTTGAATCACTTTGCGGCCGAATTCACTGAAGGTCAGAATGACTACTCGATCCCAATTGCCTTGGGCCTTCATCTCGTCAACGAAGGCTCCAAGAGCTCCATTCAAGGTTTGCAGCAAGTCGAAATGGCGACCACTTAATGGGCCGTCCTCGAGTACTTGATTGTTGTGGGTATCGTAGCCACCCTGGCGAGCGTAGTAGACTGATGTGTCGCTTCGACCTTTGATGAGCTGAGCGATGACTTTTAGGCTGTTGGCCAACCCATTACTGGGCCAATCGGGATTAATTAGATTACCACCGCGCTCCATCGCCAACTGAACGCTTTCCGTACTAATCATGGCGCTGTGAGCGGAACGCTGGACGTAAGCTAGAGTATCATTCTCTTCACTTACCCCATCGTCCGTCTCATGATCGAGTCCGATAAGGTTTCGATAGAGCCCTTCGAGCGATTTTTCCCGTCCCAGTATTTGCTTGTCCCGCCAATTGAAGGTTTGCGGGTCACGAAACGTCACGGATGGACTAGCCGCTGCATCACTCTTGAATGCGAATGTTGGACGGCGGTTGATGTAAATTCCGGTCGTGGCGCCACATCCATCGCATTGATTATCCAAATAGCGTCCAATCCAGCCGTCTTTTGGCACGCCGTTAGGCTCTGCGGAATGCCAGTAGTCGAAGGATTTGAAGTGAGAAAGGTTGGGGTTTGGATACCCAACACCATTGATGATACCGAGTTCTCCATCATCCCACATTTCCTTGAATCTAGTTAGGTTAGGATGGAGGGCGAGCGGCTCATTTTTGCCGGTGACACTAGGGCCGTCTTGGTCTGTGATTTGCAGTATATTGTGCTCTGTCCCAAGTCTAATTTCCGGTCGTGCGCCGCGGTATATGGAATTAGTATATGGAATTAGCGTGTTCAGCGTATCGTTGCCACCAGCCATTTCCATCAGAAGAATGATTGGGCCGTCGCCGCCTTGAGACGGAAGGCTTTGAGCCCGGGCGTCCAGGTTGAAAAGCGTCTGCTGAATGAAGCCAGGCAATGTCATTGACGCGGTCGCTCCCCAAATGGATTTGGAAACGAAGTCTCTTCTGTTCAATTTTGTATTCATATCGTTTTTGCGTCTTCGGATTTGGCTATTGCGTCTGATACTCAGGCAGAGCGAGAACTAGCCGAACGAGTTCTCTAACTCCCTCCAGTTCTCCGAGTTCGTCGCTGACAGAAGAATACCGATCCAAAAGCGTTCTCACTTGGCTCTTGCGAAGCTCTCGATTTGGTATGAATCGTTGTCTCAAGTTTTCCAATAGGAGGGGAAATTTCTCTATTCTTCTCAATTCTTTTGGGGCGATAACATTCCAATCGACATCCGGAAAATCGTCCATGGAGTTACGAGTTCTCCCGGTCGTGAAGACCTCGTAGTTGTGATGGGTAAACACGCTCGGCATATTCATGCGGAACACCATCGCGCCAGTTGCCAGCCATGTGTTACCAGGACCCTCTGGCTCTGGCCAACCAGCGATGCTAGGAGGAAAATGCACTTCGTACCCCAACTGTTGCATAACGTCCTCCATAGCATCTCTCGTCGGAAGAGTTACTCCCAACTGATTCGCCAAGCAAACGAAGTAGTCTCCGGCGTCCTTGATTTGGGCATTCACAACCGACTCGTCATAAAACTCCTCGCTCAAAAACAGATCTTTCAGAAACGGTCGAATCTCGTAGCCGTGATCGTCGCGCAATTTACTGGCCAATGCTGCCACAAGTTCTTTGGAAGGTTTTGGCGAAGCGAAATATCTCCAAAGTTTCCAGCTGAGATGCTTTGCGCAGCGGTCTGTATCGAATATGACATCAATAATGTCATCCCCATCGATGATAGGGTTGCCCTCAGGCGTTGTCTCGTAACCGTAGAAAGGCCCCTTCGTATTTCTGTCTTGGTTCCCCCGATTTTGCCATACGCTTGCCGGGGGAAGTGGTGGATTCTGAGCCCCTGCGGGGTTATTGTAACGGTTCTCGTCGGGGAAGTAGCGGAAACCGTAGACTTTTCGGCCTGTAAAGGCATCGGCTGCTACAGCTACATCCTCCTCGGTGTACTCGGGATCATCAGAATACTCGCCCCCTATACCCATCGCAAACAATTCCAGTAACTCGCGGCCGAAATTCTCGTTCACGTTTCCTCGGTTGCTCCGGTACAGATCGAGAGTCCGGATCATCCCGACGGACCAGGAAACGTGATTAACCAAAGTCTTAAAATTCCCGTAATGGCCTGGAGGCACTAGCCTCTCATCCCCTTCGAAGGGAGCATCCTCACCCGCCAAATTACCAGCTGCATGTCTTCGGAGTGTCTCGGTGTAACGGAACATGCCGATCCACCGATAATACTGCCCTACAGTTACGGAATCGACAGCAAAGTGGTCGATGAAAAACTTCAGAAGTTTCGAGGCTAGCGGTTGGCTACTAAGCAGCACCTTGAAATACCATCGAACATACTCCCTACGGCGAACGCCCTGATTACCGAAAGTCTCGCCATTCGGATCGACTTCAGATTGCATCCAATCTGGCCAAGGAAGACTGGACCAGTCCTCGCTGGTTTCGAGAAGCGAGTCGACAGCCGCTTCGATCCCTTGCTCTTTTCCGAGCTGATAAAAGGCTTCTTGTTCTTCGGGAGATCCCCCGTAGCCGGCCCGTTGCAGCAAGTGCGTCGCATTGCGGCGGGACCAGGATTCTTGAGGCAGTGGATTAAGCATGGTAGGCAAGACAGGTTTGTTAGGCTCTTCTCTAATCGGCTCAGTAAGCAGCAAGCATTAGCCAGTTTCTATTAGCCAGTTGTTTTAGGGGAATTCCGGAAGCACGCGCTCGGCAGAAAGTCTTATTCGTAGAAAAGAGGCTAGTTGGTTTCGATTTAAGCGATGGAGGTTGGTTTCGCACCCAATAGCGGGTTTTCGAATCGATGGGTTTGTTAAGTTGTATGTAATAAAAATGTTGATGATTTTCGGCCTGTAAAGCGACATTTGCGAAAAAACCACGAATTCAGAGCCTCTTGCGATGAATCCTAGTCGTTTATGGCCACCGAATTAGGGACACTTCTCAGAATCTCTTTGTTTCAATGTGATTCCTTTATTCTAGGATGGGTTCGCCAGGAAGGTGGCGACATTCGCAGGGGGACGGCTGATTTAAGTGGACGCAGTAGGGCTGTGGGGGTTTAGCGTAGGACTGTGCAAGAGATTTGGCTGCAGCTAAGAGATTGGGTAGAGGAGGGAACCCGGTTTGCTACCGCGACCGTTGTTCAAGCATCTCGTCCTTCGCCGCGGGGAATCGGATCCGTCCTAGCAGTGCGCTGGGATGGCGAGGCGTTCATCGGTTCGGTAAGCGCGGGATGCGTGGAGAGCGAAGTCATCGAGGCCGCCAAGGCCTGCATCGAGGATGGTAAAACGCGTTGGTTGAGCTTTGGCCCGGAGAACGGATTTCCTTGGGAGGTCGCGTTGTCATGTGGAGGTAAGATTGTTGTTAGAGTGGAGCCGTTCGCAGGGGAGACGGATGATCAACTGGGCGTGATGTTGGCAGGCGGACTTGACCGAAGAGAAAGGGCTCTGCTGTTGAGCTATGATAGTGCCCATTGTCTAATTTCCGAGGATGGGATTGTCCACAAGGGGAAATTCGATTTGCCGCCGTCCTTAATTGCCGCTGCCCAGGCCCATTTTCGATCCGGTGGCTCGACTGAAGAAATAGAGTGGGAAAACTCCAAAGCGTTATTTCGAGTTTTGGAGCGTCCGCATAGATTGTTTGTTGTCGGGGCGGCTCATATAGCGATTCATTTGGTAAGCTTTGCCCGCTTCCTTGGGTATGAAACCGTGGTCATCGATCCCAGGGATGCCTACGCCCGTCGAGAAAGGTTTCCGAATCCGCCAGATGCGCTCATATGCCAGTGGCCGGAGGAGGCCTTGAAGGGCTTCCAAATCGTTCCTTCCGATGCTGTCGCAGCAATGACTCATGACCCGAAAATCGATGATCAGGCGCTTTCGATTTTTATGCGTAGTCCGGCCGAATATATAGGGTCGCTGGGAAGTAGAAAAAGCCATGAGGCCAGGTTGAGGCGAATGAGTAAACTTGGATTCGACGAAGAGGCTTTAGGGCGAATACACGCCCCGATCGGATTGGATATCCACAGCGAAACCCCTTCTGAAATCGCCCTAAGCGTTATGTCAGAGATCGTCCAATGCCGAAACGCGTCTCGCAAATGATGGGCCCTTTTCGATTGGCCACCGTTATTCTGGCTGCGGGCCAGTCAAAACGAATGGGTAGCATCAACAAATTGCTCATGCGAATCGAGGATCGCCCAATGATTCAGAGAGTGGTAGATGTAGCCATTGAAGCAGGTTCAAGCGACATCTATGTGGTTACAGGATTCGAACGCGATCGTATCGAGTCGCGCATGAGTGGATACAGCGTCAACTTCGTTCACAACGAATCCTTCCGGGCAGGTATGGGAACTACGATTGCCGAAGGCGTTAAGGCTATTTTCGATCAGGGTTTTGAGGGGGCGATGATCCTGTTGGGCGATCTGCCCTATTTAAGAGCGGATACAGTGATAGCTATCGCTGAGAGTTTCGTGGAACACGAAGGTCGGAAGATCGTTATACCGACATATCAGGGCAATCCCGGTCACCCGGTCGTATTCCCAAAGGCATTCTTCAATGAGCTCACCCAGTTGTCAGGCGACAGGGGAGCCAGAGCGGTGTATGCTAGGCATCAATCCAGCGTTGCCCGAATCGAGGTGGAGGATCCGGGGGCGACGCGTGATTTGGATACACCGCCAGCGAGGCTAAGCTAAGAGCTCACTTTGGCCGCGGAAACAATCCGGAAACGATAAACTTAGGCGTCTATTTGAGGACGATTCGGATCTGGCCAGTCTATATGGAAGAATTTCCCGCGCTCTTGGTCGACGCGTTCGTAAGTATGGGCTCCGAAATAATCGCGTTGCCCTTGTAGCAGGTTGGCGGGAAGTCGTTCACTTCGGTAGCTATCGTAGTAGGCAAGCGAAGACATGAAGGTGGGAATAGCGATTCCACTTTGAGCGGCAGCGGCGACGACTTTTCGCCAGTTGGTTTGGCAGCGATCGATCTCCCCCTTAAAGTAGGGATCGAGCAAGAGATTGGCCAGGTTGGAGTCCCGTTGGTAGGCTTCGTAGATCTTCTGCAAGAAGGCAGCCCGAATAATACAGCCGCCGCGGAAAATCATGGAAATAGCCCCAAAATCCAAGTTCCAATCATATTCTTTTTGTGCGGCCCGCATGAGTTGGAACCCCTGGGCATACGAGCAAATCTTAGAGCAGTACAAGGCGTCATGAATAGCTTCAATAAAAGCTGCCTTATCGCCATCGAATGCGTCAAATACAGGCTGGATTATTTTTGAGGCTTCAACGCGTTCCTCTTTAATAGCGCTCAAGAAGCGGGCGAATACGGCTTCGGCGATGGATGGAGCTGGAATGCCCATGTCCAAGGCGTTAACGGAGGTCCATTTGCCAGTACCTTTCTGACCAGCGGTGTCGAGGACCACGTCTACAAAAGGCTGACCGGTGGCAGGATCTTCCTGCTGCAAAATATCCGCTGTTATCTCGATAAGAAAGGAGTCAAGAACTCCTTGGTTCCAATCACTGAATACAGCGTTCATTTCTTTGGGGCTCATGCCCATCAGCTTGCCCATCAGCGCGTATGTCTCGCAGATCATTTGCATGTCGCCGTACTCGATCCCGTTGTGAATCATCTTCACGTAGTGTCCCGCCCCGTTTTCACCTATATAGGTCGTGCAGGTTACCCCCCCCGTAACAGGTTTGCCGGGAGCCGCGCCTTCAATTGGCTTTCCTGTTTCGGCGTCGACCTTGGCCGCGATCGCTTCCCAGATTGGCTTCAATTCTTCCCAAGCGGATTCTTTGCCACCGGGCATTAAAGATGGGCCAAATCGAGCCCCTTCCTCGCCACCAGATACTCCAGAGCCAACAAAACGGAACCCTTTCTCGTTCAGATCTTTCTCGCGCCGGATCGTATCTGTCCAAAGAGCGTTGCCGCCGTCTATTATGATATCATTGGGATCGAGGAGTGGAAGAAGTCCTTCGATTACGGCATCAGTCGCTCTACCTGCCTGGACGAGAATAATGATCTTTCTCGGGCGCTTGATCGATTGAACGAACTCTTCGACCGATTGAGCTCCAAAGAGACCACCAGGGGTGCCTGGATTTTCTAAAACGAAGGCATCGGTTTTCGAGGTCGTTCGGTTATAGACCGAAATGCGAAAGCCGTGGTCGGCTATGTTCAAAGCGAGGTTTTGACCCATGACCGCTAGGCCGACGAGTCCGATATCCGATTGGGCTTCTGACATAAGTGAGTTTCTAAGTAAGAGCGGCCATCTAACGGTGAGCTAATAGAGCCATCAAGCCTGAACACCGTGATCCGCTATTTTCCCGTTTCGAGGGGGGATTGCAAGCACGCCGAAGACTGCTGATCTAGCCCCTTAGTCGCCAGACCCTAAGCGGAAAAATCGACTTAAACTTTGCTTGGCAGCCAAGGGGCGATTGCATCTACTATAGGCGTGAGCATCTCGGGCTCATTGCGATAGTAGACCCAGTTCATTCAAATGATGACGCAGGTGGCGCCGATGATCGGATACATGACCAACTTTGGCAGTTTGCTCAAGGTCCTGAAGACCGAATACGCGGATAGCGCCCCGATCACCCCCAAGGCGTATGGAAACCAGGGGTGACTGTATAAGTACTGTAGCGATTCGAATAGTTGTTCCACGTAGATCATCTCGCTAGTGTTAGTTCTCGAGGCGTCTTAACGGATTTTATAACCCAAACTCAAACGCTTATTCCAGGCTGCCCTTAGCGCAGTTTACCCACTGATCCGGGCCGTTTTCGTAGCTCTCCCGTTTCCAAATGGGGACACGGTCCTTGATCTCATCGATAATGTACCGGCAACTGTCGAATGCGGGGCCACGATGGGCGGAACTGACGCCCACCCATACGGCAACATCGCCAATATCGAGCAAACCGATCCTGTGGATAGCCGCCGCCGAGGCGATTTCGAATCGGTCGAGAGCTTCGTCAATTATCCGATCGCCTTCCTTTTCCGCCAATACTTTGTAGGTCGAATATTCCAATGCCTGTACGGACGCTCCCTCGTTGTGGTTTCGCACCCAGCCTTCGAAGGAAGTGTATGCGCCCGCGATTTCGCTCTGCAGTTCTAACCGCAATTTATTGGGCTCGATGGCGATCTCAGAAATTTGAAAGCGATTCAACTCCATAATAGCCTTAGCCTCCGGCAACGGGAGGGATGAATACTACGGTATCGCCGTCTTTAAGCGGCTGGGCCCATTCTGCGAACTCCTCATTGACCGCTACTTTTAGTGAGGATGGATCCAGGCTCAAGCCGTGGCGGGCTTTTAATTCGTCGTAGAGTTCCGTCGGTGTGCTTGCGGGCGTTTCCAAGGACTCCGAACCGCAACCCCGTTGCTCCTTGAGAATCGCATAGTATTCAATCGTCAACTTCATCGGAAAACTGGTCGATTCGCACCCGCCATCAAGCCGAGTAATCGCTCTTTCCTCCTGTCTTCTCGATCAATCGGATGTTCTCGATAATGATGCCTTTGTTGATCGCCTTGCACATATCGTAAAGCGTGAGGGCAGCCCCATTGACTGCGGACAAGGCTTCCATTTCCACGCCCGTTTTGCCATCCGTTACGACTTCTGACCTTACGGATACGCGTTGATCATCGATGGTATCGATTTGCACGTGGCATTTGGTTATAGGGAGTGGGTGGCACAAGGGAACCAGGTCGCTAGTTTTCTTAGCTGCCTGTATCCCGGCAAGAATGGCAGTATGGAAGACGGGTCCTTTCTTCCCCTGGATGTCTTTGCCATCGAATTGGGACATGACTGCTCTAGTAAGGTTGACAGTCGCTTCCGCCTTCGCGGTCCGCCGAGTGACAGCTTTGTCCCCGATATCCACCATGCGTGGTTGGTCTTTGTCGTCCAGGTGAGATAGTTTAGTCATAGTCGAGCCGCTGAAATTGCCTTTTGAGGACTTTGCCTGCCATGGTGATCAAAAACAAATAGATTAGACGCTCCATGGATGGAAAGGAAACGCGGTTCCTTTTTCAAACTCGGTTTGCTTGGCAGGTAGCTCTAGAAAGCCGTCTGTTCCAGCGACTGACACGAAATCGCCCGATGTGTTGAATGGCAATGGCGTTGCCCAGGATTGAGCCGTTTCATCGATACTCAGCGTGGCGGGGAGGAACAGGGTAAGCGGTGGAGCGAATTGAAACGGTTCGTTGAGTAAAGCTTGGGAAACGTATTCTCGGTTCAGCCCGGAGCTCAGATTTAACGCTGGAATTACGTAGCGGTGTAGACAAGTGAAGCAGGATACCGGATTGCCTGGCAAAGCGAACACTCTAGTACGGAGGGGGGAGACGTCGGATACCCCAAACCATAGCGGTTTGCCTGGCCGTTGGCTAACCCATTGAAAAGCTTTGTGAACTCCGGCGTTCTCCAAGGCTTCTGGCAGGTAGTCCTTTTTGCCCTTCGACACGCCGCCGGCCAGAACAAGGATGTCGAATTTAGAAAGAGCATCGGAAACGAAGGCTTCGGTTTCCTCCGGATCGTCGGCCAGATGGAATCGCTCGACTTGCTGATATCCCGCAGAGCGAAGGGCCAGCAAAAGGGAAAGGTCGTTCGATCGGCGAATTTGATGGGGAAGCGGATGGGTCGCTATATCTACTAGTTCGTCGCCTGTAGTTACGATAGAAATACAGGGATCCTTGGTGACGAGCAATTCGGATTTGCCAATGGAGGCCGCTATAGCCATTTCTTTGGCAGTCATGCGGCAACCTGGGGCGAGGAGCTCGTGATTGGCTTGGGCATCGGACCCTTGCGGGTGAATCCCCAAGCCCGGCTTCGGTATTACGCCATCCTTTAGCTGAGCGACAGCTCCATCGGTATTGGTGTCCTCGATTTTTATCACGCAATCCGTCCCTCTAGGGACCGGCGCGCCGGTCATAATTTCGATGCAGGCATTCGAACTCTGAAGCTCCAATTCAGCCTCACCCGCGAAGGCGGTAGCCTCGATTGAAAATGCCCTCCTCCCATTGACAGCTTCTTGAGACGCTATCGCGAATCCATCAAAGGTGGAGCGATTAAATGGCGGCAGGTCTCGGTCGGCGAGTAGCGGTTCGGCCAATACGCGGTTCAAACAGGATTCGATGGGAGCCATTTCCCGCGGCATAGGCACCATGTTGTCCTGAATGCTAGCTTGGGCTTCTTCCAAGGTAATCACGCTTAAGTGATTGAGAATCCTGAACAGATTGGCAAGGCCAGGTTGTCCTGGGCTGATGTGGGCGGTTCAATGGTTCAGAAAAAGCCTTTTCAAAGTTGGGCTCAGTGGCAATCATTCTGGATCCATGGCGGCCCCGAGTTTCACATATGTATCCGGACCCGACGATTTTCTGGCCAACCGAGCAGCTACAAAGCCCTGGAAAGCCATGTGTTCGGAAGTCGAAGACGAGTTTTCCATCGAGGTAATCGATGGAAACGCTATCAAAGTCGAGGATGTGGAAACCCTGGTGAACCGGTTTCGAGAGGCAACCCAGACCCTTGGGCTGTTTGGCGGGCGCCGCGTTGTTTGGCTAAAAGGTTGCACGTTTATGGCTGACAATAAGACCGGCCGGGCTGAAGGAACCCAGACGGCTTGCCAGAACTTGCAGGAAATCCTGGAGATGATTCGGCCTGAGGATGTCGGCGTTTTGATTTCCGCGTCGCCGGTCGATCGCCGAAAGCGATTCCCGAAGTGGCTGGAGAAGCATGGAGAATACATCGCCTCTGGAGGAGTGGATTCCAAAGGCAATGGTTCGGAGGCGTTGGCAGCGATTTTGGACGAGGAATGTTCCTCTATGGGGGTCGAAATCGGTTCGCACGCGGCCGAGGCTTTGATCAGCAAAGTCAATGGTAACTCGCGACTTCTCATCGAAGAGGTTAAAAAACTGGCGACGTATTTGGGCTCTGAGGGAGGAGAAATTACTTTGGAGCTGATTGAAGAGCTCGTCCCGAACTTTGGCGAAGGCGACTTTTTCGAATCCACCGAGGCGTTTTTCTCACGCAATCTCGAGTGGACCCTGCAAGCGCTTCGCAGGCATTTTTTTGCTGGTAACGATGCCCGACCGGTCATCGCATCCCTACAGAATCGCAATCGATTGCTCATCCAGCTCAAATCTTTAGTCGATGGCGGCGAGATAGAGCTGGGTGGCCGAGGAATAGCTAAGCCGGGTTTCGAGCGGGCGGCTGCCAAATACCAGGATCGCTACGCTGGGCTTTCCGAGAAGAGCAATTACAACGTCTTCACTCAAAACCTCTGGTACATGGGAAAATTGCTGGGAGCTCGAAAAATGCCTTCCCTAAAGTGGTTGATCGACCACCAAGGGGAGTTCATACGGGTATTCGAGGAGATCGTAGAGAGACCTGGGGAACAAGAAGAGGCTCTCCGCAACCTGGCTATACGTTGTTTGGCCTAGCGAATCCAGGGAAATGGGATAGGAAAGCTGGGTATTCAGGTTTAAGGTTGCCCCGGATATGCTTGTTTCGTTTCACTCCCGTTCCTAATGCGTATCTGCCTGTTTACGGATAGCTTCTTGCCCTACATTTCAGGTGTTAGTTCGGCGGTGTTTAATCAAGCTAACGAGTTAGCTTCGAGGGGCCATGAAATCAGCATCTTCTACCCCCGCCCGAAACGTGAAGATAGGCTTGTCCAGATTGCTGGTCTAGATCCGCGTATAAAGTTGTTTGGACTGCCATTTTCGGTACCTATCCCAAATGTACCCAAGCTCCGGTTTTCCGTGCCTCTTTTCCTCTTTACTTATCGTCGATTGAACATCGCGCCACCGGATTTGATCCACGTGCATACCGAATTCGGCTGTGGCCTAGAAGGGATGCTGCTCGGTCGCCTGAAGCGAATACCTGTTGTCGGAACGTTCCACACGTTT
>CAZFUD010000122.1:5785-11993 GCA_964521705.1 uncultured Opitutaceae bacterium | reverse complement strand
CGGCTTTACGCCGCGATATCCCGCAAGATACAAAATCGCGGCGTAAAGCCGCTCCTACTTTTTTAGAAAATACTTATCTGGCACCTCCAACCGGATATTGATCCTAATCAACCTCCAGCACCCAACGAATATCTGCGAAATTCGCGCCATCCGTGGTTAAAATCTATCGGGCTTGTAGCCGCACCCCCTATTCATTCTTCATCAACAAGAAATTCGCGGATCAATTCGTAGTACAGATCTGTATCCGTGACGTCATTATGATTCGCACCTTTAATCGTCACAGTTCGAACTAGATCATCAGAAAACTTGGCAATCAACCGTTCGGATGATTTCAACGGAATGACCCTATCGTCTTCAGCGAGAACCACAAGTGTTCTCGCGTCTACTTCGCCAACTCGGCTCGCGGAGTCAAAATGGTCCTTCAATATCAGTCCGATAGGGAATATCGGATACTGAGATTGCCCTATTGCCCGAATACTATCGTAAGGAGTGATCAGGACCATTTTCTCGACGGGCCGTAAAGATGCGACGTGTATCGCTACGCCGGAGCCCAAGCTTCGTCCGACAATATCAACCGAATTATGCCGCTCAATAATTCGGTCGTAGATGAATAGGGCATCATCGAGCAGAGCGCTTTCAGAGGGCGAGCCCGAGCTACCTCCGTATCCTCTATAATTAACGAGGTACACAGCGAAGTCAGACAGCTTGTCGCGCAGCTCAACACCGTGGTAGGCGACTATCTCAGCATTGCCTCCAAAATAAAGGGCAGCGTTCTCCTTTCCTTCATTTACAACGATAACCTCTACCCTCTCTCCTTGGTTTTCAAAAACCTCTACCTTCAATGGATGATCCACCTTTTCGGTCGGATAATAGAGAAAGCTTCGCTGTTTCAAATACAACGCTAAGCAAGCCAGCAGATAGCCAATCACCGCGAGAGCCACTAACGTCCAAAATATCGCTTTCATTCCAATTACTCCAGTAGAGCGCCTAAACCGGCGGCAGTTCCACTCCTATTTGCTCGAAGATCCCACGGGGAGCGCCTCCTGGAATGGGATCGGGGCGAATCTCCAACAGCTTACCACGCTCTATTCTATAAAAGAAGTCATGCTCAGGAATCTCGACCTTCCTCCCCGTCGGATCGACGCCAGGAAATCCCGCGAATTCCAATCGGCCGGTATGCGTCCCGCCCTGCTTCCAGCGAACTGCCCAGGATCCATCGTCCAAAAGCCTCGGCGGCTCATTCTCGTAAGTCCAATCCGGAAATCCACGATAAAGCGCTGCGAGAAAGGCCACGATTTCTTCGCTCCTCATCGACTTGACGGGAGTTACGAATCGAATCTCATCAGCAAACGTCGAGGCTATCTGCTCTGCATCATGAGCCTTGAGACCGTCCATATAGCGGATCAATGCTGCAGGCTCGTCTTGGTTGGTCACAGATAGAAGATTTTGATGAACGTTCAATACTCTAAACATTGAGCGACTCCGAATTTCCGCCAAAGTTTAGGGCAACAGAATGAAGCGCCCTGTTATCCCCCGAATTGCAACCCTTCTCTTATCGTTGAACATTGCCTACGCTCGTATCGCCCAAAATCAGACAAGCTGAGATATGGCCGTTCGGAGATCGACCGCTATCTCTCCACCATCAATTCTTGAATACGATCGCGAATGAGTTCCGTTAGCGGCCCGACTCCAGTTTTCGTATTCAGTCCTCTTTCGTTCAAGAACGTTTTCGTATCTACCGGCTCGCCGAATCAGACTTCCGCTCGACGCTTACCTAGATACTTTACCTTTCCGGTTATGTCTTCTTCTAACTTGTATATAGTCTCAGCGATCCGATCAATCGATGGATTCGAGGACAGATACATCCCTGGGTAACTGTAAAGCTGGTGGGCCAAAAAGATTCTATCTAACTCGTCGTAGAGCAGTTCGGAAGTTTCTTCGCATGGCGGTTTTCAGTATCAGTGAGCTCGCCGAATAAGGGCTCTAATGGCTTTGATGCGTTTGGGAATCGTCAAATCTTTATTCAAAGCATTATGGGCTTTTTCCACTTGGGTTACCAAAGCCTGAAGCAGATCGCTTAGGCGTTGATCTAGCGGGCCCTTTTGAGCCTCCCCCAGATAATCTTCCTCCTTGATTGCCAGCAGAGCGGAGTCTAGATCGAGTATTCGATCGACTGGTCCCTGTCGAAGTGCGTAATGACTAAATGGTCGATTCTGTTGGCGCCCACTTCTTCCCGGATAAGCTTGTTGATTCGGACTGGATCCCCATCGCCAGGCAAACCTGTGTCGATCAATTTGGTTTCTCCCGCAGGAGTGACAACTAACGTCGCTGCCCCCCTTCCACATCAATCCAATAGACTTTAAGCGACCCTGACCAGGCAGACGAAAGCAATAGAATGGAAACCAGAAAGGCTGCTAGGCCTGGAACACGAAAGATCATCAATCTATGTACATCGCTTCGTTGGACTGAAGCAAGGCCTGAGCATAAAGAGCCCAACGGTTCTCTGGATCGGTTTCCTCCTTCGAGTTGCTGTTATTCAGTTGCAGAAACTCAACTCCAGCCAAGACCTCTTCTTCGTTTGGATCTCGCTGATAAAGGATTCGATAGGCTTTCTGGATACGTTCTTCCGGTGAATCCAGATCACCATCCTTTATCCTATTTGCCAGAGATTCGGCATTTCGAATCATGAACGGATTGTTCATCAGAAATAAAGCTTGCTGCGGGACTGTCGTCTCGAAACGACCGGGGCTAGAAACATCCGGACTTGGATGATCAAAAGTGCGGAATATGCCCGGCATATACTGTCGATCAATGTATCCATAGAGGGTGCGCCGATTCGCTTCAGGGTCTTCGATATCGAACTGCAATCCTCCTACTGTTCGATCCAAGTTTCCGGAAAAGGCCAATATGGAATCTCGCATGGATTCAAAATCGAGTCGAACTCTCGGGAAATAGTGCCACAATTCATTGATTGGATCCGCTTCCAGGTTCCAAGCATCGGGATCGCTTGCCTGGCGATAGGTACGCGAATGAACGATCTGCCGATGCAGCTCCTTCGTTGACCATCCTGATTCGATAAAGGAAGCAGCTAGCCAGTTCAACAAATCGACATGCAACGGTTCCGGCGTCTGCACTCCAAAATCGCTTGGCGTATCCACAAAGCCCTCGCCCATATGCCATCCCCAAACGCGATTCACGTAAACTCTGGCGGTCAATGGGTTCCTAGGATCGGCTATTTCCTGAGCCAACTGCAACCGCCCGCTTCCCGTTTCATATGGCCTCCGTCCTTCCGTGTTTAGAACCTGCAGATACTGCCTGGGAACCTCTTCGCCTAGGCGATTCTTATCGCCTCGCTTATAAATCTGGGAGTTCTTCGGTTCCTCGGTATCTACTAGCAAATGCGCTCGCATCGGAGCGCCGGAATGCGTCCAGTCCAAAGCCTGCAACTCCCCCTGCAAATCACCTATCGCTCCGCCAATCACCCGCCGTATCCATTGCCTCACTTCAGTTCGATCCGGATTGAACGGAGAGTCCGGTTCTTGAAAAAAAGCCATCACTTGAGGATCGTCGCGGTCACCCTCCGCTGCACATCCGAAACGATCGTTGTAAACAGCTTTCCCTATATCGCGATCGCCATTCTCGTATTCTCGGAACCAATCCCTCAAAACGGGATGCTCTCTATTGGCTTCATTTTCTAGATAACCGATCCACAATTCCAGGATCTCAGGACGCACATCGCGAGAGCCCGCGAACACCTTGAAGTCCTCCTCATCTTCGATAAAACGGCCCTCTTGAACTGCGTTCAAATAGTTGCCAGCGAGCGAACGCTCTTCGTTCAAAAACTCATCCACCGTCTCAACGGTTTTCTTCTCGATTCGCGCTTCGACTTCCACTCGCGCTTCCAAATAACTCTCATAATCCGACTGACTCTCGGGCATGCTGATCACTGGGAGAGCGGGAGCGTCCTGGGAAGAGTTGAAGATCCCATGCAGGGAATAGTAATCCGCAGTGGGGATCGGGTCCGACTTATGGTCGTGACAGCGAGCGCAACTTACTGTAAGCCCCTGTAACCCCCTCGTCACTACATCGATCTGGTCGTCGATAATAAAATCCTTACGTCCGAAAAACGTCCGGCCCAAAGTCAAGAATCCCATCGCTGCCAGCGCTTTCTCGTCATCCCTGTCTTCCAATTGGTCCGCGGCAATCTGCTCTAGGACAAACTCGTCATAAGGCTTATCGCTATTGAAGGCTTCTATCACGTAGTCCCGATAGGTGTGAGAAAATGCATACCGCCCCCGACGGAAAATCCCCTTGGTATCCGAATAACGGGCCACGTCTAGCCAGTGACGCGTCCATCTCTCACCATATGCAGGCGACCCCAACAATCGTTCGACGAGCTTGGAGTAAGCATCTGGAGAGGCGTCATCGAGAAAGGCCTGTACTTCATCGTAAGTTGGAGGCAATCCGGTCAGATCGTACGCTAGGCGGCGAATCAAAGTTCGCTTGTCCGCAAGCTCGTTGAACTCCAGCCCTTCGCTCTCCAGCTTAGCGGCGATAAAAGCATCGACGGTAGTCACTTCTTCGGGCGAGCCCACCTTAGGAACCTCTGGCTTCTTCAGGGGCACGAATGCCCAGTGGGTTTCCGCAACCGACATGTCGAATGCCGGGTTGTAGCCATCGTCTGAGCTGGCAAAAAGCCGAGCTGCAACCAAGGCGAGGCCGCAACCCACGATAAAGCCTGTGCGCAGGTTCCCCATATCCGTTAGGCGATTAGATCGTGGACCACTTCCCCGTGCACATCGGTTAGCCGGAAGTCCCGACCCGCATATCGATAGGTCAGCTTTTCGTGATCGAATCCCATTAGATGCATGATGGTCGCGTGCAGATCATGGACATGCATCCGCTTTTCCACCGCCTTGAAGCCAAACTCGTCAGTCGCGCCATGCACGTAGCCTCCTTTAACGCCTCCCCCGGCCATCCACATGGTAAAACCATGGTTGTTATGATCGCGGCCATTCATCTTCCCTTTGTTCGCGCCGGGAACCGCTAATTCAACAACGGGCGTACGCCCAAACTCGCCACCCCAAATAACAAGGGTGTCATCGAGAAGACCGCGTATCTTTAAGTCCTTGAGCAAGGCGGCTATTGGCTTGTCGCACTCCTCGGCCAGCTTTCGGTGGCGCGTCTCAATATCGTCGTGATTGTCCCAGGGCTGGCGGAATCCGGTCCAAACCTGCACGAAACGAACTCCCCGCTCTGCCAATCTACGAGCTATCAACAGCTGCCTAGCTTGAAGACCTTCTCCGTACATCTCCCTCACGTGCTCCGGCTCCCGATTGATGTCGAAGGCGTCTGTCGCCTCCATCTGCATTCGGTAGGCCAACTCGAAAGATTTCACGCGAGCATTCAGTCGACCGTCATCTTTTCGACGAGAGGCGTGCATTCGATTAAGCCGGCCTAGCAGGTCGAGTTGATCCCGCTGATCCTCAGGGCTCGTGTGATTGTTCTTCACATTCTCGATCAGCTTTTCGATTTCCTCGTGCTTGGTATCGATATACGTCCCTTGAAACACGCCAGGCAGGAAAGCGTTTTGCCAGTTTAAGGTATCGGAAACCGGGAAACCGTTCGGGCACATGGCTATAAACCCCGGGAGATTCTGGTTCTCTGTACCCAGCCCATAGGTTAGCCAAGAGCCCATACTCGGACGCGGCAGGCGGGACTCGCCGCAATTCATCATGAGGAGCGAAGGCTCGTGATTGGGTACGTCGGTGTGCAGGGAGCGAATGACGGCGATATCGTCGATGCATTCACCTACGTGGGAAAAGAGTTCACTGACTTCGATTCCGCTCTGCCCATAGCGTTTAAATTCGAATGGCGAACTCATTGCCGCCCCGGTCACCCGCTCGGTTTTCAAGGTGTTAGGCAGCAATTTGCCGTGCCATTTACGCAGCATGGGCTTTGGATCAAAGGTATCTACCTGGGACGGACCCCCATTGGCAAAAATGTGGATGACACGCTTGGCCTTAGCGGGAAAATGAGGCGAGCGCGGATGCAAAGTGGAAATCGTTTCCCCTGAACCCACTCCCGAGCCGGCCGCTATTTGAGGTCCAATTAGGGCCCCAAGCCCTAATACCCCAAAACCCATTCCGCAGCGATTGAGGAAATCGCGTCGCGAATAGAGGGATTCAAGCCGTTCTTGGGGTGTCAT
>CAZFUD010000122.1:0-5775 GCA_964521705.1 uncultured Opitutaceae bacterium | reverse complement strand
AAAATTCTTCGCGGATTATAGAATATAGGCCAATTTTTGGCAAAGGCTAATTTCGAAGCGTTTTGCCACTGGAGCGTCAGTCGATATTTCGTCCTTCAAGGATGAAATTGGACAAAAACCCAATCGAGCAATCTACCACCTTGGCCTAGGGCGCAAAATCTAGCTAAAGAAGAGCCGAGAAGTCCTGCAAGAACCGGATTGACCGATCTAGGCTGCTCGCTTGAAAATCGGGTATGAGACTGATGTCCACTGCCGCTCTATTTCTATCAGCAACCGCGTTGGTCGTCGCATTGATAAAAAAAGAGGGCCCTTCGAATTCACTCGCAAATGGCGGCCCAAACCAAGCGCTCCGTTTGGAGATAAGAGAATTGCGAGAAAGGCTCGCCGAGCTGGAAGGGGAATCGCGAGAATCGATTGCCGAGGCAGCTCCAGCTCCTAAAGACGAACTCGAACTTCAAATTGAGGAGCTCGCTAACAGCCAGATGGATCTAGCGGAATTGACCTCGAAAATAGATTCCCTAGGAGTGCTAGAGACACAGGAACGTGAACTGGTAAACGCCTATAAAATTCTTATTGATGAAAGTCGCCCGGCAGGGGAACGAGTCAAACAGGCGAATCTACTGAAGCGTTATGGCCAGTTCGACGAACAAGCAGTCGAATCGATGTGGAAGCTGTTTTCTGAACAAAAAAAGCCTTACGATCAAGCGGCTGCCCTCTCCGCTCTGAAAGGGTACGTTTCAGCGGATCGTCGCGACGATGTCATTGCTGCGATTAACGAAGACCTGACAGGCGGATACAAAAACGGTCGTCTACGGTATTTTGGAATCGAAGCACTCGAGCCTTTGCTCCCAGACCCCGCTGTGCAAGAGCAGCTCGCCATCATAGCCGAAAACGATCCCGAGCGAAAAATCGCCGCCCGAGCCGCGAGATCAATAGGGTCGCCCATAACCAAGGGTGATCGCGCAATCGATCGACAAAAATAGCGGGAATACTATCTCTCCCGTATTCCAATCTCGCAACCAAATCGAGCCCCAATAAATGGATACAACATGAACGAGCTCCGTTGGTTTCAATGCCGGAGCCCGTTGTCAATTACTCGATTTTATTCCCTTCCCCGCTTGCGGCTCGAGCTCAACTCCATTCTCGCTTGGCTTTGGGTCATTTCCACAACCACCATGCTTACCAAAGCGATTACCGCTAGCGTTTCATAGATTATTAATGCTGTCATTATTTCCCCCAGTTAAACCTCCACACTATGACTACAAAAGTTTCACTTAGGTTTCGCGTTTTTCATCGATACAGTCCGATTTTGGCCTAAGCGTGCGAGTTGAACAAATTTTGAATCGACTGCACCGATCCTCATGGCCCGATATTTTCTCTATTTCGCCGTTTTGCTCTTTATGGGCTGCAGTTCCCAAAACACATTGCCCAACATCGATCGCATAAGTGAGCATCCGTTCGGCAAACTGGAAGACGGTTCCGAGGTGATCCGGTACACGCTCCGCAATTCTCAGGGAATGGTCGTCCGACTGATTACCTACGGGGCGATTATCACGGAGATTCAAGCTGCGGATCGCAATGGAATCTCCAAAAACGTAGTAGCTGGATCAGACGATCTCGACGACTACCTCGGTCGCTTTCCTTCCGCTGCGGTTATAGGGCGGTTCGCCAACCGCATCAAGGAGGGGAAATTCACAATAGATGGAGAGGCTTATCAGGTAACCATAAACTCGCGCGGCAACCACATTCATGGAGGTCGGAAAGGCTTCGCTAAAGTCAACTGGCGCGGGGAAGCTCTTGCTCCCGAATCCAGTGAGGCTAGCGTCCGCTTGACCTACCGAAGCATCGATGGCGAAGAAGGCTTTCCCGGCAACCTCGACACCAGCGTCACCTATACGCTAACCGACCACAATGAACTCCGCATTAACTACCAGGCTGAGACGGACGCTCCCACCATTGTCAATCTAACCAACCATGCCTACTTCAACTTGGCAAACGAAGGCGGGTTCGAAGGCCATGAACTGTGGCTCGACGCGGACAATTACACGTTGGCCGATGAAGATCTTATCCCAACTGGCGAAATCGCGTCCGTATACGGCACTCCTTTCGACTTCACTCAGCCGATGACAATTGGATCCCGCGTCGAGCAAGTCGGATTTCCCCATCCCAAGAAATATGACACAAACTTCATTATCAACCGCAGCAGCGAGGAGGTTGGCCTATTCGCCCGTGTTCACGAACCGTCCAGCGGTCGCTTCATGGAAGCCTTCACGGACCAGCCGGGGGTTCAGCTCTACACCGGCAATCCACGGGGCTTCTGCTTAGAAACGCAGCACTACCCCGATTCAATCAACCACCTCAAATTCCCTTCTCCAATCGTTCGCCCTGACAGCCCATTCTCTAGCGTAACTGTATTCAAGTTTTCGACTCAGTAGATTTCCGATTATTCGTAGATGACTCAAACAAACACCAGAAAATCCGTATTCGTTAGCGGTGGCACAAGCGGTATTGGGCTAGCTCTTGCCAAAGGATTCGCCCAGGCCGGGTATCAGGTCACAGCTTCTGGCATCGGCCAACTGCCCGACACCGATGAGAGCATTGAGTTCATTTCCATCGATGTCACTGATGGCGATGCCGTAACCGATTATTTTGAACAGATCAAGACATTGGATACACTTATCAATGCAGCCGGGATCATAAGACGGGAGGATGAGCACCATCCCAAAACCTTCGAACAGGTGGTGGACACCAATCTAAACGGAACCATGCGTCTATGCTCTGCAGCTCGAAACGCTATTGCGCAGGCCAAGGGATCTATTATAAACATCGCATCCATGCTCAGCTATTTCGGCGGCGGTCTAGTGCCCGGCTATGCAGCATCTAAGGGTGGCGTCGTTCAGCTAACTAAATCGCTAGCCATCGCTTACGCGAAAGACGATATTCGCGTTAATGCCATCGCCCCTGGCTGGATCGATACTCCCTTGACTGGCGATCTCAGAGCCGACTCTAAACGCAACCAGACTATAGTCGATCGCACGCCCTTGGGACGATGGGGCGATCCTAAAGAACTCGTAGGCCCTGCCCTCTTTCTAGCGGGTTCGGAAGCCTCGTTCGTGACCGGAACTGTGCTCAACGTCGACGGCGGCTATTCGGCAATGTAATTGCGCTTCGTTTGTGTTACGCCCATTCGCGTTCGATTCCGTAGGAGCGGCATAAAGCCGCTCTTACAACAAAGACTCACGATTGAAAGACGCATCAACACTGCGCGGTCAGCGACCGCGTCTACAGATTGCCCATTAATTCTCGCCTTGCAATTTCATCATTTCCTCGGCGTAGCGCTCGCCCAAGACTATTGTGCTGGGAGCGTCGAAGTGCGTATTGTCAAACGTTGTCAATCCTTCCGAGCTAACGTAACCAGTATTCGGAACGACTTCAGGCAATCGTGCAATTTCCTTGTTGATCGCTTTAGTAAGCGGCTTGGTTTCCGGGTGGTAAAACACTTGGCCCGCAACAAACGGGAGGTTTTCTTGACCGAGATCCTTTCTAAGATCCGCAATCAGGCCCTTGAGCTTTTCCAGATAAGTTTCAGGCTCCCCACTATTGCTCTCTCCCTGGTGCCATAGAATCCCTTTCAGAATTCCGGTTTTTCTGGCTTCGCGAACCCGCTTCAAGGCTTCATCATAAAAACGAGCGCCCTTTTCCCATTCTTCAATCTTCGAGCCTCCCTTGGCATTAACAACTAACCCAATCGGAGTTTCGGCATTCGCTTTCCTCATCGCTTTGGCGAATCCATAACCGGGATTCAACCGCTGCATCTCGATCCCCTTACGAATAGTCGAATGGCGATTCAACGGGTTGCTCGCCGGCTCCCATTCGCCTTGGAGGCCCAACAAAAAGCAGCCCTCAATCGTCCCTGCATGCTCGTCGTCCACCTGCCCCCTCCCCGCCATATTCGACTGCCCGATCAATAGGTAAATACGGAGTGTCTTTTCGGGTACAGTTCGCGAATCAGCTTTGGTTTGGGCAATAGACAGCAACGCGATCACAAAGCCTACCGCAATAGTGATAGCGTTATTTCTCATTCCTAACGGATTCATGTAGTTGTACTTACAATTCAACCCCTCATTCGACTCGAAATGGAAAGCATCCAATTTGCTTCGGTTCCGGGTGATACAGCCGGTCGATCTCAATAAAAAATACTCTCCAACTTAGGGCCGCACAACCGTCCCGTCGGGACGCCGTACAGTCGGCCGATACCAAGGCTCTTCGGGCAAGGGGTATTTGGCCGCTAGTTCCTCGTTAATGTCGATACCGAATCCAGGAGCATCGTTAATGTGCATGTATCCATTCTCAATCGTAGGCGTGCCCGGAAAGACTTCCAAGGTCTCCTCCTTAAAATCGGTTTGCTCTTGAATGCCGAAGTTCCAGATCGAGAGATCAATGTGAGCATTGCCTGCGTGGCCAACGGGAGACGTATTTCCCGGTCCATGCCAAGCAGTGCGAACATTGAAAAACTCAGCTAGTCGAGCCACTTTTATCGCGGGCGTGATTCCCCCTATTTGAGAAATGTGGATACGAATGAAATCGATCAGGCGGTCTGTGATGAGATTCACCCACTCGTGGGGATTGTTGAACAGCTCTCCCATGGCGATGGCGCAGGAAGTCTGCTCGCGCAGCATCTTAAAATAGCCATTGTCTTCCGGAGCGAAGGGATCCTCGATGAAGAACGGACGGTACTGTTCCAGCTCCTTAACCAAATTAATGGCTTCGATAGGTGGAAGGAGCTCATGAATGTCATGGAGAAATTCCGGTTCGTCTCCGAATTCCGAGCGAGCGAATTCGAACATCTTGGGGATCATCTTCATGTAAGGCCTAATCTCCATGACCGTGTCCGTCTGCCTGCCAAAATCGGCTTTCTTGAAGTCCGGTTCTCCTTTGGACAAGTGAGGAGCCCCGTAAATTCCAAGCTGGATACGAATGTGCCGGAAACCGCGATCCTGAAAGCTCTGAATACTGTCTTTCAATTCTATGAAATCCTTTCCACTGGCATGGCCGTAGGTATCCACCGCGAATCGGCTTTTCCCCCCAAAGAGCTGGTAGGCAGGCATATTGGCCCGCTTGGCCTTGATGTCCCAGAGAGCTTGGTCCACACCCGCCAGTGCCGTATTCAGAATCGGGCCATTGCGCCAATAAGTTCCCAGATTCGTCGTTTGCCAAATATCCTCGATATTGTCGGGATCCTTCCCTTTCAGTAGCGGAGCCAAATACTCGTCGATCGCGGCCGTAAGCGTCTTGTACCGCCGGATACCTGTAGCGCAACCGATCCCATAGAGCCCAGGCTCGTTCGTCTCCACCTTAACGATCCCGAACCCCGTTCCGTTCGGATAAGTGTGAATGGCCTTAACCTTAGTGATCTTAAGCTTTTCGCTGTGAGGATTGGCCGCTTGATAGCGCTGGGCGATAGCATCGCTCTGTCCGATGGAATTATTGAGAAGGCTAGCTCCTGCGCCAGCTGCTAGCATCGATAGGGCATTTCGTCTGTTCATAATTGGTGTTCATTGGGGGGTATAGTTAGAAATAGATTAGAAGGCTTTGCGGTTGTAGGAGCGGGGGGTGTACGCGGCTGGTAAAAAAAAAAAAAACCATGTTGGCCCTGCCCCCCGTGTTGCCCCACCATAGGAGTGCTATTACTGCCCTGAATGGCGGCGAGCGGCACCGTGGAACGCCGTGCGGCCGTTGTCCGCGAAGGCGGGCGCGAAGGAGGACCCCCGTAGC
>CAZFUD010000121.1:0-12102 GCA_964521705.1 uncultured Opitutaceae bacterium | reverse complement strand
CCTGCGAAATTATTCGCTCGATCAACGAACGCCTCCAGTATCCGATTAAACATTTAACCTTAGCCGATCCGGGTAGGCGACTTGCCACCTTACGAAACCGTGGATTTCTCGCAGCGAAAAACAATACCATCCTTTTCCTAGACCACGATATCTTGCTTCCTCCGCGCTTCCTAGATCAGCTAGCCCGCTATCATAAGCCAGGTTGGGTTACCGCCCTCAGACGTTTTTCCCTTAACAAGAATTCCACCGATAAGATTTTTAACAAAGCCCATCCGCCTGACAAAGCTTTCTCATTCTATACAAAATTTAAAGCTATCGTCGATCGATGGGAAGGGTGGCGCTTCCTGCTTCCCCTGCTAAACCGTTTACCCGGGGGGACGCCACAATCGTGGAGGGGAGCCGCTGGTTTCGGCCTTGCAGTATCCCGCCAAGACTTTGAAAACGTTGATGGATTCGACAGTCGCTACGATGGCGTTTTCGGTGCGGAAGATTGGGACTTGTTCGCACGACTCGAACATGTGGGAGTTGATTTAGGCTATCTACCTCGCGAAGCTACCGTCGCTCACATGCACCACCCAAAGGCTGGTCACGATTTGACAAATCGAAACTACCAATTTCTTGAGCAGGTCATCGCCGAACGCCGAACACAAGCAGCCTCCGGGCTCTCAAAATTGGTTTAGCTTTGAACCTTTTCTCCATGAGATAGTAGGTCTATCAGCCGGCACGCTATCTAATCGCCTATTCGAGAACAGGGGGCATTTAAAAGCGGAAATGCGGCCCTCCAATCTCCGAACCGCTCAACTCCTCTCCTCTGCGTTTATCGTCATGAACCTCCACCGTCCCGCTGCCATGCACATCCGCTAAAAATATTCCGCCAGGGGAGCTCTCTTCCACAACATTGTTTGCCCTCACCTGTGGGCGCCTTTACAACGGCTATAATCCCGATTAGTGAATAGAGTATATGGTTTTATTTAGAAAATTTCTGCGACCTTTTTTATCTTTCTTTAGAGGAATTTTAAGAATTGCACAAATTCAACAGCAACTGTTCTAGCAATAGCAACTCCGCCAACTAACACTCCACACATTAGGAAAAACAATAATATACTCCACAATTTACCCCAAAACAGTAAAAGAAAAATCCGTCATTTCCTACGCTAATGGAGCTTAATCACGCCCACGCACTACGGCCCTTCACAAAAACAGAGCCGCCCTATTTAGGATGAGTGAATTTAGAAAAAAAATCACTACCGGTTTGAAATGGTCGATGATCGAACGCGCCTCCTTGCAATTCTTGCAGGTTGTTTTAGGGATCACCCTCGCTCGATTGCTCGTCCCTGAAGATTTCGGCCTAATAGCGATGTTGGCGATTTTTTTAGTAGTCGCTACAAGCATAACTGATAGCGGTCTTAGTGCAGCCCTGGTACAAAAGAAAAACCTGTCCGAACAGGACACGTCCACTATTTTCTATTTCAACATAGTGGTCGGAACGACATTTACAATGGCCATTATTTTGGTCGCGCCTTACGTATCGAAATTCTATGAAGAACCTAGGCTAACATTGCTACTTCGAGCCTTAAGCCTGAATATTATATTTACTTCCTTAAATAACGTCCAAACTTGGCTTCTCAACAAGGAACTCAATTTCAAGATCCAATTCCTATCGAAACTCGCGTCCTCGACGATCTCCGGCTTTACGGCTATCGCGCTCGCCCTGCTCGGGTATGGTGTTTGGAGCCTAGTTGCCCATTCGATTTTAAATACTTTGTTGAATACGGCTTTTATATGGAAATTCAGCACATGGCGACCAACTAGGTCTTTCAGTTTAAATTCCCTAAAGGAGTTATATTCTTTCGGCTTCAATCTATTGCTTTCCGGTCAGTTAAACGCGATTTGCAACGAGTTATATTATTCCGTTGTTGGAAAACTTTTCTCTGCCCAACATCTCGGTTTATTCTCAAGAGCCCGCCAAACAAGCGAAATACCAACCGGAGTCATAAACAGCTTCGTTTATCGGATAACTTTTCCAGCCTTTTCGATGATTCAGGATGATAGAGCCAGACTGAAGCTCGCCCTGCGCAAGTCGGTTGCCAGTATCTCCTTCGTTAATTTTCCCACTATGATCGGATTGGCTATGGTTGCCCAGCCGACCATAACGATCCTCCTAACGGAAGAATGGGATGAAACCGCTCCCCTGCTTAAACTCTTTTGCTTCGCTGGAATACTCCTCCCTGTTACGGCCGTTCATGGAAGTGTTGTTTTGTCTACAGGGAACTCCAAGGCCAATCTCCATTATTCCCTCATAACAAATGCGCTACGCATTCTCTTTCTGAGTTTCACTTGGAGATGGGGTTTAGAATCCATTATTTGGGGGCAAATCGCCATCTCTTTAATCTCTTATTTTCTCTTCGCCTACTGGTCGAAGAAAAATATCGGCTACCGAATCAAAGAGCAACTGTCGGATATCATCCCCTATTTGGCTGCGGCGACGTTGATGGGGGGGAGCACGTTCTTGGCCGGCTCTCTTCTTTACAATCCAAGCACTTATACATTACTTACTGTTCAAGTAATAGTCGGCTTGTCCTCTTATCTCATTATTTGCACATTGATCAGACCAGTTGCCTACACGGATGCCATAAGCAAACTGCATCAGTACTTGCGACACAAGCAACGCCCATAACCCCTTGTTTTCTATTTGCCCAGCTCACAGCCTCTAACTTTCTGTCAAAAGCGATCCGGAGAGATCTTGAAAATCCGGCCTCTCGTGATTTATAAAGAAATGAGAGACCCGTTATCAAATTAAACCGTTCTCTCTGAAAAGCTCTAGGAGTCCATGGCAAAGAGCTTGGGGTCCGTGTGCAATAGAGTGAAGGCCGCGTAGTCAATGAAAGGAACGGCAAAGTGCATATCGAAAAACTATACAAGGGTAAAAATCGGTCCACCTTTAGCAATAAGAACTTTCAAACCTGAATAGCGAGAGTTGGCAGGTTCTTCTCGAAATATGCCTCGCCAGATTATAAAAGAGCTTGGATGATGTTCGGAACGAGCCCTACTCAAACCCATAGAAACTTGCGATTGCCTCGAGGCTGAAATCAAAATCGTGGATCGCTGACTCGCAAAGTGAAACAACTAGCTTTTCTTAAATAGTTTTTCGGTTCGATCACCAAATATAAATAGAACATCCAAACGAATCATTGATTCGTTTGAGTTAAGTTATTGCCCATTCTGGCGTTGGCTTTTGAGTAAGAACCTACATCCAATTAATTAGATTTTATGAAAACTGCCATCATCGGACTGGGATACGTTGGGCTCCCGCTTTCTATTCAATTCGCCAAATCCGGGATCGAAGTGCTCGGGCTGGACATCGATTCTGAAAAGGCTAAATTGCTGAATCGGGGGGAGAGCTACATCAAGCACATCGGATCGCAAGCGATCGGCGAGATGGTGGAAAACGGCAATTTCGAAGCGTCTACCGATTTCTCGCGCGTTGCCGAATGCCAGGCAGCTATCATTTGCGTCCCCACCCCGCTTAACAAGAACCGGGAGCCGGATATTTCCTATGTACTCAATTCAGCCGAGGCAATTGCCCCGAGCTTGCAAGCTGGGACCCTGGTCACCCTAGAATCGACGACTTACCCGGGTACCACGGACACGGAAATGCGCAAAGTCCTGGAAAAGGGCTCCGGTTTGACCGCGGGTACGGACTTTCATCTGGCCTACTCACCGGAACGCGAAGACCCGGGTAATCCGGACAGCAAGGTGGCTATCATCCCCAAGGTCGTGGGCGGATACACACCGGCTTGTCAGGACAAGGCAATCGAACTCTACTCAAAGGCCATCCAAACTATGGTCCCTGTCGGCACTTGCCGAGCAGCAGAAGCCACCAAATTGACGGAGAATATCTTCCGTTCCGTCAATATCGCGCTGGTAAATGAGTTGAAGGTTATTTTCGACGCCATGGATATCGACATCTGGGAAGTCGTCGATGCCGCGAAGACAAAGCCCTTCGGCTTTATGCCCTTCTACCCCGGACCCGGCCTGGGCGGCCACTGTATTCCCATCGACCCTTTCTACCTCACCTGGAAGGCTCGCGAATACGAGCACAATACGCGCTTCATCGAGCTAGCAGGCGAGGTCAATACCGCCATGCCGGACTACGTGATTGGCAAAGTATCGGATGCTCTCAACAAACAGCAGAAGTCCATCAACGGCAGCAAGATCCTCGTTCTGGGCTTAGCCTATAAGCCGAACGTCGACGACGACCGCGAATCGCCTAGTTATATTCTCTTGGACAAGCTCCAAGCCAAAGGAGCTGAAGTCGCATATTACGACCCGCACCTTCCTGTCATACCAATGACTCGTGAACACGCTCATTGGGCCGGCACAAAGTCCATCACCTGGGATAAGCGTAGTCTCGAAAGTTTCGACACGGTGGTCATCTCCACTTCTCACGAAGCAGTCGATTATTTGCAATTAGCAGATTGGTGTCCATCAATCGTCGATACTCGGAATGCAATGACGGGTTTGGAGATCGAACCTGGGCAAGTAATCAAAGCGTAGCGTCGGCGCTAGAGCTTTGATGGAGCGTTTGCGGATATGCCAAGGCCATTAAAATTTTCTTATTGCTAATTCTCGATAACCATAATCAGCCGAGGCTGAAATAGGGAGCTTCACATTATAATTATAAAAAATAAGGGTCTGCAACCAGACAATCCACACCGAAGGTAATGCACGCCCAACGAAGGTATCCCGAAACATTTCTTGGCGATTAAAATAGGCCAAGATTAAGTGCTTTTAAATTGAGCGAACGGGACGGACGCCCGTGAATGATTTTTTAAACTCCTAATCGCACATCATCAACAAACTCAAAAAACTTTGCGATCTTTGTTTCCTTTACGGCTTAATTCTTCTAACTACAAACCGATCACACACATTGCTATGAAACGTTCTCCGATTTACGCCTTCGCTTTAGATCAAAGATGCTCAAAGCGACAGGGCAAAAATTCAGACCTAAATTTGGCAGCCTAGCCGAAGGCTGAGCCTCCTTCTCCACGCTTTTCCCGATTTCCTAGCCCGCCGCCTCAGGAAATTTTAACCTAAACCTCGGCCCTGCTGAGCCGTTTTTAATCGCAATGAATAGCCTTTTCCCCAACTTTATCGGCATGAGGAGAGAACTCTTGCCCAAAACTGTCGGTTTCACACTAGCCGCGGCAACGCTCTTGATCGCAACGACTGCCTGCTCTTCACAATCAAGGCTCGAGAGACACATGGCTAAGGCGGAAAAGCATTTCGCTAATGGAGACTTTCGAGAGGCTGAGATAGAGTACAAAAATGCCTTACAAATCGACTCAACCGTCGCCGAGCCTTCAGGCCAGCTTGGACTAATTTACTTCGAGCAAGGACGTCAGCGATTAGCCCTTCCCTTCCTTTCGCAAGCTACTCAGATTGACCCTGAGAATACCAAATTCCTGGGCCCGCTTTTATCACTTCAATCTCAAATCGAGCCCCCAGAGAATCTCTGGAAGGCTGCCAAAGATTTACTGGCGAAGGATCCCACTAATCAGTACGCCCTCTCCGCTCTGCAATCGTCGGCCCTGAAGCTTGGTCGCTCAGACGAGGCCCGCTCGATACTGGAGAACTTGGCTAGCCAGGGAGAATCCGTAGGTGCGACGACTGCACTCGCAATGCTGGATGCATCGTCGGGCAATTTGGATGCCGCAGTCGCCATTTTGGAACGAGCCATCCAAATCGATCCATCTTACTCGCTTGCCCATCTCGCTATGGGGAACCTTCTTTGGGCAAAACAAGATCTGGAAGCTGCCGAAGAATCGTTTTCCGCTGCCTCTGCCGGCACAGCAGGAAAACCGAACTTCATTCTGGTGCACGCTCAATTCAAGATGCAAACAGGTAACCAGCAAGACGCCAAAGTTATGATTGAGCGCGTAGCGGCCAACTATCCTGACTTTGTGCCCGGCCTTTTGGCCAGAGCCCGCCTTTATGCTATCGAAGGATCCGAAGACGATGCTCTGGAATTGACGAAACGTGCCGAGCAATTGGATCCGATGAGCCCTGAGATTGCGATGCTCGCCTCCCAATTGGATTTGAGACTGGGTGATACCGCATCTGCCGTGAACCGAATGAAGATCGTAACGCAGCGATATCCCAATTTCGCAGGCGGCCATTACGCCCTGTCGTTAGCCTTGATTGCCGACGATCAACCTCTGCAAGCCAGTAGCAGCCTTCTCAAAACACTCTCTTTGCAACCCGACCACGTCGAAGCTCTTTTGACCCTATCGAATCTTGAAATCGGTCAAGGAGACTTCGGTAGTGCTGAAGCCAGATTGCTTAAGGTGGTCGAGATAGCTCCCGATAATCATCAAGCGAGCATTCTTCTCGCCAGAGGATACGCCTTGGAAAAGAACTTTTCTGAAGCCATCGAACTCTATCTTTCTTTGGCCGAAAAAATCCCCAATGACCCTGCACTACCTTACCAAGCAGCCTTGCTTCAGATTGAGCTTGGCGATACCCTTATCGCACGGAAATCTCTCGAAACCTCGCTCGAACGCAACCCTGCGTACATACCAGCCCTAGAGCGGGTACTGCTCCTCGAGGCCAGCGAAAAGAAATTCGATATCGCCAGCGATCGGCTAGCTCCGCTCATCGAAAAAGAGCCTGATTCTGCTATTCTGCAATTTCTCAGCGGCAAGTTGGCCCTCGCCCAAAATGATTCACAGGCCGGAATCTTCCGACTTAAACGGGCATTAACTCTCGATCCGACCCTTAGGCCAGCTTCCTACGCCCTCGCCCAAACCTACCTTGCCACTGGCGATTTAGCGGCGGCGCAAGCGACACTCAATGGGGTAATCGCCGCCAATCCAGATGATGTGGAAGCGATTTTCAGTCTGGGGAATTTGCACGAACAAAGTTCGGACTACACCAACGCGATGGAGCAATATAATGCCGTATTGAAAATCGACTCCAATCATTACAAAGCATTGAACAACCTAGCCTACCTTCTGAGTAATAAGTCTGGGGACATCGAGGATGCCTTCCTAATCGCTCTTCGGGCCCGTGAGTTGGCCCCCAACGATCCTGCCGTCGCTGATACCCTGGGATGGATTGCCTACCGAAAAGGCGACTTTTCGTTTGCCAGGGATCTTCTTGAAGAAAGCAGCAAAAAATTGGCCGACCCATCGGTGGCATATCACCTCGGGAAAGCGTATGAAGCACTTGAGATGAATACTGAGGCCAGGAACGCTTTCGAAAAAGCCCTCAGCTTGGGCTTGATTGGAGATGAGGAATCGGATGCCAAGAGTGCGATCGAAAGACTCTGAGATCGCCCCCAATGGGACACCGCTTTCGATTTTTCCATATTCTGCAGCTACTCGCCATCACTGACAGATGAGCCGAGCGGGGGGCCGCTTCAGAATCGCAACGCTTCCCGAGAAGGCTCCCTCTCTGCTGGCTCGAGCTTCAAAACGCGCTTTTCTCAAGAGGTGTCGGATTTCTTTACAAACAACGAACCCCACCTAAAATAATAAGAGCCAGAGATTTACAAAATTTTTCTTCAATACACCCCTAGATGTGTAAAACTTCTTTACGCTCCCTGAAGAGCCAACCCGATCATCAAAAAAAATGCTTTTTTAAGATTCTGATTATCAATGTTTTGCCCGATATATAGCGGCTCATCCAGAATGTTGGCATTAAAGCTGCAAAGACTCCGATTCAATCGGCTGTGACAAAAACAGCTTCGTTAAAAACATAGAAATCATGAAAAACTTAAACATACTAAAACTATTTGCCACGATCGCCATTGGCGTTATCGCGGCGAGCAGCGCCACCGCTGCTCCACTCAACGGCGACATTCAGTTCACCGGTAGCGGAACGCTAAACAACACCGGACCCGATGACGCTACCCAAATTACCAACTTTTCAGCGACCACGAATCTGGCGGGCTCCACTGGAGACTACGCAGCGATTTCCGACGGGACCAGCGTCACGATCGCGAATCTTGATTTCACTTCCGTCGGCTACACAGGAAATTTGGCAATATCAAATTTCTGGTCTGTTACCGATGGGGGAGTCACCTACTCCTTCGATTTGGAAACAATAACCTTAAATTCAGTGGTTGGCGAAGCCATCATCATCCAAGGTAGAGGTACAGCTAAATCGACCGCCGCCGGTCAAGATGACTTCGGGGGAACCTTCCAGCTGAGCACATCCGGAGGGGACACCTCGATCACATTCTCGTCCACTACCAGCGTGCCGGACTCTGGCCACACTGCCGCCCTGCTCGGACTAAGTATGCTTGGCCTCGCCGGCCTCGCAAGACGGTTGAGAAAGTAGCCCTCGGGCCCTTCCAATCCCATTTCCAAAGGCCGCTGCTTTACGCAGCGGCCTTTTTGTTTCGCTAGACTCTCTGAGAAATTAGCTGAAGCATCTCGATTGCAGAATATACTGCAGTGCTTTTTCGAAAAATTAGGCGAAACCTGAGCACTCTGAAGGAAAGTCTAATCTCGCTCTTGAGATGCGGCCTAGGGCTAAGAGCCCCTCGCTGAGGGTCGATCGAATTATACCATCTCCAAAAAAGAATGATCGGAATGGTGCTCTCACAGATCCAAACAGTACGAGACGGCCAATGCCTGAAGATACCCGTGTCGTCTGGAATTGGCGAACGCTGCGAAGTTGGATTCCGAGACACATCCCCTACGGGACGGGGCCGAAACGGGCTTCATCTGCGTTGCTTGCTACCACGCGGGTTTCTGACCTGCACTGACGTTACAGCTCGGTGGGACTGAAACCAGTCTCAGCCTTCACCATTTGCGCATTCTTTTTGGGAGGGGATATTAGGCTCGCTCAGACGCAGATACGTTCGGTCTGGACTAAGTGTCAAAATCATTTACAAAATCCTCGGATCTGTAAGTAGTTGATAATCAATTTGCTGCATAAATCTACTTCACAGATAGAGAAAAAGCGTAAAACCTCTTTACAATGAGGGAAAGCCCTCTAAAAAAATCTTATTTATCTTTTGTTTTAGATGTCTAATTACCAGTATCTTACAAATCTCGGATCGCTTTTCCCGAAGAATTGGCACCAGACCTGCTTTAAGCCTTTGGAAAGTTTAACTATCCACAAAATCATGAAAAACTTAAACATACTAAAACTATTTGCCACGATCGCCATTGGCGTTATCGCGGCGAGCAGCGCCACCGCTGCTCCACTCAACGGCGACATTCAGTTCACCGGTAGCGGAACGCTAAACAACACCGGACCCGATGACGCTACCCAAATTACCAACTTTTCAGCGACCACGAATCTGGCGGGCTCCACTGGAGACTACGCAGCGATTTCCGACGGGACCAGCGTCACGATCGCGAATCTTGATTTCACTTCCGTCGGCTACACAGGAAATTTGGCAATATCAAATTTCTGGTCTGTTACCGATGGGGGAGTCACCTACTCCTTCGATTTGGAAACAATAACCTTAAATTCAGTGGTTGGCGAAGCCATCATCATCCAAGGTAGAGGTACAGCTAAATCGACCGCCGCCGGTCAAGATGACTTCGGGGGAACCTTCCAGCTGAGCACATCCGGAGGGGACACCTCGATCACATTCTCGTCCACTACCAGCGTGCCGGACTCTGGCCACACTGCCGCCCTGCTCGGACTAAGTATGCTTGGCCTCGCCGGCCTCGCAAGACGGTTGAGAAAGTAGCCCTCGGGCCCTTCCAATCCCATTTCCAAAGGCCGCTGCTTTACGCAGCGGCCTTTTTGTTTCGCTAGACTCTCTGAGAAATTCACTGAAGCATCTCGATTGCCTCTCGTAGTGGAGTTCCTTGAATTTTAGCCTGATTTTCCACAACTTTTAATGTCTCCATCTTTCGTCCGTAAATAAATGGGCTATTGCTGCCAGCAGATCACACGCAAATCCCGTATCTTTTGGATCCCCTATGGTTGAATCTCATGCAATTATAGCATATTCCGCTTCCTTTCTGTCTGGCTGCCTGACGATAGCCTGCGTCTATGTAGCTTGGTTCCGAAAGCAAAGACCAATCGCTTTGCTGGTATTGGCTATAGCTGCCGCTTTAATGCTGGTGGAGTCTATGGCCATAGCCATGGGCGAGAGCACCAGCAATTCGAGTGCCGTAGCCACCTGGCACCGAGTTCAATTGCTCGCTCTGTCTTTTTTACCCTGCACTTGGTTCCTGTTTAGCCTCTTTTACGCTCGCGGCCAAGGCGTTATCGGCAACTGGCGGCGCTCCATCGCACTGGTTCTGGCCCTACCTCCTCTGGTCTTCATTTTTCTGCCCCACGAGTACATTATTTTGAGCCCTTCGGGTCCGTATAACTCGAACACCATCACCCTTGGCTTTGCCGGACAGATAATCCAATTGATGGTCGTCGCAGGTTCCGTGGTGGCCCTGATGAACTTGGAGCGAACCTATAGAGCCGCCGTCGGCACCCTTCGCTGGCGAGTCAAATACGTGCTGCTTGGCTGCGCGACCATTCTCGCAACCCAGTTTTACACCGGCAGCCAAGCCCTGATTTACGGCAGTATAGCCCCCTCAATAGACACGATTAGTACTGCAGCTGTTGCGATCTCCGTCGTGTTGATAATGGTCGGCCTTCTACGAGATGGCAGTTTTAACATCGATTTGTATCCTTCCCATCAAGTCATCAGTAGTTCCATAACCATCATATTGGCCGGAGCTTACCTTTTTACCATCGGCCTATTTGCACAAGCTGTGGCGTACATTGGTAGTGGCGATACCGCTTTTCCAGTAAAAGCGCTGGGCATACTGGTGGCTCTTCTGGCCCTCGCCGTGCTGACGCAATCAGATCGCTTTCGACTCCATATCAAGCAATTCGTGAGTCGCCACTTTAGACGCCCCAAGTACGACTATCGGACTCTTTGGAAACGCTTCACCGACGAGACCGCAAAGCCGCTTGCGCAGGAGGGTATCTGCGATTCAATCGCCAAGCTCAGCAGCGAGACTTTCGAGGCCCTTTCGGTAAGCGTGTGGCTATTCGAGGAAAATGGCGCCAATCTACGTCTGCAAGCATCGACTATTCTCGCCGATCACAGCGCAACGCATGACCAACTTAGCGAGCAGGACCTCGAGGGACTGAAAGCGAGTTTTGCGCTCGATTCGCGACCCATCTATCTCGAGGGCAATTCAGAACCGTGGGTCCAAAATTTCGCTCGTTTGAATCCACGGAAATTCGAGCATGGTGGTAAAAGAATTTGCGTGCCAATGATCGCTAGAGAATCGCTTCTCGGCGTGGTGGTCCTCGGGGATCGCGTAGCTGGCATTCCCTTTTCAGAGGAGGAGTTCGACGTTCTGGCCAGCGTCGGCCACCACGCAGCTTCTAGTTTGCTCTATCTTCAGCTATCGAGAAGGCTAATCGAGAATCGCGAGCTGGAAGCCTTTCAAAAAATGGCGGCATTTTTTGTGCACGATCTTAAAAACGCGGCCTCAACTCTGAGCATCATGGTGAAGAACCTCCCACTGCATTGGGATAAGCCTGAATTCCGGATGGATGCTCTCAGGGGGATTTCTCGGACTGGGGATAGAATCAATACGCTGATTGAGCGTCTCGGAACAGTCCGGAAAGATTTAGATATTGATCCCAGGCCCTACGAATTCGACGGGTTCGTGCAATCCACGCTTTCCACTTGGGAAACTCCCCCTGAAATAGAGATTCGTAGCTCCCTGAATTGCCCGATTAAAGTTCCCATCGACACAAAGCAGCTGGCGAAAGTGCTGATCAATCTTCTTATAAACGCGAACGAGGCCATGAATCAAAGGGGCGTCATACAAATAGAAACTGGCGTAGAAGACAGACACCTCTATTTAAGGGTGAAGGATGATGGGTGTGGAATGAGCCCTGAGTTTCTTGAAAAACGGCTGTTCCGACCATTTCAAACAACAAAGCAGCAGGGTATCGGTATCGGCATGTTCCAAAGCAAGATGATTGTAGAAGCCCACGGCGGCCAGCTATCGGCGGAAAGTGAGGAGGGGAAAGGAGCAACCTTTTCAATGGTTTTGCCTACGAGAGATAATCAAACCAGCTAACGCAATAGTTTGCATGCTAGGTAAATCG
>CAZFUD010000120.1:0-12216 GCA_964521705.1 uncultured Opitutaceae bacterium | reverse complement strand
GCGGATCCAACTTTGACACGGATCCGAATTGGTCCTCATTATCCGAACGATGATGGTCTCTTCGATTCTTTCCTATCGCACCCTTTTAACATTGGTGGCCCTCCTGCTTGCCGCCACAGCTTCTCTCGCCAATAGCAATGTCAAAGGCAGCCGTCCCAATATCGTCTTTATCCTGGCGGACGACATGGGATGGAACGAAGTCGGATTCAATGGCCTCGATCCGGATATTACGCCTCACATCAATCGTCTCCGAGACGAGGGAACCAACTTGACCCAATTCTATGTCCACGCCGTATGCGCCCCGACCCGGGCGGCGTTTCTAACTGGGCGCTATGCATTTCGCACCTGGAGCGATTGGCGCTCGGAAGATTTCGGCAAGCCGAGCTATTTGAAGAATCTAGGGCTAACCTTAGAGCGCAATGCTGAAGGGGAAGAAACAAGAAGAATTCACGGATTGGATACAGAAGAACGCACGATTGCCGAAGCTCTCAAACAGGCTGGCTATTTTACCGGATTGATCGGCAAGTGGCATTGTGGCGAGTGGCTTCCGGAGCACTTACCCATGGGCCAAGGTTTCATGCATCAGTATGGTCATTACGCTTGGGGAATCGATTATAACAACTACACGATTCCCCATAATGCCCCAGCCCGCTTCGCGGTGTACGACTGGCACCGGAATCAGGAGCCGCTCTACGAGGATGGTTACACCACCGACCTCATTGCCAACGAAACGGTAAGACTCATTGCCGAACACAAGAATAGCCAGCATAGCAAAAAGCCCTTCTTCTTCTACGTGGCCTTTAACGCCATTCACGGCCCCCTCGAGGAGATTCCTCGCTACACCGACAAATACGACAAACGTTATGCGGCCCTGAAATGCCTCGACGATGCCGTCGGCCGCATCGTTGGAGCAGTCGACCAATATGGATACAAGGAGGACACCCTGGTTATTTTCGCCAACGACAATGGGGGGCTTCGAGACGAAATGAACGCCCCCTACCGGGGCCACAAAAACACCAATTACGAAGGCGGAGTTCGAGTGCCATGCGTCTTTCGATGGCCTGGAAATCTGGAAGCTGGCGGGTCCAATGATGGAATGATGCACATCGTCGACCTCTACAGCACCTTTATCACTCTCGGCAAAGGGAGCCATCGGCAAAAACGAGCGGTCGACAGTATCGATATGACCGATACGATTTTCACTAATGCATCCAGCCCGCGCAATGAGATCATATACGAAGTTTCAGGAAGCGTCCGCTTCCCCGCTATTCGCATGGGCGACTACAAGCTGATCGGCAAGGAGCTCTACAATGTCGTCATAGACCCTTCCGAGAGCGAAGACATAGCCAGCGAACATCCGCAGATCGTTAATCGCCTTTCAAGACGAGTTACCCAAGCAGGCGCCGAACGGCCTCCAATGCCGGACGTTTCCCGACTAATGTCGCCCGCCCTTCCCTGGGTATATGGTGAAGAGGAAAACGCTAACGCTCCCGAATGGGTCAAGAAGGAGATCCGTCGCATTCGCGCTACTCAACCAAAAGAATGGGCCCCGGGAACAACGCCTTGGCCGCAAGCCCCCATTGACGGGAAAATTATCTACACGGGCGACGGACGTTAAAGGTTCGCAAAAAGACGCAGGGGCAAACAGGAGTCCCTATGTGAGAGATTAAGCGAACTACCAGCCTGGATCTCCGTGATCTTTTTCATCCTTAGCTTGGGCATCTCGCTGCTTCTTTCGCATTTGAATATCCCATACAATACCTACTGCGACCAGTAGGATCGTCGCCAGAGCAAAGGCAATGACTAGATTGATAAGCTCGCCCATAATTGTTGCAACGTAGCTGGATCAGGGAGATACAGATTGGGGAATAATAATATTTCAGGAGCAGTCTCCTACTCCGTATACCGACGCCATCTCTGATCAATCGTGTAAGGATTGGGGCGCTCCTCTTCCACAACAAGCCTGTACTGCATTATGGATACTTGGCCGGGCTTGATCTCGAAATCAAACTCTTGAGCAGGCACGTAATTGAAAAAGATGGCTCCATTGTTGGATGACGGCGGCCACACCCGCATTCTCTGGGGAGCATCATGATTCTCATCGTGGCACAGTATCGTGAAGGTATCATATCCCTCTCCCGAATCGCGCTGACCCCACATGGCAATCCAACGTGCGCGTGTCGTGTGACCATCAATACGCGTTTTCCATTCCGAGCTCAGGTAGTCGCTATTGGTCTTATCCCAGTGATGGGGGGCCCGATAGGCTATCGTCCCGCCATAGCGATATGCGGGCATTTTCAATGACCATTGGGAAATATTCTTTTGCACCGTGATGTAGTCAATCTCGTAAGCTCCATCGACGTATCGGGCTTCCACGGTGAATTGCTCTTTCAGCATAACGCTTTCCTTATTAGGATCGCCCGGATACAGAACATGCTCTTGCTCCACCGTGAAGCCAGCCACATCGCTTCCTTGCAGTAGGGATAGGGTTCGGGCAAAACGGACAGCCCCGGTCTTCTCCTTCAAATTCCAGAAGTCGATGTCTTGACCATCGACCTTCGTTTTCACCCAAGCGTGCCACAAGCCGAGGTGATGATAGTGATCATCAGGATGTATGCCCGTAACTGCCTCGCCACTGGGCGATCGAACCGGATGAATGAAGCCGCTCCGCGTGTAAATCGGATCTACCCCAATTGGCGGGGGCACAAGCGCTTTGTGGTAGGTCACCGCAGGATTATCTCCAAATTGGATGACGATCGTATCGTCGGTCTCCACGACTGTCGGGGCTTCCATAGCATACGTCTGCAATCCAATGAACCCGGACAATCCGATAAAAGCTATTGATCGAGGCAAAGAAATCATAGCCAGCCACTATGAATCGATTTTGCTGATTGGCAATCGAAGGTTTAGGGGACGATCACTTCTCTCGGGAAGCGTCCAACAATTTCGTTTCGAACGTTAAGGTGATGGTAGGGCTGACTATCCCTAGTCAGCCGCTCCAGAAAGCCCCTCATAATTCGGCTGGCTAGGGATAGTCAGCCCTACCATTTAAAATTAGCCTGTAACGAAGTATTCTGAAATGATCGAAACCGTTTCCGGCGACTATCATTCCGTCTTGGGCGATGCCCAGGCCAGCCAGATAGCTGCTGTCCAGGCAAACTGGTTGCCTCCCGCCCCTTCTCCATTGATCGGATTGAAATATTCGTAGAATCCGGATTCTCGGATCGCGTCGCGGGTATCGACCTGCAGCTTCCGAGCTTCTCTTTCGAATCCGTATTCGGAAAGCCCACGAGCTACCATGTAGTTGACTATGGCCCAAACGGGGCCGCGCCAATAGCGTCGAGCATCGAATTTGGGATGCTCAGGATCGAAGCTCGGCAAACTAAATCTTGTCGCTTTCAAGATGCGTCTCAAAGTCGCTTGTAACTTAGCGTCCCTTCGCGGGGTGGAAACTCCCGCGTAATAAGATAAGAACGCCACACTAGAAACGCCACTCGCGTGCTCATCCGTCCGCAGGTCGCGGGCCGCATAGGCTCCCAGTTCCTCCGACCACAAGTAGTCGGTAGCCTCCTCCGCATGATAGAGCCAGGACTTAATTTCCTTTACCGAATCTTCGGCATTCAGGATCTTGGCCAGCTCCAGCAGATCCTTATCAGAACGCATCAAGATAAAGGATACGCCTGGATCCGCTACGGCGAAGGGCCCCTCTCGAGTAATGTGAGCATGGTCCCATCCCGATTCGACGCCATACTCAACCAGCTTAATATACCGATCATACTCCTCATTCGTCGGTCGCATGGCGGGATCGACATGCTCGATATCGCGGCGCTCGTAGGGAGCGATTCCGGATGGGTCTACATTGGCTAAGGTGCGATCCCAATCGGGCGAGTTGTCGCGCCCAGATTCCCAAGGGTGGGTGACCGCGATCGCAGAACCTCCACTGATCACACGCATTGTGTGAAACCACCTATGCCACGCCATCAGTTTCGGGAAAATCATTTTTAGCCATGGCAAACCGTCTTCTGGATCAGCTTCATAAAGATCTCGGACAATCGTCGCCGCTACCGGAGGCTGAGAACATCCCGATGTTGGTGGATTCTGGCCCGAATTCCAAATCTTCGGGCCTGGGAAGTAGCTGGGGTCATCTCGTCGGAAAACAATGTGGGCAGCCATGCCGTTGTTCCATTGGCCCTGAAACAAGGTTTCCACTTCCCTCCAGGCCCTATCAAGATCGAACTCCGAAAATCCGAGAGCCACAAACATACTGTCCCAGTTCCATTGATACGGGTAAAGGCCCCAGGTAGGAAGCGTGTAATCCCCCCATTCATTCTCGCGAAGGATGGCGATCGCCCGTTGATCCAGTTCAACGTCAGTCCAGGGTTTTTCTAGATTTTGGGTTTTCATTGAGCAGAAATGTCTTTTCGAATCCGTACTGGCTGCTTCAGCTGACTCGAATCGAGAATCAATTTGCTAAAGCACGTCTCGCGCCTATCGAGGACGGAGCGCATGCAAGAATGGCGAATTCGAGCCCCCTTTCTAATTCGCTTACACTTACGCAACGTGCAAGCAACGGTCTCGCCCCAAAAGCCGCTTGGCACTCGATCTGCTCATGTGCAGATGCGCTCACTGGCGCTTAAAAACGATCAAAAGCCCTATGAGAATAGAAATACCAAGAGAATGCGAGCGTATCGGCTCCCTGCAAATCTATGGCCTACAAAAGGTTTACGAACTTGATGGCGGGGAAGGCATGCATGGTCAGGATAGCGTGATCGAGCGGATCCCCTCAGAGGTTCTGTACGACCGCATGAGGGAGATGGCTATTGTCGTTCCGGTCAAAAACGAGCGCTTGAAATTGATCGAAGGAGTGCTTGTCGGCATTCCTAGCCCTTGTCAGGTCATTGTTGTGTCCAACAGCCCTCGCGGACCGGTTGATCGATTCAAGCTCGAGAAAGAGGCCTTGGAAAACTACGGGAAGTTCACTGGGAAAAAGATTCTGGTGGTCCATCAGAAAGATCCCGGTCTAGCCAAAGCATTCGTCGATGCGGGCTATGCCGATCTCATCGACGAGAAAGGGCTTGTCCGCTCAGGCAAGGCTGAAGGCATGATTGTCGGTACGTTGATGGCGAAATGGCTAGGGAAAAAATATTTGGGATTCGTAGACAGCGACAACTATTTTCCTGGAGCCGTGTTGGAGTACGTTTATGAATACGCAGCCGGATTCGCCATGAACCAGACTTCCAACACATTTGTGCGTATATCCTGGCATTCGAAACCCAAGATCATGGAAAGCAGCTTGTTCTTCGCCAAGTGGGGGCGAAGTTCAGTCAACTCCAACATGATGCTGAATCGGCTGCTAACTCACTTCAGCGGTTTCGAAACTGAAATCGTAAAAACGGGAAACGCTGGCGAACACGCCTTAACTGTCGATCTGGCATTAAAACTCGAATACGCAGCGGGCTATGCGGTAGAGACCAATCACTTCATCAATTTGCTCGAAAAGTATGGAGGCATCATCGATTCAGACGAAACGGAATCGATGCAGGAGAACATTACGATCTGCCAACTAGAGTCTCGCAACCCGCATATGCACGAGTCGAAAGGGGACGACCATGTTGAGGACATGATCGACGCATCCCTTTCAGTAATCTATCACTCCGATCTATGTCCCGAGCTGCTTAAGCGAGAGATCATGGAGAATGTCGAAGCCCGTCGCGGCGAAGAATCGCCGGAAGTCATCGCGCCCGTTCGCAAGTATCCATCTCTTTCACAGCTAGATTTGGATACGTTCCTAGCAGGATGTGATGAAGCCCTCAACTTCAATGCGGTGACGGTGCGGGCCTGACGTCCAGCCCCTCTTGAAATCCAAATGGGATCGAACATCATATTTACCGATCTCGATGGCACCTTTATCGACTTCGATACCTATTCGCCAAAAATCGCCACTCCCATGGCTCGCGACATTGCCAATCGGGGAGTGCCCATCGTCTTTTGCTCGTCCAAAACGATCGAAGAGCAACTCGTCTTGATGGACGCCATCGGATTAACCTTTCCATGCATCGTCGAGAACGGAGCTGGCATTTACATTCCTGATTCCATCGGTATACTTGAAGACCTGCCAGCAAAGCAAATCAAGGATGGTGGACGCCTGATCGGGTTGGGCGAAACCTCGGAATTCATTCGCAGGCAGCTCGGAAGCATATCCAACGCCCTCGATATCGATCTCAAACCGTATCACGAATTTTCCGACAGGGAACTATCCCAAATCACTGGCTTGGATGAGGAAGGAGCCCGCCGAGCCCGAAATCGCGACTTTAGCGAAACGCTCACAGCTTCCCTAGATGCGGAAACCTGGAGCAACATAAACGCAGCCTTTCAGCCCATGGGCTTACACTGCCTACCCGGAGGGCGTTTCCACACGGTCACCTCGATTGACTGCAACAAGGGGCGGGCTCTCAAAATTGTGGTCGATGGTTTTGGGGCGATGATGGGAGATCGCTGGCACTCGATTGGCATCGGCGACAGCGCCAACGATTTCGAAATGCTCGATTCGGTAGACCATCCCTATCTAGTGCAAACTCCAAGGGGCGATTGGAACGAGATGGATGTCGACAACCTGAAGCGCATATCGGCCATTGGTCCAGAGGGCTGGGTACTGGCCGTTCAGGATGCGCTTGGCCTCGCTTCTGAGTAGGAAAGCAAAGACTCGGATATCCCTACAAATGTTGAGATCGCGCATGCGAAACTATCTCGCGTTCGTCACTGTGGCGTTCCAAGTAACCAACCCCCCATCAGATCATGTCTTCAAAATCCTTCGACACCATCGTTATCGGTTCAGGCACATCCGCCTACTTCGCAATTTCCTCGCTCAACGAAGCGGGTCAAAACGTGGCGGTCGTCGACGAGCCGCCTTTAGGGAGCACTTACGCGCTACGTGGTTGCCAGCCAAAGTAATACCTGGTCGCCAACGCTGAAGCCCGAGCGATGGCCCACCACCTGCAAGGTATCGGCTTGAGCGAGACTCCTCGTACTGATTGGCCCGCTCTTCAAAAACTCAAAACGCGTTTCTAGACGGCATCCCAGAAGGCCAAGTTAAGGATTTCCAAGATTCAGGGATTGAAACTTTTGCTGGAGCACCTGCGGCTCAATGCAGTACGCAACGACGTCTAAAGTTGATTATTCTGATATGCTCGATGTAAGACTTCTGCCCGCTTTCATTATAGACCCGCCCCATTTTTTTAGAACAGATCACATTTCCTATGCGCGCCCTAATCTTTTCCCTTATTGCTTTAGCATCCATCGTGACCCTCTGGGGTCGCAACCCAAACGTCATCGTCATCATGGCCGACGACATTGGATTCGAGTGTTATGGAGCCTACGGGAGTTCGTTCTATTCGACCCCGAACATCGATAGGCTAGCCGAAACGGGAGCCCTATTCACTCAAGCCTATTCACAGCCCATCTGTACGCCTTCACGAGTGAAGATTATGACCGGTCGCTACAATTTCCGGAACTATAAGGAATTCCGCGTCCTCGATCTTGCGGAGCCAAACTTCGCCAAGATGGTCAAAGCTAACGGCTATTCGACTATGATAGCTGGCAAGTGGCAGTTGTCCCCGGAAAACTTGGATGGTCCTTTTCAGGCCGGCTTCGACGATTACCTTCTCTGGCACTTTACGCTCGGTAACGAAAGTACATCAGAGTATCCCATATTTAAGGACAAAGGATCCCGTTATAGGTCGCCACGGCTTTTCAAGAACGGGAAAGTCGTTCCCAAACTGAATGGCGCTTACGGTCCCGAAGTGGTTACCGACTACATCGTCGACTACATCGAGCAAAAGCAGTCGAAGCCATTTCTAATCTACTATCCGATGATTCTCGTCCACGATCCCTTCGATCCGACACCACTAAGCCCGGATTGGGGAAAGAAAGACAAGAGCCGGGATCCGCGCGACCATTTTCAGGAAATGGTCTTCTACATGGACAAGGTCATCGGTCGAATAGTCAACAAGCTCGACGGAACCGGTCTCCGGGAGGATACGCTCATCCTGATAACCGGAGACAACGGAACTAACACTGCTATCCATTCGCCGTTCCCCGGTCGCGGCTTGGTTCAAGGCGGCAAAGGCAAGATGACTGATGCCGGAACGCGGGTTGCTTTTGTTGCCAATTGGAAGGGTCGCATTCAACCCGGTACCAAAATCGATCGGCTCGTTAGTTTTGCCGATGTCTTGCCAACAATCGGCGATGTCACCGGATCTCGTATACCAAGTGGCACGGACGGCCAAAGCCTAATGCCCCTATTCGACGGTAAGCTGGATCAAGACCGTAAATGGCTGTTTATGTCCTACTCTCGAAACGGATTAGAGTCTGGGCCGTTCCGATGCTTCATCCGTGACCAACGATGGAAGCTTTATTCGACCGGCGAACTATACGATGTTCCCAATGACTGGCTCGAGCAATATCCCGCCTCAGGCCTGGAGGCCGATGCCGCCCGACAAAGACTTCAGCGGTTGATGGATAACATCACTAGCCAAGCCCCGGCAGGCCATTTTTCGAGGTAGTGGGAACAATTGCTGCTATCCTAAAACCTGGTCCCGCTTCAGCGGGAGCAGAATATTAAGCCCAGATATGAAGAGACTAGGCGCTCCTCACTGCGTCATCTTCGGGCGCCGAACCTCCGATTGCGAGTACCCATCTGGCTTTACCGGTTTATCTTGAGGGGCGGGAACGTAGTTTTCGGCATCATACAGTGCCCAATCATCTGTTCGGAACGGGGATGCGGGAAGCCCTTCGCTATTGTAGAGCAAATTCCGCTTGGACGGGTTCATAGCCCAGGCGTAGCGAGCGGCTTCAGGCTCACTGATTCCCTCAGCTGATAAGACGATTGAATCGCCTTTTATCGTCGCATCGGCCCAAACAAATTTCCGATCTTGGCCAGCGATGGCGAAGCTGTCCAACGGTCCTGGTTTACCCGTCACCAGGCCGGACCCAACCGATTCGAATGTCAAAACGAGTTTATCGTCCACTCGCTTAAGTGATTGGTAACTCGGGCCCATATCGACAATCGGCTTTCCGTACGTTCCTTTCAGGGCCAAATAGGCCAGGCGAATGCCGATTGGTTTTTTATCCTTCGGGTGCAGCAGGATGGCATCCCCTGTGTCCAGAGAAACCGCAGTGCCCGTGTTGGGGACCGTATTCGCGACGCGACGCATCATGTCCCGACTCACGGCCCAGGCCGCATCCGGCTCGACCGGTTCGCTTTGTTCAGCCAACCAACTGGGTAGCTGAACGAAATAAAAAGGGAAATTCTTGGATACATTACCGTTGGAAAACTCGTTCCAAGACGAACGATAGTAATCAATCAACAGCGACAGTTGCCGCTCATAATTGGCGGCTTGAGCGACATCCTTGGCATTGCGTTCGCCTTGATACCAAATCGCCCCACGAATTCCAAACGGCCGCACCGGATGAATCATCCCGTTGAAAATGTTTCCTGGATACTGATGGCCCCAGTTAGCCGGAGTCCGAAGCTTCGGCTGGGCCCTACGCTCTCCTCGTTTCCAGGCTTCCGTCGCCCGAGCCAATTGAGCCTGGGCTTTCGCTAAGCCGTATTTGGCAGACTCTTCGTCAGCTTCTTGGATCGCACTCAATGTACGCGGGTCGTCCAATTGAATCTTCTTGGGCATCCACCCCTCTATAGGCGTGCCCGCATAGGGCTGCAGAACCACGCCAATGGGAATACCCAACTCCCTTTGCAACTTGCGAGCGAAATAGAAAGTCACCGCCGAGCACGTCGCCGCTGACGCCGGATCGCACACCTTCCACTCCGCTACCACATCCTCTTGTGGCTGATGGGAGTGAGCCCGCTCGGAACGGAATATTCGGATATCGGGAAAATCCGCTAACGCCGCGTCTTGCGGCCCTTCCATCGTAGCCGACAGTCGCCAGCCCATATTGGATTGGCCGGCGCAAAGCCAGACCTCTCCAATCAGTACGTTTTCCAGCCTTAATAAATTTTCCCCTCGAATTTCGACTGAGTAAGGTCCTCCAAACGAGGGTGTATCCAGAAAAACCATCCATTTGCCACTGGAATCTGTCTGGACCGTCGTTTTGCTACCCCAGCTTCCCGACACAGAGATTGACTCGCCTGGATCCGCCCAGCCCCAAATTGGAGCCCCCGTCTCCTGCTGCAGCACCATGTGATCCCCAAAAATCGCCGGCAAACGAACCTCGGCGAATAGGAGCCCAGAGAGAAACACAGAAGAGATTATTGAGAAGAGAGCCCGCACTATATAAAATATTTGTTGTATCAACAGGATACGTTCTCCCGCATTCGCGGGTTCACTAACATGTTCTCTCTTTTCGTATTGGCGTCAACTTAAGTTGTAGTCGAATGTAGGAGCGGGTTTATCCCGCGATAATCTGATGCACCTTGCGGGAAGTTGATGAAAGCGGAGAGGTTTTGCATTCTAAATCATGCTGGCCACGCGAAGGCGGGTCATCTTGAAGCTCCTCATTGGCGGAGCGTATCCTGTCTAAAAATTCTTTTCGCTAGTCCAAGGGCTCCGGCTCGTAGTCGGAATGATTCACCCAGCCAGTGTTCGCTTTGCTCTCCTCGCCGGCCATGTATTTCTCGTAAAAGTTCCAAGCTAAGTTACGCGAGTATCCATAATTGTCGAACACGTCTCCATTGCCCAAGTGACGTGGATCCTTCTGGACCGTCAGCGTTTCCTCGAGTCGGGCCTTCATCTTCGCTTTCACTGCGGTCAAACGTTCATCATCCGCCAGATTGTTAAGACAGTCCGGGTCGTTAACCAAATCGAAGAACTCCTCGTTGGTCTTGCGCTTTCCGAAAGACAAGTCCCAGTACGACCGGTCCTTTCCCGAACGGAATAGCTCCAGGATTTCCGTTTTCGTGGCCCCGCCATCGACATCCAGATAGCCCAGTTCCGGATTCCCTGCCGGCCAAAGACCAATCTTATAGTTATAAAGATACATGTAGCCTTTGCCCACAATACCTCGAATCGGGTAACCCTGATTATTGGGCCGGCTAAAATCGTGTCGCTCTTTTCCGATCACCACGTATTCGCGCTTTGGATCTACTTGACCCACCTTCCTCGACTTGAAGATATTGACCAAGCTTTTCCCCGGAGAAGACATCATGCCCGAATCCGGATAACGGATACCCGCTACTTCGAGAAAAGTCGGGGCTAAATCGACAAAGCTCACCATATCCTCTACTACCCGGCCCGGATTGCGGATCCCCGCAGGCCACATCATCGCCAAGGGCATGTGGTTGGAGTACTCGTACTCTTGGGCTTTGCCCCTAGGAAAAGGCATACCGTTGTCGGACGTCATTAGTATCAGGGTATTCTCCAACTCCCCTCGGTCCTCTAGCATTTCGATCATTCTCAAGAGATGGCTATCCGCGTGCTCGATTTCCAAGCCGTAATCGAGCATGTCGTTGCGAACGACTTCACTGTCCGGCCAGAATCCCGGAACCTCGTCGATATCGTCGATGCTCTTGCCGCCCAGATTTTGACCTGATCCGTATTCATAGCGTCGATGCGGTTCATGCGAGCCGTACCAGAAGAACCAGGGCTTATCCAAATCTGACTTGTCGAGAAAGAGTTCGAAATTCCCTGCGTAGTCCTTGCTGGAAATGGCCCTGGTTGGCTTTTCAGGCAACTTGGCCGAAGCAATCTCCTTGGCGATCAACACCCGTGGCTTCCCATCAATCTGGCCGGGTTCGCCGGGCCCCCATCCTTTGCCCGTCCGCCCCATTTGGTAGCCACTCTCCCGGAGAGCCTCCGGGAAGGTTTTGAACTTGGCGGGAAAATTGACTATGTGGTTGGCCGCTTCTTCCAGCTGCCAGGAATTGCGCCCCGTCAATATGCTCGATCGCGAAGGAGCGCACTTGGCATTGGGCGTATAAGCGTTCTGAAACAGAATCCCCTCTTCTGCCAAGCGGTCGAATCCTGGAGTGTCCATCCACTCGCATCCGTAAGCGCTCATGTGCATGTAGGACGCATCATCCATAATACAAAATAGAATGTTCGGGCGACTGGCGGCTTTGGCCGCATTCGAAAAAATCATCAGTCCAACGACGAGAACCAGTAAATACGCCTTAAAATAGGGATAGTTCATTTCCTGATATTTTTAGGGGCTGTCCTAGCTAAGAGTTAGTGATGAGTGTGCTTATACCAGTATTTAAGC
>CAZFUD010000119.1:7751-12291 GCA_964521705.1 uncultured Opitutaceae bacterium | reverse complement strand
GGATCCGCCATTGCACGAGTTCTTGCCGGACGACGACGAAGCTCGTCGTTCGTTTGCAGAACATCTCGGTGTATCGGTAGACGTTGTTACAGAGCGAGTACACGCCCTGCATGAAGAAAACCCAATGCTTGGCCATCGCGGTTGCCGCCTCGGTATTTCCTATCCAGAAATTACGGAAATGCAGGCTCAAGCCATCTTCGAAGCAGCCGCCCAAGTGCTCAAGCTGAAGAAGAAGGTAAAGGTGAACCCGGAAATCATGATTCCTCTTGTAGGCTTCCAGGACGAGCTCGACAACCAAGTGGCCATCGTTCACCGCGTTGCTAAGGAAGTTCAGAAAGCCAAGGGCGTGAAGATCAACTACCTCGTCGGCACCATGATCGAAGTGCCCCGCGCAGCTGTCACCGCGGCTGAGATCGCTAAGACCGCTCAGTTCTTCAGCTTTGGAACGAACGACTTGACCCAGACCACTCTGGGCATGAGCCGCGACGATGCTGGAAGCTTCCTCGGCAAGTACAAGGATCTCGACATTTTGCCGCAGAATCCATTCGCCACCATCGATCAGGCAGGCGTTGGATCCTTGGTTCAGCAAGGCGTTGACGGCGGCAAATCCACCAACCCGAACATCAAGTTGGGAATTTGCGGCGAGCACGGTGGAGATCCCGCTTCCGTCAAGTTCTGCCATAGAGCTGGTCTAACTTACGTAAGCTGCTCACCCAACCGAGTTCCTGTTGCCCGTCTAGCGGCTGCTCAAGCGGCCATCGAGGCGGAAGCATAAGCATTTGCTTTCCTCGCAACTCAATTTAACCGAAGCGCCCTGCTCTCGATCACGAGAGCGGGGCGTTTTCGCAGGCCCGAATCAGCTGTAATTAAGCTGTGTTTGATCTCGAAGAAAATCGGCAAAAGGTCCAAAGGGCCCTGCTCGTGGGCATTCAGCAATCTGACATGACGCGTCAGGAAACTGAATACCTGCTCGATGAATTAGCGGAACTGACCACGAATCTGGATATTCCAATCGTCGATCGCATGATCGTAAAGCTTCGCAAGCCATCACCCCCATTCCTCGTCGGAAAAGGAAAGCGGGAAGAGATTATAGACCTGATTCAGGAAAAGAACATCGATGTCATTATTTTCGACGAAGAGCTCACTCCAGCTCAGCAACGAAATTGGGAGCGAGAAGCGAAAATCTGCGTCATCGATCGCCAGGAGGTGATCATCGACATCTTCTCCGAGCGAGCCCAAACCAAAGAAGCCGTTCTACAAGTGGCTTTGGCCCGCATGGAATACTCCCTGCCCCGCCTCACTCGGGCGTGGACTCACCTTAGTCGTCAACGAGGCGGCATGACGGGGGCCCGTGGCCAAGGTGAAACCCAGTTGGAGGCCGACCGGCGTATGGTCAACGATCGCATCGCCGTCGTCAAACGGGAGCTCAAGGAGGTTATCCAGCATCGCCAAGTGCAGCGGGCTAAACGCCTGCGAAAACCGGTACCTACCGTATCCATAGTAGGTTATACGAACGCAGGAAAATCCTCGCTGCTCAACAAACTGACCGCTTCCGAAGCGCTCGCGGAAGATAAATTGTTCGCCACATTGGATCCAACTACCCGACGCCTCGACCTCGACGAAAGTCAGCATGTGCTCCTGACCGATACGGTTGGATTCGTGCGACGCCTCCCTCATCGCCTTGTCGAGGCATTCAAGGCGACTCTTGAAGAAGCCGTGGTCGCCGACTTGCTTATACACCTCATTGATATCTCCAGCTCCGAAACTAATAGTCATATTAAAACGACTGAAGCCGTACTCTCGGAAATTGGAGCTAACGAAAATCCGAGTCTGATCGTCTTCAATAAGCTTGATAAGCTGGAAAGCAGCGAGAAACGGGAACGCTTCGAGCTTTTGTATCCTGAGGCAATTTTCATCAGCGCGGAAACGGGGGAAGGCCTGGAGCTATTGAAGTCCCGTATCTCGGAATCGTTGAACGCCAGACTGCGTCCAACAAAGCTAATGATTCCCCACGATCGCTACGACGTGATCTCTCAATTGCACGCGAGTGGCGGAGTCAGGCACTCGAAGTCCGAAGAGGATGGCGTGCATATTGAGGGTCTGTTCCCACCAAGCTTAAAGGGGGTTATTGAACCGTTCTTGGTTAATTAGCTCCCAATCGGCTTCAAGGTAGCGAGCGATCTCACTCTTTCGTTCCGTCGCGGCGGAACTAAGGCGACGCATGCCGAGCGCCCACCTTAAAAGTAGCCCAGGCATCCTGCCTGTTCAGGGAAAGAGAGGGAACAGGCTAGAAGCCTATTCTACATTTTATGGGCGATACCTAGATCGTTCGCTACCATTTTTGCTCTGAGTTTCACAAGGGGATGAGCTAGCGAGTCCCCTTGCCAACAAGCGCTGATTTACGGCACAATTTGGTAAACATGCTCTCCAGGATGGACAATTTCCGAAATCTCCTGTCAGATTCCTCAAGTTAACAAATTACTGTTTATGACTACCCGCAATCGCCGAGAATTCGTCAAAAACTCCGTATTCAGCGCAGGCTTTATCGGACTTAGCGCATGCGTCAGCAATCACACCCAAGCCCAACGCTCAGACTCGAAAGGATCTCCCTCCCTTACAGCGGAGGGATACGGACCCTTGCAGTCGGATCCGCAAGGCCGAATGCGCTTGCCAAAGGGATTCCGCTATAAGGTATTCTCCCAGACTGGAGAGACGATGGATGATGGGTTTATCGTACCTGGCGCCCACGACGGGATGGATGCTTTTCCTGGTCCCAACGGACTGACCTTGCTAGTTCGCAACCACGAAATGAAACCCTTGGATTCCAGCGACAATCCTTTTTCGAAATCGAGCGCTTGGAAGAATCTCGATACGAGTAAGCTCTACGATGCTGGCAAATCCGGAACTCAGCTGCACGGAGGCACTACTACACTCGCATTCGATACGCGAACACAAGAGCTCAAACGGCATTACCTTTCTCTCGCAGGCACTATCCGCAATTGTTCTGGCGGATCAACGCCTTGGGGATCTTGGATAACTTGTGAAGAGAACACTGCTCGAGCGGGCGAAAACCTTCACAAAGACCATGGGTACAACTTCGAAGTACCGGCGAATTACGAAATGGGTTTAGCCGAACCGTTCGCCCTCAAAGAAATGGGTCGCTTCAATCACGAAGCCGTCGCAGTGGACCCTGCCAGCGGAGTCGTCTATCAAACCGAAGATCGTCCAGATGGACTGATATACCGCTATATACCCAAGCAACGCGGACAGCTGAGCAAAGGGGGCAAATTGCAAGCGCTAGCCATCAAGGGATCGCCTTCAGCCGATACGCGAAACTGGGCGGAAATGAATCAGCCGGCCTTCCCAAAAAATGAGCCAGTAAAAGTCGAGTGGATCGACATCGACAATTATGAATCGCCGAACGATGACATGCGATATGTGGGATACGAGGCTGGAGCGGCCCGATTCGCTAGGGGCGAAGGCATGTTCTACGGAAATGGAGAAATCTATTTCGCATGCACCAATGGCGGGGCTAAAAAATACGGGCAAATATTCCGCTATAAACCAAGTCCTACCGAAGGTCTAGCTGGCGAAGAAAACGATCCTGGAATCTTGGAACTTTTTATCGAAAGTAAGGATCTGGAACTCCTTAAAGCCTGTGACAATCTGACAGTCGCCCCTTGGGGAGATGTCGTTATCTGCGAGGACGACGGTGGGAGCAGTGCCATTGTCGGGATTACGCCTGAAGGGAAAATGTATAAGATCGCCCACGTGGACATGGATAGTGAAGTCGCCGGTGGCTGCTTCTCACCCGATGGCACTACCTTTTTTGTCAATATTCAGCGGAAACCCGGCCAAACCTTGGCAATCACGGGTCCTTGGAGATCGAGGATAGGTTAAAGCTAAGCGCGTCTGATTGGCTGAATCCTGATCTTTAGGATTCACACGGACGAACTAGCGCGCAATCTCGCGATTGTGTCTGCTTTTCAATCAATCGAAAATCAAGTCGCTCTGGTAACAGGGGGCGGTTCCGGAATCGGGCTCGCGGTCGCTCGGCAATTCAGTAAGGAAGGCGTTCGTGTCGCCCTTTTGGATACGGATGCCGATAAGCTGGAAGACGCGAGCGCGGCCTTAAAAGGCGATTGCCTGAAGATCGTTGCCGATGTCAGCTCGGAGTCCGAGGTGCAATCCGCGATCAACGAAATTAAGTCCGCTTTCGGCCAGATCGATATCGTCGTGAATGCTGCCGGGATCACCGGAATTACTGGTGAAACTATCGAGAAAATTCCTGTCGAAGACTTTACAAAGGTGTTCCAAGTCAATCTGCTGGGATCCTTCAATATCGCCAAGGCAGTCCTTCCCGAAATGAGGAAACTAAACTATGGGCGCATCCTCCTAATCGCATCGATTGCAGGCAAAGAAGGCAATGCCGGCATGGCCTCGTATTCCGCGACAAAGGCGGGCGTAATTGGGCTTACAAAGGCGATTGGGAAGGAATATGCGGAATCGGGAATCACTATAAATTCTTAGGCTCCAGCCG
>CAZFUD010000119.1:0-7741 GCA_964521705.1 uncultured Opitutaceae bacterium | reverse complement strand
ATAAAAACTCCGATACACGACGAAATTCCACAAGAGCAAATTGACTACATGACCGACAAAATTCCTATGAAGCGCTGCGGCGAACTCGACGAAATCGTATCGGCAATCCGATTTATAGTTTCTCCGGAAAGCAGTTTCACGACAGGCTTTTGCTACGACCTGTCCGGTGGCCGAGCAACCTATTGAGGCTGACTCCACCTGGAGACCAACGCGCCACCGCTGATTAGCTGTTTCAGGCGGTAGCTACAAATTGAAACCAGATGGCTCCAAAAAGCCTAGCGAGACTTGAGGCACTTTTCTCACTACGGAAAGCCGCTTGACCCAAGAGAGCGACTTTCTAAGGTCCACCATCTCCTTATGATTAACCTAGTCGACGTGTCGCTTCGCTACGGCGAAAAAGTCATCTACAACAAGATCTCCACGACCATTGGAGTGCGCGATCGTATCGGCTTGGTCGGCTCAAATGGATCGGGCAAATCTACGCTAATCAAACTCCTACTAGGCGAAGCGGAAATCGACAGTGGCGAGGTGGAGCGCCCCGCCTACGTCACTCTAGGCTATTTGCCTCAGGATGGTATCGAAGTTAAAGGCAAATCCCTGTACGATGAGGCATCCACCGCCTTCGAGGACGCACTGGAGCTGCAAAAGAATATCGACGAGGCCGACGAGAGGATGCTGGAAATGGATACCAATTCCGAGGAATACTACAACCTTCTCGATCAGATTGGCGCCTGGGAACAGAAGCTGGAAGCCCACGAGCCGGCCAAGATGAAATCTAGAATCGAGAAGACTCTGATGGGTCTGGGATTTGAAGTATCCGATCTCGAACGGGATACGGGCGAGTTTTCAGGCGGATGGCAGATGCGAATCGCCTTAGCCAAACTTCTCCTCAAAGAGCCGTCGCTTTTGCTCCTCGACGAGCCGACCAACCATCTGGACATCATCTCCCAACAATGGCTCGAAGACTATCTCACCCGCTATGAGGGATCCCTGATCATCATTTCCCACGATAGGGCATTTCTAGACGTCGTAACGAATCGCACCATTCACCTATCGATGGGTCGCCTCAGCTCCTACAGTGGCAACTATTCTTTCTATGTTAAGCAGTCGGAAGCCGATCTTGAAACGCTGCGGAAGAAAGTAAAGAATCAGCAAGCTGAGATCCAACGACAAAAGGACTTCATCAATCGATTTCGTGGCAACGTAAAGAAAGCCTCTCTAGTGCAGAGTCGCATGAAGGATCTCGAGAAAATGGAGATCATCAAGCTTCCGCCTCAGGAGAAGAAGATTTTTTTCCGCTTCCCTCCCCCACCACCCGGTAGCGCCAAAGTTATTGAGCTGCAAAATGTATCCAAATCTTATGGAGAGGTTCAGGTATTCAAGGGACTCGATTTCCATATTGAGAAAGGTGACCGCTTGGCCGTCGTTGGTGTCAATGGAGCGGGCAAGTCTACTTTGGCCCGCATCCTTGCTGGCGTAGAGCCCTTTCAAGAAGGCGAACGCGCCCTAGGCATCAATACAGTACTAGCATACTTCGCTCAGCAGCAAGCCGACGAGCTCGACCCAAATAAGACGGTTCTCGAGGAAGTCGAGCAGGCCTCCGCCGATGCCAATCGAGAGGAATCGAACCCACGGGCAGTGCTTGGAGCCCTGCTTTTCCGCAAGGACGATGTATTCAAAAAAACCACTGTTCTTTCAGGTGGCGAACGCAATCGCCTAGCGCTGGCCAAGATGCTGATGAAGGAGGCCAACACCATTATCCTTGATGAGCCGACCAATCACCTGGACATCAAGAGTAAGGAAATCCTTCAAGACGCCATCCGCGAGTTTGACGGAACCGTAATCCTTGTCAGCCACGACCGGGACTTCCTCGAACCCATTGTCAACAAGGTTCTGGAAGTTAGCAAAACAGGCACGCGAATGCTCACTTGCAATGTCAGCGAATACCTCGAACGCCTAAAGGAGGAACAAGGCGCTCTGGCTAGATAAGTTAGCAGTATCTGATTGGTAGGGCTATTAGTCATCTAAAAGCCGCGAACAAGCATCACCTCAACCAGATTTCATTCCTTAAAAAAGCCTCGGGACGACTCCCAAGGCACTTAAGTTAGCGGGCGATCTCACGCGTGGGCGACACTATGGCGACGCAAGCCGAACGGCCATAAGTGGTTGAAAAGGCTTCTAGCCTGTTACTTCTTAATCTGCTTAAAGGCAAGATGCCTGTGCTACTTTGAAGAATGAGCGACCGGAGATCACCCGCAAACAGCGAGACATTGGGAACTGTAGACGCTATCGTCGATCGCGTACAGCGTATCGAAGTCAACTTAAGCTCACCCGCCAACATAGAAGCAGTTCATCTGCTTCTCTTGGACCACCGTCGTCAAAGGGCCATGACCGCTCGCTAAAACGGTATCGTCAGCACCCGATAGAATCCTATTCAAACCCTTCAGGCTATCATCGTAGGACACATTGGGGCCGCCCATTGAACCGGCAAACATAGCATCGCCCACAATAGCGAAATCGCGATCCAATCCTTCCACGACAAACGTGGCCCCCCCACTAGTATGACCCGTCGTATTGAACATCTCGACACTCATGCATCCAACGTCCATTTGAAAACCTTCGTCGATTGTCGCTGCATCAAAATTAACCGAAGGCTCTAACCTGCTAATCACCGCATTGGCTCCTGTCTCTGACAAGATCTTTGGAGCGCCTTCAATATGATCTCCATGCGAATGGGTCAGAAACAGCGTCTTTAACTGGAGCCCTAGCTCATTGATTTTGGCGAGCATGGGCTCCGGGTCTGTTCCCGTATCGAATGCTATCGCTTCCTTAGTATTGGGATCCCAAAGCAAATAGGCATTAACGTGCCCATCATAAAATGGCGTCGCTATGAGCTCAAACCCATCGACTGGATCGGGCTGCTCCGGATACCAATCGCCACGTCCAATTTCGAGCAGGGCATCGACGTTCAAATCGAGATACTTCCCAACAGCGGAAACCGCAGCTTCATCAAATTCGCCCCGCCGAATCTTCCGAATACTCTCCTCAGACACCCCTACCCTTTCCGAAAGATCCTCAGTCGTCATCTCCAGGCCCTTCTGGGCCTTGCCTATCACATCATTAAAATCGTCTTCTACCGGAAGCTTCATGGGCGTATCGTTCAACGAATCCTCGTCAAGATGCGACCATATTCTAGGCCGAAAGCCTCGCGGAGCCGCTACAAGGCTTATAGATAAGGCAGGGGAACAGGTTTAAGCCTCTGAGCCTAAACTAAGGCCTCGGCCCTTATATCCCCCATCCAAGAAGGAGGACCGAGCCGGTCCTCCCTGCCTATTTCTACTTTCTGCTAACCGATTCAAATGAATCAGCCACATCCGCTAGCTCGCCAGATTGCTCATATCCACGGTCAATGGGTCGATCGTACAGTTTGCACAAGCCAACCCGAATGTCTTCGAATATCACCGTTATAGTGGGTACGAGCAATAGCGTGATGGTCGTGGCGAAAACGATGCCCCACCCCAACGATACCGCCATAGGGATTAAAAACGCCGATTGCGTGCTAGGATCGAACATCAAAGGAAGCAATCCAAAGAACGTCGTGAGCGAGGTCAGCAGAATCGGTCGGAAACGGCGCACTCCTGCCAAACGGACTGCGTCGATCACCTTCATGCCTTTTTTGATTTGGCGATTAATAAAATCCACCATAACGAGGCTATCATTCACCACAACCCCCGACAACGCCATCATACCCAGTAACGAAAGCATGGATACAGATAAGGTCGGGCTGTTGCCCCTTCCGAAGACATCGAGCAAAAGGAAGTTCATAATCAGATGACCTAGAAGCGCTCCGATTATACCAAAAGGAATCGCCGACATGACAATAAACGGCTGCGTATAGCTCTTAAAGGGAATCGCCAGTAGAACATAGATAGCAGCGAGGACGAAGTAGACACCTTTCAACAGCTCCGCATTATTCCTCGCCTGATCTTTAGCTCGACCTTCCAGACTCACGGACATTCCGGAATAATCGGCGATCATATCGGGGATAACATTTGCGTACAGGTCCAACTCGATTGCATCAACATCAACCGTTTCCGTATCCGCGTCAGCAGATACTCGGATTATGCGATTGCGATTTATGCGCTGAATCGAAGGTAAGGCTCTTCCAGGCACCACCTGGGCCACTTCCTCAAAGGGGACTTCCGTACCGTTCTGCGTACGGATCATCATTGTTCGCAAAGCAGCTAACGATCGGCGTTCCTCTCGCGGATAGCGTACCATAACATTGACATCATCGCGACCTCGTTGGATTTTCTGGGCTTCTGCTCCAAAGAAAGCTTGCCTAACTTGCGAAGCCAGCTGCTGAGCCGTCACACCAAGATTGGTAGCCGCAGGCTTGAGCTCCAGCTCTAATTCTTCAGTCGATCGCTCGAACGAGTCTTCAATGTCGTATAGCCCTTCATACCCAGTCATGACTTTCTGAAGCTCCTCAGAAACCTCTTTGAGATCGTCGATGCTCGGGCCTTGCAATTGAATGGTCAGGGCCCCGCCACCACCGCGAGCAAAGGAAAATGAGAATCTCTCCGCTTCTGGTATTGGCGGTACACGGTCGCGTAGAGCCAATGTTATCTCGCGACTTCCGATTTGCACACCAGTTTCCTCCGGTGGAAGCATTTCAACAACGAGCTCTCCGTTTTCAGCAACGCCAGCCGGTGGTCCTCGACTACCGCGAGGCCCACCTCCCCCAAAAGGATTCCCCCCGGCCGTAGCAAAAACGTCAGTAATGATCGTCTTACCATAATGTTCCTCTAGTTCCTTCTTGTAAGCGAGTGCATGCTTTTCAATTTCATCTATCTTGCTCTTCGTAACCTCGAATGTCGTTCCCGCTGGCATCTGTAAGGTCACGGAAACACGGTCTCGGGGCAAACGTGGGAAGGAACTATAAGGGAGACGATCTCCCGCTATGTATCCTACGAACACGAGAAGTACAGCGATGAACAACGCAGCCGTACCATATCGGAAATTTAGGCAGAATTCCAGCGTTGGCCGGTAATACTTGAGGATCAAAGATTCCAAACCGTTGGCGAAAAATCGCTGGAGACGCACGAGGAAGTTGTTCTCGTTTTCAGTCTTACCCAAACCTCTGCAATGCTTCAAGTGAGCCGGCAAAATGAATTTCGATTCTATAATGGAAAAGAAGAGTACGGGAACGACCACGACGGGGATCATCTTGAATAAATTTCCCCTCATACCTGTCATCATTGCGATCGGCGAAAACGCGACCATCGTGGTCAAAACGCCAAATATAACGGGGATCGCCACCTCCTGAGTTCCTTTAATCGCCGCGGTCAGCGAGTCGGAGCCTCGCTGCATGTGTTGATACACATTCTCCCCCGTCACAATGGCATCGTCGACCACGATCCCTAGTACGAGGATAAAGGCGAAAAGGGTGATCAGATTGAGAGACGCCCCAATAACCGGAAGCAGGAAAAATGAACCCGCAAATGCTATGGGAATACCGAGCGATACCCAAAACGCCAAGGTCGGGCGTAGGAACAGTGAAAGGATTACGATAACCAGGCAGAAGCCCATGACCGCACTGTTCCTCAACGTAAGAAGACGCCCTTTTATTCGCCCGGAATCATCCTGCCAATAGCCTATTTCTATGCCGTCTGGCAGTCGCTCTTGCTTGTCTATAATGAAATCTTTAACCGTGTCGCCAATATCGATAGCGCTTTGGTCGCCCGTTCGGAAGACATCGACCGCGATAGCCCGCTTTCCATTGAAACGCGCCTCAATCGGCATCTCATCGAATCCATCTTGCACGATCGCTATATCCGCCAGGGTGATACGCGTGCCATCTGAAGTTGTCAGGACCGGCACTTCCGCGAACTCGGCTTGCGTGTAAGCCTGCTGGGAAGTCCGCAAAAGAATGTTCCCCCCGTCAGTCTTTATGCTTCCCGCAGACAGATCGACCGAATGGCTTCTCACTGCTCGAACGACCTGATCGAAGGTCAAACCATACTCACGCAAAGTTGCTTCCGGCACCTCGATAGCTATTTCGTATGGGCGAACCGCCTTGAGGGCAGTCAACGTGATATTGTCCAATCCACCGATCTCATCGCGAATCTCTTCTCCGAGCCGCTTCATCTCGTATTCGCTAAGATCGCCCGAGATCACCACTGTAATTACCCGCTCCTGTAAGCCGGCCACCGTAATTTGAGGACGCTCCGCCTCGATAGGGAAAGTACGAATCGTATCGACCCGGTTTTTGATTTCATCGAGAGCTCGATCCAAATCGTAATTGTCGGATATCGTCAGTGAAACTCTACCGCTGCTCGAAGACGCGCGAGATTCCATTTCGTCCAGACCTTCAACATCGAATAGATTCTCTTCCAACCTGAGGACTATGGCCTCTTCAATCTCCGTCGGCGTTGAACCTCGATACTGCACCTGCACCGTAATCGTCCGGGATGGATAATCAGGATATTCTTGGAGAACGATCTTATTGAACCCAGAATAAACATCATGATATTGGCTGCAACTCCGTTTTTTGTGAACCAATCGATTAAACTATGCATAATGGACTAAGGTTATTGGCATTGGATTTTAGCCTCAGGAACTTGGTAACTGTATTGGTTAAATGGATTCAGATTTCCTGAAAAAGTTATTGGCTAGGGCTATGTATTTGAAAAACCGATTAATCGGAGCCCGTTAGAAACCGCGCATTCCGCCGCCGCCACCTCCGCGGCCTCCGCGACCGCCGGCAGACATTTCGACGCCATTGGCTTCAGCCCATTCCCGAAGTTCTCCCATTACTGGGAGCATCTGAGTAAAGTCTCCAGACTCTTTGATTGCTAGCAGCTTGGACCGCAAATCGTCTGGCAACTTATCGCCTGCCGCTTCGATCATCGAGTCGATCCTAGAGCCGATACCTCCTGAACCACCACCAGCTGGCGGACGGGGTGGACGTGCCCGAGCTGGGGCGTCATCCGCAGGCGCTTCCGCAACAAGCTCGACGCCCGTCTCGTCATTGGCGCGAACTGGCCAGCCTTCCAAAGCATAAGGTACTTCCGTCAAGCAAAGTCGATCGCCCAGGTCCAATCCTTTGTTAACAACGATCACGTCGTCAGTTTCCCAAGCGAGACCCACTTCACGGCGGGTTAGATAGTTCTCGCTATCGATCAACAACACGAAGGCATTTTCACGGAGAAGCACGCGCGGGATTACAAACACATCGTCCAGAGTCTTTCCTTGTATCTTGGCTTGAACAAAAGACCCCACTTTCAATGGAGGACGACCATCATCGGTCCTTCCGTAGGGATTGCGAATTTGAGCTACAACATAAAGCTGGCGGCTACGAACATCGACCGAACCTTCCGACCGAACGATTCGACCTCGCCATTCATAAGTTTCACCGCCCACTTTCGATTCGAGCGTGACAATCGGGCCCTCGCGGAATGACGGATTCTCACCGCGGTAAACCGAAGGCAAATTGAGAAAGGAAAACTGGGTAGCCGTCAAAGGAAGCCGCACTTCTGCAATATCAACTGCATAAACCCGAGCCAACTGGTTGCCCGGCGATATGTATTGTCCCACGTCAACATTCTTGGACAGGATGCGTCCAGCGTAGGGAGCCCTAATTTTCGTGCGCTCCAAATTTCGTGTTGCCGCTCGCACTCGGGCTTGGGCGGAAGCGGTATTGGCTTTAGCCTGTTTCATCTGCGGTTCGCGCAGAGTC
>CAZFUD010000118.1:0-12350 GCA_964521705.1 uncultured Opitutaceae bacterium | reverse complement strand
AACGAAACCTTTTTGGAGGGGCATTTTAAAGGAAACCCTGTTTTCCCGGCGTCCATCATGCTTGAAGCTCTGGGCCAGTTGGCGGTATTCGCGTTGCTTAAGAATCCGCCTGAGGAAATTGAGTCGACCATTGATATGACAGAGGTTTACTTCACGGGGGTTGATGGCGTCCGCTGTTACCGTATCTGCCGGCCGGGAGAAATTCTGGACATGAGCATCACCGTTAAACGAGTTCGGGAACCGCTGGCGGTTTTTTCCGGCCAGATATCGGTTGGCGAGGAGAAGGCTGTTGTAGCGGAAGAGATCACCCTGGCATTCAAGCCTGTCGACCATCAATCGAGTGGCGCGGGTGTAGCGGTAAATGGCGTTTCCGCTTCTAACGCTAGCGAGCTTTCGAGAAACGGAGCCCACTAGTCCATTCTAGGCATCGGACTCTTGGAAGAGTCTTCGATTTGGGGATTATAGACGCCTCTGTATGTTGCGTCGAAATTCTAGACTTGGATTTGTCGGGCTTTTTTAATGCTCTATGAGAACGAGCGGATGTTCGAATAGGGATTCATGGAACGAAAACGCGTATTCATTACTGGACTAGGTATCGTTAGCGGAATTGGCAACGATCTCTCCAGCGTGACGGATAGCTTGCGCTCGCTTCAGCACGGTTTTCGACCTTTTCCTACGTATTCCCCTTATGAGGACGATGACATCGGAGCAGTAAAATTGGTATCCGCCCCCGACGGATTTGAAGTTGATTCGCTCGATTTCGAAGATTGGACCTATCCATCGGAATACCAGATCCGGAGGGAAGAGTTACGCGGCTTGGCTCCCCATGGATTGTATGCCTACTGCGCCATGAAGCAGGCGATAGGAGATGCAAAGCTGAACGAGGCCGATGTATCCAACTTTGATACGGGTATCTACACCGCTTCCGGTGGTTCAACCCGAATGATTTACAGCAACATTCAGCGAATGCGGGAACTTGGGCCTATGCGCTGTTCGCCTACTGGAATCGTATCGTCGATTTCGGGCACGCTCAGCTTCAATCTCGTAGCGATTTTCAAAGTCATGGGTAGTTCGTGCGGGTTCTCCTCTGCCTGCGCCTCCTCGGGGCATGCCTTAGGCTTCGCCTATGAAGATATCGCGTTTGGACGACAAAGTCGGATGTTTGTAGTCGCGGGAGAAGATGTTAACTACGAAAGCGTTGTTCCCTTCACTGGTATGCGGGCTCTATCTCTCGAACGAGATCCCGAGCGGGCTTCTTGTCCTTTTGACAGATCAAGGAATGGTTTCGTTAGCGCGGGTGGAGCGGCGGTTCTCGTTTTGGAAAGTGAAGATGAAGTTGTCCGCAGAGGCGCTGATCCCTACGCAGAGATAGCTGGATGGGGTCAAGCTAGTGATGGCCACAATGTCGCGATTTCCCATCCTGAGGGGCGTGGATTGGTGAGAGCGATGAAGCTAGCCTTCGAGTCAACGGCCGTTAAACCGGAAGATATTGATTACATTAACGCTCATGCTACCTCTACGATTATCGGCGATGCCAGCGAGGGGAAAGCCATCCAAGAGGTATTTGGCGAAGCCCGAGGCCGTCCTAGGATAAGTAGTACAAAGGCTATCACAGGTCACGGATTGAGTTTAGCCAGCGCGTTAGAAGGAGCTATCGTTTGCTTGGCAATCAAGAAGGACTTTACTCCGGGCTCAGCGCATATAGACGAAATCGATCCAGTGTTCGAAGACCTTAATATTATCAGAAAAACTGATATGACAGGGCCTGAATCCGCGTTGAGCAATAGCAGCGGGTTTGGCGGAGCCAATGTTTCCCTTGTATTCAAAAAGGCGTGAACTCGATACCCTTTATCTAAAGGGTATCAAGTTTCGGAGAGTCGCTCTTTAAGTAGCGTCCTTCGGGTTTTCGACTCACTGCTGCGAACGGCCATCGCGAAGGCAGCTGGATCTCCGACGATGATAGCCTTTTTGCGTCCACGAGTAACGGCCGTATAAATCAGGTTTCGCTGGAGCATCATAAAATGCGCTTTCAGCAGCGGAATAATGACTACAGGGTATTCACTGCCCTGGGATTTGTGAATGCTCACAGCATAAGCTAGAGCTAAATCCAGAAGGTCCGTCTTCTGATAGTGGACGGATCGTCTGTCGAAATCGACGCTCAAAGAACCATCCTCTAAATTTACGGATTCGATGATTCCTATATCCCCGTTGAAGACGCCAAGGTCATAATTGTTTCGGTTTTGTATGACTTTATCGCCCACTTTGTATTCAGATCCTCCAAACTTGATGGAAGTGGTTCGCCGGTTGAGTGTAGATTGGAGAATCGTGTTCAAATTGGCTACTCCAGATTCTCCGCGATGCATAGGCGCTAATACTTGACTCTGGCTTACCGGATCAATGGCCAATCGGTGTCCGACGAAATGCTCGCACACTTCCAAGACTTTAGCGGAGCAATCCGGTTGGTCGAGGGCCCGTAGAAACTGGAAGTCCTCGTCCGGATCCAATTCGGTCGAGTTATCCACGGGTTCTGGTAGAGCAGCGATACCTCGATTTATGGAGTGGGCATAGCGAACAATGCTGCTTTTCTTGGACTGCCGGAAAATACGATCAAGACGAGTTAAAGGGGCTTGTTGACAATTGATTATGTCTTTCAGGACGTTTCCTGATCCGACGGAAGGCAACTGATCGACGTCGCCGACAAGAAGCAAGTGGCATGTATTGGGAATTGCCTGACACAGACTCGAAGCAATGCGAGTATCCAGCATGGAAGACTCGTCGACAATCACGAATTGAGCATTGAGCGGTTTGGATTCGTTGATCGTAAACGCCCCGATAGAGGGATCGAATTTTAGCAATCTATGAATTGTTTGAGCGAATGCGCCAGCGGATTCGCTCAAACGTTGAGCAGCCCTACCTGTAGGAGCTGCTAGTACTGGATTCACTTTTTTCGCCTTCAAAATACTAACGATGGCTCTTAGGATCGTGGTTTTTCCAGTGCCAGGCCCGCCAGTGATTATTGATATCTTATTGTCGAGAGCGGTTCGAATCGCTTCTTTCTGCTGATCGGCGAAATCGAAGCCCGCCTTTTCTTCCGCCCATAGAATCGCCAGTTCCGTTTTGATAGGCGGCAACTCGCTCCCTCCTCTGAGGAGCCTGTGTATTGCGTGGGCGATACGCGATTCGGCTAGGTTCGTATAGGGCAGCTGACAATAGGCTTCGCCGGGGATTAGTTCGATGCGATCTATCGCTCGGTTTTCGATTACTCGGTAGATACCGGCGCTGGCGGTGGCTTCATCTATCTCTAGCTTCTCCGCGACGATCGTAGCCAATTCCGCTTGGGGCCAGGCGGTATGACCTTCGTCTTCGATTTCGTGCATAACGAATTCAATTCCAGCGTCGACGCGCTTATCGCTCTCATTGCCTAGGCCCATATTCAGGGCGATACGGTCGCAAGTCTTGAATCCAATACCTCGTATATCTCGAGCAAGGCGAAATGGATTCTCTTTAATTAGATCGATAGCTACGAATCCCAACTCGTTGTGAATTTTCAATGTTTGGGATGGAGTCACTCCATAGGGAGTAAGGAAAAGAGATAGATCGCGTATATGGCTTTGTTCATCCCAGGCCTCTTTGATAGCCTTTGCTCGTTGTCTACCGATACCGCCGACTTCCTGAAGTCGGGCGGATTCTTCGGAAATGATTTTCAGCGTCGAATCTCCAAATCGATCAACGATTCGATTCGCTAATCCTTTAGAAACGCCTTTTACCATTCCGCTTCCTAGGTATTTGCGAATCCCGTACACGCTAGCGGGTAGGGAGGAGTTGTATTCAAGGGCCTTAAATTGGGATCCATGGACAGGATGTTTGGACCAGTGCCCTCTTAGCTTTAACGTTTCTCCACACTGAACGCCGGGCAGTTTGCCAACTATCGTTACGGTTTCAATTGAATCGTCGGGACGGAGATCCGCGATGAGGTATCCGTCTTCTTCGTTTGAATACTTAATTCGCTCGAGTACGCCGCGAAGGCTGTCGCTGGCAGGTTGGTTCGGCACAAATTTAAGCGAATATGGAATCCATTAGTTCTGGCAAGCCATCGAAAACGGCGTCGGCATTCGCTGCTGCGAGCTCTTTCTTCGAGTGAGACCCGGTTGCGACGCAGAAGCACCTCATCCCCACACACTTCGCAGACTCGATATCGAATGGGGAATCACCGATTAAGAGGGCCTCGCTGGGTTTGACGCCGAGTTGGCTCAAGGCATGCGTTGAGAGTTCAGGCTGGGGTTTGCGAAATTCAGTGTCTTCGGCTCCTAGAATCAGGGAGAATGTATCGTAGAGTCCGAGAGACCGGATAATGTTTCTTGTGTGCTTTCCGCTCTTGTTTGTGAAAACGGCTAGATGAAATCCTCGGTTTTCCAGTTTTTCTATAAGTTCCATCGCCCCGTTTAGAACACGGACGCCCTCTAGATGGATTTCGTCGAACCGCTTAATCCAATGGGCTTTTGCCTCCTCCAGCGATTCTTCGTCAAAGAAGGCCTTGATTGTTACAGGCATAGAGCCACCGACTGCTCGTTTTACTTCGTCGTAGGTCGGGGGAGATTTGCCGAGGGCTTGGGCCGCGTATTCATAGCAGCGGAAGATAGTCTCAAAATGGTCGACTAGGGTGCCGTCCATATCGAAAAGGACTGTAGAAATCTCATTTAGAGAGGCTCCATCTGCTAGATTTTTAACCATAACTTCGTTGCATCGTGCCTATGCATATCAGAGGCAATGAAAATCACTGGTTTTCTTGGATGGGTGGAGGCTCTCTTGCCAATTGAAGCCCAGTGGGCTCAATTTGAGGGGCAAAATAGCTGTACTGGAGTTAGCGGCAAAGCACTGTGAATAACTTGCGAGCAATTTGGTAAATTGCGAATTTTGAAGGAGTTTGAATTCTTTGGGCGTAACTTTTCTGTCACATGAGCTACATCTCCAGCGCGTCTAAATGTAAAAGGATTTTGCCCGACACTTGAAACTAGGGTGGAATGCTCCACGTTGATGGTAACGCTGCACGGAGTTGGCGATACGCAAGAGGCGATTCTCTTTCGGAGCTCTCTCTGATTGAATTTAAAGTTTTAAGTAACTAACAAACAAGCACTTATGGGATTATATTACGAGAATGCCCTAGGCGCCTCATCGAGATTGATCAAAATACCTAGACTTCCCTTCAGTAGACTTGACAGTTTGGGATGAATTAAGTGACACCGACTGAGAATTGGAAGCCGCTGTTTTTTTACAAACTATAAGTGTAGATGCCAAAAATTTCCCAAAATAATCGTGAAAGCATCTGGAGAATGGGCGGCATTGTTAATTCTTGTGAAGAATTCGCTTTATTAGAGGAAACTATAAAGTGTTTCGCGATCGATTCCCGGTTGAGGTCTGGGTTCCAAGTATGAGGATCGGAATCGTAGGGTCCGGGGCTGTGGGTCTCTATTATGGAGCAAGATTGCAGCGATCGGGCCAGGATGTTCACTTTCTCCTTCGCAAGGATTACAGTGCAATAATGCGTAGTGGCATACGTGTCAGGGCCTCGGATACCAGTTTTCAGGTTGTAGACGTCAACGGCTATCTGGACGCGAAAGAGATCGGTGAGGCGGATTTGGTTGTCGTCTCTGTTAAATCTACTTCGAACGAGAAACTGCCCGAGCTGTTGCAGCCTATGTTGAAGGCAGGTACGATTATACTGACTCTGCAAAATGGCTTGGGAAACTACGAGTTCTTAAAAGCGGCATTCCCGGCCAACCCAGTTTATGTAGGCGCGTGCTTCGTTTGCCTTAATCGGGTAGCTCCGGGCGTCGTTGAAAACCATTATTTGGGGTCTGTCGTTCTCGGTAGCGACGAGGGAGGGGAGCGAACCGAAACGCGTTCTATCGCCAAGGCCTTAGAATTGGCTCGCATTCATTGTAGAGTTTCAGAGAACCCGCACCAGCTGCTTTGGGAAAAGCTTCTCTGGAACGTGCCCTTTAATGGATTAGCGATAGCCGCGGGTGAAATTTCTACAGATCTGATCTTGTCGAGCGAAGTTCTGATCGGCCTAGTTCGAGGATTGATGGAGGAAATCGTTTTGGGCGCGGAATCTCAAGGATTGAAAATCGATGCGAACATGATCGATCGCTTGATCAAAGAGACTCGCTCAATGGGGTCCTATCGACCTTCTAGTCTAGTAGATTTTCTCGAGAGTAAGCCCTTTGAGTTAGAGTCTATATGGGGCGAGCCTTTGAGGAGGGCTATGAACTCGGGTGTTGAGTTGCCGAAGTTGGAGACTCTTTACCGGCTGTTGAAAATCCTATGCGTTCCCAATGATTAGGTTTCGACTAAGCTTGGGTTAGGGGAGCGTCGAGGGTTAGAAGCTCTCGAGTATCGGGAATATCTTTGATTATCTGGCTGGGCATCGGACCTACGCCGAGGTAGCGCAAATTCGGTATGGAGTCAGGCGGAGTTTCGCCGTGAAAAGCGGAATCCAGTATGCCCTTAATCATGCCCGCGACATACGCTTTCGCCTCCGCTGGAAGATCGCTAAATGACCTGAGGGTTGAGAGATCATCGCTCCAACCCGCGTATTCGCGGTAAACGGGTCGAAGGGATTTTCTCAATACGTCATTTCGGGGAACGCGATAGTATCGCTGGCCGGAGGCATCTTCGTAGGCGACGCAGATTTTCAGATTTCCGCCCCAGCCATCTCCGTGGCCGAGAGAGTCGATCTTGTTAATCATCAGGTCGTCATAACCACCATAGCGTAGGGTGTCGGCTTTTTCGATAGCGTCATACCATCCAACCTTTCGTTGTCTTCCAGTAGAGGTTCCAAACTCGAGCTTTTTCAAGTGGTCGAAGAGAGGGTGGGGCTCATCGACTTGAGTGAGGAATGTATGAGTTCCAACCTTCGTATCGTAGGCCTTGGCTACCCCGAATACGTGTATCGGCTGAATGGGGATGCACGCTGAATTGAAGAATTCCGAAGCATAGGTGTGGGACGCCGAAACGTTCGGAGAAAATCCTTGCCGTTTGTCGAGCCAGTAGGCTTGGCCAAATTCGCCCACCACGAATTTCCCGCGATTGCTCGCTTTCCGGACGAGTTCCCGGACATCGACAATACGTTTGGACAATTCCTGACCTGCGGACCAGTAGGTGTCCAAGACTCTCGGGATATTTAGCGTAAATGGCTCTTCGCCCTTGAATTTGTGAAAATCGAATTCGGATTCCAAAAATAGGCCAGTTCCTATTGCATCAGCATTGGCCCGCAATTCCGCTTCCGTAAGCGTATCGAAGAATGCTTGCCAAGCGGTCTCGGATACGCGGCATACGTGCTGAATGGTATTGCAAGCTCGATTCAGCTTTTGTGTTAGTTTGCGATCGAAGCTTTCCCGATCCGCCAGAAAATCGCCGTAATAGATTTGGAATTGGCCAACTTCATCTACGTAGGAAGGTGTTATTCCTCGGCCGGTGCTGCCCCGGGGCTCCTCGTTTATCAAATTAACGCGATACCATTCCCAAGCCAGGTCTAGAAGGCGATGGGACAAGTCGGAAACCATCGTTCGCTCGTCAATAGCTAGGCGTTCTGTGACTCGGTAGCCTTTGGCGTCAACGGGAGCTAGTTCCCAGTGGAACTTCCTTGGATCGGCGACTACACCGGCGCCGATAGCGAGATGGGCCACGGATTGGTCGACCACGCCTGCCGGCAATAGATTTAGTTTTAAGCCGCCGGCAGTATGGCCTGAATTCGCGCCGCCATTAATCTTTATGACGATTTCAACTGGAGAATCTTCTCCGAGGCTTCCTTGAAGTTCGGAAACGACTTCCGAAATCAGTCGGCCTTTGCCTTCGTCGCCCATGCTAATGCCGCAATCGGCGATCAGGTTGCTCTTGAATTCCGTTAAAGCCATTGTCTATCTATTGAATTTAGCGGAGGGAAGTTGCCCAGAATAAATGTTTATTTCCAGCCAATAGCCAGCGGCCCACTTGATAGTTGAGATGGGCTCAAGCTCGGGTTGAGGAAAGATGCCAGGGATACTTCAGCTTTCGTCAGCTGCGCTTGGAAACCTCGATAACATCGTGCGGCGCGGATTCTTTCATGCCCGCTGGGCTGATTCTCACGAAACGCGACTTTTCTTTCAATTCAGCCAAGTTCTTCGCTCCGTTGTAGCCCATGCCCGCCTGAAGCCCTCCGACCATTTCGGCTAGGATGTTGGCCACGGATCCCTGGACTTCTTTGAGTCCTTCGATTCCCTCTGCGGTCATTTTTCTAGAGGTATCCGTTTTCTTGTGGCCGTATCTGGCGGCGGAGCCCTTTTTCATGGCGCTCAAACTACCCATGCCTCGGTACTGCTTGTAGAGTTTGTTGTTGATCTCTACAATATCTCCCGGAGCTTCGCGACTTCCGGCAAGGAGACCGCCCAGCATAACGGAATCGGCTAGAGTCATGGCTTTCACGATGTCTCCAGATTTCGTGATCCCACCGTCGGCTATGATGCGAACGCCCTTTTTGGCGGCCCCTTTTGATGCGTTAAAAAGGGCGGAAAGCTGGGGGATGCCGACGCCGGCGACGACTCGGGTGGTGCAGATCGATCCAGGACCTTGACCCACTTTAATAGCGTCTGCTCCGCGCTCGGCCAGGTATTCGACGCCGTTTCCAGAGGTCACATTCCCAGCTAGAATGGTCAAATCCTTGAACTCGCTTCGGAGAAGGGAGACGACGTCGCCAATGCTCTTGGTCTGCCCGTGAGCCGCTGAAACGGCAATCGCATCCACTCTTTCGTTACAGAGATTGGTAACGTGCTCTACAATAGCATCTCGATCCAAAGTCCCATCCTCTTTCCAAACCGTAGAAATGGCCGCTCCAACCAGGAGTCGAAAATCGGAATCCCGAGCGGGCTTTAGAACGCTTTGCGATTCCGACATGATTCGCTCGATATCGGATATGCTTACGAGGCCCTTCAAGCGATTCGCATCGTCGACAACCAGTAGCTTATTGATGCCGAGGTGTTCGCTAAAGAACTTATCAGCCACATCGATGGGGTTGGGCTTAACCACCGCTTCATTTAAAGTGAGCACCTTTGAAACGTGATCCATTGCTTCAGCCACTTTAATATGGCTGTATCGGGCTTTCACCACGCGGCTGCCAAGCAAGCCAGCAAGCGTGCCGTTTTCGTCGGTAACCGGAAATGTGCGGAACTTATAGCCCTTTTCTTCGATTAGCTCGATGACGTCGCCGATGTATATATCCGGTGTGACGGTGATCGGGTTGGGGAGGAGTCCATTGATGTGATACTTGACGCGTGTAACCTGAGAAACCTGCTCTTTATAGGGCATGTTATAATGGATTATGCCCATTCCGCCGCTACTAGCCATGGCTATGGCCATTCCGTACTCGGTGACGGTATCCATATCCGAAGAGATGATAGGAATATTAAGGGAAATTCTCTCGGATAGCCTGGATTCCAGATTGGCTTCTTTAGGAAGTATCTCGCTGTAGTTGGTCGCCAGGGAAACGTCGTCGTAGGTTAAAGCGGTTCCCTTGTGCTGAGAAAAAAACGCGTCTGCGCGTTGGTAGAAATCGTTGTCGTCGAAGTTCGCTGAACGCTCTCGGGCCATGATCCGGCATAGGGAGTCGGACTTGCCGAATCAAGTATTTTGAGGTGGCAAGAGGAAAAAAGGTCGTCATATCTAGAGCGCCTAGATTGAGTCGCAACCTATGGTTGAATTCGCGCACAAAGCTTATAAGCGGACGTTTGCCGGCGAGTATCAAACGGCTTCGCATGAGCTGTCTCAGCGTCCGGGTATTTTGTTGAGGCTACGTGATGGCGATGGGAAGGTTGGGTTTGGGGAAATCGCTCCCAGCGAGGCATTTGGGACTGAGTCATTCCTAGCGGCCCTTTCGGTTTGTTCAGAATTGCAAGAGAATTTTGAATACGAGAAGGCCCTCGATCGTATGAATTTGTTTCCCTGCTTCCGATTCGCTTTGGATTCAGCCCATGAAATGCTTTTACGTGAATATGAACCGGGGTTGTTGCAGAAACCTTGGCCTGTATGTGGCCTGGTTACTGACTTGGGAGATCGTAACCGCTTTGAGATGCTGATCGGTCAAGGCTATCAGTCGTTGAAAATAAAAATCGGGAAATCGGATTTTGCTGAGGAGCGCCGTATGGTGGATGCCATTGTTGATATGTCGGAAGGCAAAATCCCTATTCGCATGGATGCTAATGGGGCATTGGATCGAGTGAGGACGACCCAATGGATGGAGTTTGCGAGCGAGTGTCCAGTGGAGTTCATTGAGCAGCCTATGGCAAAAGGAATGGAGCGGGAGATGAGCGCTATCGCTCGAGATTTTCCGGTTAAATTGGCTTTGGACGAGTCCGTTTGCTTTGTAGACGATCTAAAGCGCTGGAGCGATTCTCACTGGGAGGGGGTCTATGTCGTCAAGCCATCGATCGCGGGTAGTCGCCAGGCTCTATTGGATGAGTTGGAGAAGCTACCCGAGGACTCAGTTGTCTTTTCCAGCTCTCTTGAATCGATGGTTGGAGCTTCAGCAGCTCTCCGCTTGGCCATCGAATCTGATAAACAAGTTCGCGCGTTGGGCTTCGGGGTGGAGGCCTTGTTTCTAAACGATGGGGCATCGCTGCCTTTGGGCCCTTTTTTGCAGCCGGATGGTTTGGGATCGATGGAGGATTTTGAAGAGTTGTGGAACAACGTTTAGAAGCCCGTTTGCAACACGCTCTTAACGGCGAGTTATTTCCGCAATTCGCGGGAAATTGGGCTTCGCAGATCGATCGAGCAGCGCAGTTGCTCCCCAGCGTTTGCGAGGCGCGGAGCGAGCGAAAGCGGATTGCCTTGGTAGCCTCTGATCCAGTCAGGTTCTGGGCCTGTTTTTTCGTCGTCGCCAACCGGGATTGGGATATCTTCCTATTCAATCCGCATTGGGGTGAAAAGGAACGAGAGGAAGCTCTGAAAGTTGCTCGACCGCAATGGGTGGTGGATGGCGGTTCTATTGAGAAGGAGGTTGAGGGGATAGTAACTTCAGAGGAAACGGAAAGTGAAATAGAAGGATTTCGAGTGATGATTCCGACAGGCGGATCTTCGGGTAAGATCCGATTCGCCATCCATGATTGGAAAACCCTCGTGGCTGCAGTGGAAGGGCTCAGGAAGCATTTCGATTCGCCGGCAATATCTTCACTATGTATGCTGCCTCTGTATCATGTGAGTGGATTCATGCAAACGATTCGCTCTGCTATTACGGGAGGAAAAGTGGTATTCAATTTGGGCTCGGGTTTTATCGAGGATTGCCAGGCGCTTTTTTCCCTGGCTCCGGAGGATAGATTCCTGTCCCTGGTTCCCACGCAACTGAGAAAGTTGCTTCAAGATGACTCGAGCGTGCGTTGTCTTGGAGAATTTCGAGCCATTTTTTGTGGAGGAGGGCCCTTGCCCCAAGATCTAGCGAGGGCTTCGCGAAAGGCCAGGTTGCCATTGGCCCCTACGTACGGCATGACTGAAACGGCCGCCCAGGTGGCGACTCTGTGTCCGGAAGAGTTTCTTGCTGGAATTGAAGGACAGGGAAGTCCGCTTCCACACGCTTGTATAGATATATTAAACACTGAATCAAAATTTGGCAGCGTAGGAAATGTTTCGGTGCAATCGTCATCGTTGTTTCGAGGTTATTTCGGAGGCGCGGCGCGAGGAGAGCTTCCTTTTGCAACGGGCGATCTGGGGACTAAGGACGAGAAAGGCCGGATATCGATCTTAGGGAGGAGCGGAAGGACGATAATTTCCGGTGGAGAGAATATCGATTTGCAGGAAATCGAGAATGCCTTCCTCGAAACGCGTCTCATTAAAGACGTGGTCGCGCTCGGAATGGACGATGAAAAATGGGGCGCGCGACTATGTGTCGCGTACACTGCCGTGGATGGGAAGAATGTCGAAGCCGATCTGAAATTGGCTATTGGCAGGCGGCTGGCGTCATTCAAGCAGCCTAAATTTTGGCTTAGAGTCGATGCCTTGCCAAGGAACGGAATAGGTAAGGTCGATTTGGCTAATTTGCGTAAGCTGATAGAGGAATCCAATGAAGCGGACGTTGGTTAGCGAGTAGATCGCCGACTAAAAGATGGACCTTCATAACGGATGTCCGTAACCTGGTTTCGAGATTCTTTGTTGGATATGAAGGGAGCCGCCTAAATCTGAGTTTTAGGAGCAACGAGGGTCTGCACAGCCATGACTAAACGAGAGATAGCGGATATTCTAAAGGAGATTGCCACCTTGCTGGAGCTCAAAGGTGAGAACCCCTTCAAAATCAGGGCCTATGCTATTGGGGCCAGGGCTTTGGAGTC
>CAZFUD010000117.1:0-12357 GCA_964521705.1 uncultured Opitutaceae bacterium | reverse complement strand
CTAATCGATTTTAGACAGCTTCTCCTGAAGGCTATGGCTACTTCCCCGCTAAATTCCGTATCCATTGACCTTACCCCATTACCTTGAGCCTTACGCCCAACAACTCGCCGACTATTGGTTTGGGGCAATGCCAAGAAAGCGGCCGTCCACGCAAGCTCTCCGAGGCTGCAAGCTCGTTTCCCACAGAGGCGAACACGATAATCAGCAGATAAGAGAAAATACGATCGCAGCGTTCGATCCCGTTGTCGCCACAGGCGTATGGGGAATCGAGTTCGATGTACGTTGGACAAAAGATCTTCAACCCGTGGTTATCCACGATTCGGATACGTATCGTGTATTTGGAATAGAGCTCACAGTAGCCGAGGTTAGTCTCACAGAGTTGCGGCAAAGAGTTCCCGAAATTCCAGCGCTCGCGGAAGTCGTAGCTGCTTATGGCGGTAAAGCCCACCTGATGATCGAGTTAAAACCAGATAAACTAGGTGAAGAGGAAGCGAAGGCGGCTCAACTAAAAGAGACCTTGGCGCCCCTTGAACCTGGACGAGACTATCATTTTCTGGCCTTGCAACCAGAGCGATTTTCGCTGACGCCGTTCATTAACGCGGAAGCTTGCATACTTGTATCGGAAACCAACACGGCGGAAATCAGCCAACAAGCTCTGTCCCGAAAACTCGGCGGGATTTGCGGGCACTATCTTCTGCTTAACGCTCAACTGGTTTCCCAACATCGAGCCAAGGGCCAGAAAATCGGCACGGGCTTCGCTACCTCCCGTTTCTGCTTTTATCGCGAGCTGAATCGTGGCGTCGACTGGATCTTCACCAATCACGCTCTGAAGCTTAGCGATATCCGCGATAAGCTATTGAGCCATGATCCAATCCAGGACCTTCCCCCACCCCATGACATAGATTCTAGGTAATTCGGAATCCGCGTTTTCGTGGAACCGTGAATATCGGTTACAGCTGACTGGAAATCGGTATCAATTTCATCAATAAGTGCTGAAATCGCTAAAAAGGTTATCACAGAAAGACAAATCCAGTGGCCTTTAATTACACAGTATCCACTTCTTGACCCTTAGATATACTTTGTCTTCCTCAAAACTCCTATAATGCTTTGCTAGCTGGTATTAGACGTTTACGCAACCCTTTACGCTTTAAGCCCTTCCAAAATCGTTTCCTACCTATGAAATTCCGAACCGGTGGCCAAACAGGCGTAGATCGGGCCGCGCTAGACGCCCTTGTCAACTACCGCCGTGAGATTGGCGGCTGGTGCCCAAAAGGTCGTAGAGCAGAAGACGGGATTATCCCAGAACGCTACCCTCTTCAGGAACTCGATAGCGAGTCCTACGCCGACCGGACGCTGGCCAATGTCCGCGATAGCGACGCCACACTTATCATTCACTTTGGGCCCTTGGAGGGCGGAACCAAACTGACTCAGCAGTTTTGCCGGGAAGCGAAGAAGCCCTGTCTTGAGATTGATGGTGGCGCTAGCTCTTACGCTGAGGGATCCATAATCCTAGAGCGTTTTCTTGGAGCTCATGCAATTAATGAGCTCAACATCGCCGGCCCTCGAGCGAGTGAATCGCCGCAAGCCTACGAATACACGTACGCTTTCTTGGAGGAATGGTTGACGCACGGCCCGCCAGTGATTGCCAAATAGCGCGAAACTAAAGGGTTGATCATGCAGGCAGGTCTACCAATCTCAACGAGCGAGGGCTTGAAAGCCATGGGCGTCGCGTAGGCGCCGGTTTATCCCGTCATCAACACAGAGAAACAATAGAGAAATCGCGGCGTAAAGCCGCCCCTAAAGGCCGAAACATGCGAAGAATTCTTCGTTCGTGTTGTCAAGTTGACGCGTATGCGAAATCGCAGGATCGAGTTCCACCCTTCTTTTGTTTTGCTACAAGAGGTGGAATGCGACAGCCTGCTTCGGTGAAGCTCGAAGCGAAGACAGATCCCGTCAAGCTCTTAGTCACCAAAGTTTGGGGACAAGAACCGCTGTGTTTTTCTTGTAAGATTCGTAGTCGCTTTGCCCGCCCCATCTTTCATCCGCCTTCTTTTCCAATAGGGGGATTCCGCTGACACGTATTAAAAGCAATGCAATAAAGAAGGGCGAACTCAACATAGCCCATTGCCAACCTTGAAGAACAGGTATCGCTACGATTGATACGCCTACCCAAAGAATGATTTCGCCCAGATAATTGGGATGGCGGGAGATCGACCACAATCCGGATTGAATGAACCTATCTCGATTCCCCGGATCCTTCTTGAAGGCCGATTTTTGATAGTCCGCGATTGCCTCTAGCAGAAAACCGCTCAGCCATATTAGCGCTCCAAACAGGGCCAGCGCTCCGATCGGCTCTCGTTTGGCCGACGTGATTCCCGCCAACGCGGCCGCCAAGGTGAAGGTGACCCACAATCCTTGCAAAGTCCAGGCTCCAATGAATTGGACAAACGAGTTCTTTAGCTTGTCGAATCGCTGATCGCTCCCCGCTTTATGAATACGGGTAAACAGAAAGCTCCCCAGGCGCCCCGCCCAAATGCAAACCATGGCAGCCAGCAAATAGGAACGCATGTCCGCCTCGGGAACTAGGGCCAAAGACAGAAGGGTGACCGATAAGTACGTAATGCTCCCTACCAGATCGAAAAACATTTCCGTTCTTTTCAGCATAGCTGGTACAAACGCTATCCATTGGATCGAGAAAGCCACGACCACCCCTATAGTAAACACGGGGATTCCAGCAAAAGACGCTCCCCCATCGCTCCCTGCCCACCCGAAGGCCAATCCCATTAAAAGCACTAGTCCGATGCCCGCAAACGTCTTGCTGTTTTCACTGCTCATGCTACCCACTACTCAACGTACCGTACGGCCAACGACGACTCTGCGAGACATTTGAACAACTATTGAGCGGATCAAAACCGCCTCTCAACGGTAGCGCGCAAGTATTCTCTTCGTTAAACCTGGTCTACACAGGCTAAATTCCCAATCGCAGAGCCAAACTACCTTGCATGCAAAAAGAGGACACTATAAGATGGCCAACGAAAGCCGGATACGGGACGGCATCCATCGGACTTGGAGCTGTCGAATTGATGCTCCAAGTCTATCTTCTCGAACTATACATTCTTGCCGGCTTGAAACCCTCCCTAGCAGGACTCGCCATCGCCTTAGCCGTTTTTTGGGACGCTGTAAGCGATCCTCTAATGGGGATCATCTCAGACAAGACTTCCTCAGACTCCCTGCTAGGTCGTCGTGTACCCTATTTACTCATTGGAGCAGTCCTTCTTGGTACTGGCTTTAGCTTCCTATTTTCTCCTGAAACGGGTGCCAGCCAAACCGCCCTCTTCAACCGATTGCTTTTATGGTATCTGGTCGTCAATACGGCCATGACCCTGTACAGCGTGCCCTACCTAGCCTTGATCAACGACGTATCGGCCGGGGAAAAGGAGCGAGCTTCTTTCTTCGGATGGCGAATCGTCCTAGGCTCTATCGGGCTACTCGTCGGCATAGGACTGCCCGCCTACTTTTCGCCAGATAATCCCCAGCCAAGCATTGAAGAGCTCCTGTCTTCCCGAGCTACTACGGGGATAGCCTTGGGAATAATCGCTGGAGTAGGTTGTATTTTTTCCGCCATTACAATTTTGAGATTTCTGCGATGGCATACAGACCGACGAAAGAGCATTCCATCTGCTCCCTACAATACCGGAGCCGTTTTCAAGCAAGCCCTGGCATCACCGCTTTTTCGGTACTTGGCTTTCGGGTTCGTAGCAATCGCCATCGGTCGCTCGTTCAACTCTAGCTTGGCCCTTCCCTATTATCGATCGACACTGAAATTCACTGAGGAACAATTCGGGCTAACCATACTGACGCTAACTATATTCATAATCGCCTCCGCGCCCATCTGGGTGCGTCTCGCAAATCGCTTCGCCAAGACGGCTTTGTTTCTTTCCGCCGTAGCTGCTCTGGCCATTCTCTCTTCTATCGCCTATCCATCGATCCCGCCCAAAGCGATTTTATGGGTTATTCTTGTCGCCAGCATCGGCGGGATACTCGTATCCAGCATTGTCCTGCTCGAATCGCTATTTTCCGATTTCGTCGAATCGGAAAAGGAAAGCCAATCACGAGACGTATCCGGCGCCTACTACGGCGTCTGGCGCATGCTTTCGAAAGTGGCCCGAGCTTTAGGGATAGCCTGCTCCGGGTTATTGCTTTCCGCTATCGGCTACGAAGAAGGGTCCCTCTCCCAAGACTATTCAACTGAGCGAGCCATTGCTTGGGCATTCGGTCCCGGCGTAGCTATCTTTCTTGCAGCGGGAGCTTTTCTAATATCCCGAACGCGACAAAATCGGAACTCTGAGAGCAAGCATGTATCCAATCACTAGAGCCAATTTAAAAACCAGCGCTATGAAAATCCAAGGTTTCACTCTTTCCATCCTGGCCCTGCTAGCCGTTGCCGGCTGTTCCAAAGAACGGGAGCCCAATCAGAAACTGACCGGCAAAGTGGATCTGGATCGCTTCATGGGGACTTGGTACGTGCATGGATACACCCCCACCGCCATAGACAAGAATGCCTGGAATCCGACGGAAACCTACGAGATGCGAGATGATGGCAAGATTCAGACCATCTACCAATTCCGCAAAGGCTCTGCCCACGGAAAAATGAAAACATACAAACCGGTCGGCACTATCAAGAATACGGAAACCAATGCCGAGTGGCGGATGCGATTTTTCGGTGTCATTAACGCCGCTTACTACGTCGTCTATGTCAGCGATGACTATCAGGAGTGCATCATAGGGCATCCAAATAAAAAATACGCCTGGATCATGACGCGTTCCAAATCAATCGACGACCGTTCCTACGAGAATCTATTGCAGGAATTGAAAGACCGAGACTACGATCTAGATCGATTCCGAAGAGCGCCACACGAATGGTGAGGTGGTAGCGGGTTCTTCCCGTTATCTGGATCGCCTAAAACGCAATCGCGGGCTAAACCCGCTCCTACAAATTTCAGAATACACGACCATTTCCTTGGTTCAAAGGTAGGGAGGACCAGTTCGGTCCTCAAAACTCTTTACTCGGAGGATCGAGCCGATCCTCCCTGCCCTAGAATTCCTCCAGGGACGCTACCATTCAGAGCCTCTAGAAATCCTTTAACCGCCCTTCGTACTCGGGGCGTTTTTTCCAATCCTTGAAATACGGTTCATACTCCGGCATTTCGGTCCAAAACACGCGCCTTGGGTCGGAATCGGTGAGCCGGCCTTCGCGGTAATCTTTACCTTCATCGCTAGCTACAGCGGCCTCATTCCACTTCTCGAACTCCCGCTGCATGCGCTTGGCGATCTTGGTTTGATCGTCGAACAAGTTTTCCGATTCATCTGGGTCCGCTTTAAGGTCATATAAAGCGTATTCCCTTTTCGCCACGTCCTCGACAACAAGCTTTAAGTGGTTGTCTAGCCAAGCGCCCTTACCCTGAAAACGAAATGGAATTGGTTTCGGTCGCTTACCGAATCTTCCCGATTCGATCCCTTTGCGTAAACTAATGCCGTCCGCCGGCTGCAATTGGGCCTCTTCCGGCAGGCCAACGATGTCTGCTATGGTCGGAAACATATCCACCACGCAGGCCGGTATCTCCGTTCGAACGCCACGTGTGATCACATCTGGCCATTCGATAATGCCTGGTACCCGTAAGCCCCCTTCGTACACGGTTCCTTTCAAACCGCGAAGGCCTCCAACGGATGGCGGATTGACCTTCAGCCCGCCATTGTCACTGCAATACCAAAAAATCGTGTTTCCCGCGATGCCCAATTTTCTGAGGCCTTTCCGCAGGGCACCAACACTGCGGTCCAGAGCCACCAGCTCACCGTAGTGATGTTGATCCGACTCTTTGAGATCTGCGAATGGCTCGCGATCCGCTTCGCTGGCCACCATTGGCGAGTGCGGAGACCCATACCAAATGGTCGTAAAGAACGGGCGATCGTACTTGGCTTGTTGCGCCATGAACTTCAAGGCTTCATCGACAACGACCTCAGATGAATCGCCCTGGAATTCTTCGAAGCTTCCATTGCGGCTCAACACAGGATTCATATCGAAGAAATTGGTCACCGAAAGCCATTGATCATATCCGTATCGACCAGGATGATACTTGTCTGCTCCCAAAATAGGCACTCCAGGACCCCTCACGCCATTTAAGTGCCACTTGCCAAAATGCCCCGTCGCATACCCAGCCTCCTGCAAAGCTCGAGGCAAGGTCCTTTCCTGAAGCCTCAAAGCGTTTCCATGCTGGTAGACACCCGTTCTGTCATTGCTTCTGCCTGTAAGAACTGCTGCCCGAGTCGGCGAGCAAACCGGGGCCCCTGCATAGAATCGATCGAATCGCAGGCCATTGGCGGCCATCGCGTCCAAATTCGGGGTTTTCAGAACGGGATGACCGTAGTAGCCGACCTGACCCCAGCCCTGATCGTCTGCCATGACCAAGACGACATTGGGCCTAGTATCCCCATGAACGATACAAAGAGAAACCAGATAAGCAATAATTGAAGGGAGGAAAACGGATCGCGAATTTAGCATGACTCGGCAGTGAAACAGAAAAATCCGATTTGTCCAACAGATGTCGGCTTGAGCGATCCCAAGCGGCTCTTAAACGCCCACTCGAGCCAATCCTCTTTCGAAGACTTCCCAACGAAATCCGTTAGCTACATGGATGGAATAAAGCTCAAGTGGCTTGACACAAAAGCCGTTATCCCTACTCGTCTACATAAGTAAATGATACACCACGTCTCCAGCCTTCTACGACTTACGAAGCTAGACACCCTCCTACTTGGATAAGGACGGGGTGTCGGGACGCATTTACTATTCTCGCTTTTTTAACTGACTGTCGGCGGGAACCCACCCTTCTAGGAAGCAAGGCCTTTTGTATTGCGTCGCCACCCTACCCATCCATTCGTAATTTTAATCACGATACCGCCATGCAAAAACCGCCAATAAGCAAGTACAAGCCCTACCCTGTCGTCAATTTGCCCGACAGGCGATGGCCAGACAATGTTATCGATAAAGCCCCCATGTGGTGCAGCGTCGATCTTCGCGACGGCAACCAAGCGCTAGCGATTCCCATGAACGTCGACGAAAAGGTCGAAATGTTCAAGTCGCTCGTCGATATTGGATTCAAGGAAATCGAAGTTGGATTTCCTTCCGCGTCTGATACCGAATTCGCATTTCTTCGGAAGCTGGTATCTGACAATTTGATACCGGACGACGTAGACGTCCAGGTCTTGGTCCAGTGTCGCGAGCACTTGATCCGCCGAACTTTCGAATCTCTTGAAGGAGTAAAGAACGCTATCGTCCATATTTACAACTCCACCAATCCGTTGCAGCGACGCGTCGTATTCGGAATGGATCGGGACGAGATTCGTCAAATCGCCGTAGATGGCGCGAAATTGGTTAAGGAATTGGTAACGACCTGTCCAGAGACGAACATTCGTCTCGAGTATTCGCCGGAAAGCTTTAGCGATACGGAACTGGAATTCTCTCTGGAATGCTGCGAGGCCGTATCCGATGTCTGGGAACCTACGCCCGACAACAAGATCATCCTGAATCTCCCCGCGACGGTGGAACTGTTTACTCCCAACGTGCACGCGGATCAGATTGAATGGTTCTGCCGCAATTTCTCGCGACGTGATAGCGCCATAATCAGCCTGCACACTCACAACGATCGCGGAACGGGGATAGCCGCCACCGAACTGGGACTCATGGCTGGAGCTGACCGGGTCGAAGGCACACTTTTCGGTAATGGTGAGCGTACCGGAAATCTTGATATCGTAACTGTCGCCTTGAACATGTATACGCAAGGCGTGGATCCCAATCTGGATTTCTCTAACTTGAACCAAATACGGGAAATGTACGAACGCGTAACGCGAATGGATGTCCATGCCAGGACGCCCTATTCAGGCGATCTCGTATTTACCGCGTTCTCTGGATCGCATCAAGACGCGATCAAAAAGGGGTTCGCCCAGAAGGACGAAGATTCTACTGCTCTATGGCAAGTACCGTATCTACCCATCGATCCCGCCGATATGGGAAGAAACTATCGAGCGATCATCCGTATCAATTCACAATCCGGAAAGGGAGGCGTAGCCTACGTCATGGAAAAGGAATACGGATACCAGTTGCCAAAGGAAATGCACAAGGAGCTCGGCAAGGCAGTAAACCGTCTTGCCGACGAAACTGGAGACGAGATCACGCCCGAAGGAGTCTTCAAGTGCTTTAATGATGAATACATCGAGCTCAAAAAGCCGTTGGAATTGATCGAATTTCGTAGCGAACGCTTGGATAACGAGACCGTGGAAGTCTGGGCTGTTGTCATCTACGATGGATCCAAAATGAATCTTCGCGGCGTTGGCAACGGACCGATAGCCGCATTTTTCAAAGGCCTAGAAGAAATCGATGTATCCAACTTCGAACTTCTCTCCTACAGCGAGCATTCGCTCGGCCGAGGCGCGGACTCCCAAGCCGTTTCCTACATTCAGTTGAAGAATAAGTCGAGCGGCGCTCAATGCTACGGAGCTGGAATTGACACCAACATCGCCCTTGCATCCATTCGAGGCGTGGTCAGCGCCTTGAATAGGCTAATGGAGAATCGGCTTTAGGGGTACACTAGACCGCCGAATCAAAATGCGTCTATTGCTTCAAATCAATCTGTAGTCGAGCGTAGGGGCGGGTTTATCCCGCGATATCTTTTAGGCAATCCTAGAGAAATGGCGGCGCAAAGCCGCGCATACAAATCTACTTGGATCTATGCCCGCCTCCGCCAATGTATCCGATTTCTCGTAGCCCGTTCCCAAACACTCGATAGGCTCTTCCGAAACCAAGGACGAGCCTGCCTTCGCTAGGAATTAGTCTGATGAGATCGAAATCCGTAAGGCCTTTGAGCGATGATACCGTTTCTCCCAGGCGCTTTTCCATACGAGCCATTGTCGCTTCCCAATCCTCGGATTCCCTCACCACAACCTCGGCCCGGCAGTCCACAGTCAAACGTCTTCTAGCAAAGAGATTATCCGCCTCGGATTCATCCTCGATAATCATGACGCTCGCTAATCCAGACCGTTTTATCTGCGCTGTGTGTTTCGCCAGTGAACTGATATAGACGTGGAATCGCCTATCGTCGTCTACCCATACCGGGGCATAGCTGGAGAGCGGTTGGCCCTTCGAATCTACGGAAGCGAGAATCGCGGATCGTACTCGCTCTAGGATTGTCCGCATTTCATTCTGAGCCGTATCAAATTCTTCACTCATTTGCGTCAGTATCTTCCTCGATGCGGATGCACTTTAGCAATTGCCGTTTTCCAGAAATATCCATTGCTCCAATGGCGTATTGGTCCCCGCCATCCCGGAGCTTCAGCCTATTCCTCAATTCCTCGCTCGTAAGCCCCACATTTCTAGCCATCACATTGGCCCGCCCCTCCGGAAATAGTTCCGATGCCCTTTGTTTGCGAAGATCACCCTTTCCAACGATCTGGAAAATTCTTCCAGGAAAGTCCGTGACGAAGCTATCGGAAGAATAGAATCGCGTTCGCTGGTGGACGAGGGGAATACCCATGCGCTTTCCCAAGACCTTAAACCCTCCCCCCTTCATTATGGATGGATTCGGTTCGTAAAGGTACTTTTGGAAAGCGCCATAGGTTCCATCGAGTCTCTTTTCTTCGTTTCTCGAAAACTCGAATCGGCGCCACTCGTGGCCGGCTCCAAAGCTTGCGCACTGTATTTTGGCTTCGCCCCCCCATCCTTTCTTGGCTAGGAAGTAACACTCTTTGCACTCGCTCCCAATCGAGAGAACATGAACCTCGTATATGCCCGCCAGCTCTTTCAAAGCGGCATCAATATCCAACCTTGGAGAGAGCTTTACCGCCACAATTTCAGCCCTGGATAACAGATTTTCCCATACCTGGCTCAAATCCGGCTCGCAGGCATCCAGCGAAGACACTTTCAATCCTCGAATATCCCTTCGGGCCGGATCCAAATATAATACATCGAATCGACGTTTCTGGCTATCCAACCATTGAATACCATCCGCATGGATCGCTTGAAACTTGACTTCCGGAGCGTGAGCCTCCGCATTTCGAGTAACCAGCCTCGAAAGCGATTCATCCCGCTCCACATGATACACTTTAGAGAAGCTGCTAGAAAGTGCGAAGGCGTCCATACCAAGGCCGCCAGTCAGATCAGCTAGCGATTCGCCCCGCAGCAACGACGCTCTGTACTTGGCGGCCAATTCCGACGAGCATTGCTCCAGGGGCAATGTATCGGGAAACTCGATATCTTCATTCGCGAACCAAATGGGCAATTTCTTCCGTATACGCTGCCGAGCTTTGACTTGCTGAGCGATGAACGCCATCGGTAAATCCGGGCATCGCTTTGCCATCAAGGCTATCGACTCGGGCGATTCGGAGCCTAGGTCGCGAATCCTGGTTTTCAGATCCGCCGTCAGCCGCATCAAGAAAATCCCGGACTTACAGTGATACCACCATCTACAGCAATGGTCTGGCCAACTAAGTAGGTGTTCATGTCGGATACCATGAATACCGAAAATCGAGCGATCTCCAGTTCATTGCCCATTCGGCCAATGGGAACGATTTCTTCCAGACTCTTTCGTTCCTCCGGGCTGAGCATCGATTTCGTCATATCCGTCAAAATAAATCCCGGAGCAATGGCGTTCACCAAAATCCCCTCGCGAGCCAATTCCAAGCCAGCCGACCGCGTCACGCCCGAGAGGGCTGATTTGGTTGCCGTGTAACAGTGTCGATTGGGCCGGCCAATCACGCCATACAAAGAACTCACATTCAAGATCCGGCCACCGGACCGAGCGTTCTTCATTACCTTAGTGGCGGCTCGCATCAATTTCATCGGCGCCGTCAGGTTCACATCGATGACTGTAGACCAGTCCTCGTCGTCGAGCCCATCCACGGAATCCACGCGATTGATTCCCGCATTGTTGACCAGGACATCCAAATTCGGCAGATCCAAGATGCGCGTTTGGAAAGCCTCCACGCTCGATGGATCGCTAGCATCCAACTGCCAATAGTCTTTGCGCTCGCCAGCCGCCACTTCGGAAAATCGCTTAGTTCCGGTGTAAATAACACTGGCCCCGCAATCCCAAAGCAAATCAGCAATAGCCCGGCCTATCCCCCGGGTAGAACCGGTTACGATGGCTGCTTTCCCTCGAAAGTCCAATTGACAACTATTCGCGTCCATATCCCGAAGTGTCACAGAGAATGAGGTGGGGTAAATACGAAAATCCGGAAAGGACAGCCCCAATCCTCGACGACAGTGGGGTTCAATCATCCCAGGGCAATCTAGCTGTTTTACATGTAACTCTCAACGGGTATCCGTATATCGTTGACCGAATTTCCGCGATTCTGATTAATCGGGCCAATCTAAACGCGCCGATCCCCCATAAATCATATGTCGGTACTTAAATCAGTCTCGCCAACCTCAAAACCTTTTCTCTGCCTTTGCCTATTCCTACGTTGCCTCTGTTTAGGCCAATGGCTGAATGCGGAATATCCCGAGCAGCCCATCAAGGTTATCGTGCCTACGAACACCGGAGGAGAAGTCGATACCATGGCCAGGATATTCCAACAGGCATTGCAAGAGCATGAACTACTCCCGGCCAAGCTTGCTGTGATCAATTTGCCCGGCGCCGGTGGAACCTTGGGATCAAGGCGAATCAAAGATTCCGCCCCAGATGGATACACCATCGGGATTTGTACTCCCGGTATAGTGACCTCCAAGGCTATGGGGATCGTGAATTTCGATCACAATGACTTCGAGATTATTGGGGGAACGGGACACTCTAGCCTCGGTTTTGGCGTGCTCGAATCCTCGGAATTCCAATCCATGGAATCGCTAATCAGCCACGCTAAAGAATCGCCAGGATCCATCAAAGTGGCGACCAATATCGGGCTTCCCGTTCATCTTGTTCCTCTGATGTTCGCTGAAGAAGTCGGCATCGAGTTCAGATTCATCCAATCAGGCGGAGGCTCCAAAAGGCTGGCGTCAATTCTCGGCAAACATACCGACTTATCTATTTTTAGCCTGATGGAGTTCATACGATACAAGGATTCTGGAATCCGCCCTCTTGTCTTCCTCTCCGAAGAGAGTGTTCAACCATTTCCTGGCACCCCTACGGCCCGCGAGTTAGGAGCCGATGTCGTCATGCGCGACACTAAAGTATGGATCGCTCCCAAAGGAACGCCCGCGGATCGGATCAAACGGATCGCCGAGGCCCTGCGCCAAGCCATGTCGCATCCCGAGGTCGCGGAAAGATTCGCCAATCTGGGAATACGCAGCCACTTTGCAGAAGAAACTGAAAT
>CAZFUD010000116.1:0-12411 GCA_964521705.1 uncultured Opitutaceae bacterium | reverse complement strand
AAGAGTTGGTTCTAGAGGATCGCCGACCCCTACGTTGAACGTATGGATAGGGCCTTGTCCGGCGTCCGCTTCAGCAGCGATTATATGCTGATGGAGATCGTCACGGTTATTCTCGACGTAAAAGTTGCCGCCGTAGATTCCGATTTCCTCAGCTCCGAAAAGGACAACGCGGATCGTTCGCTTCGGCGGAGAAGGTAGCTCGCGAATCAGCTTCGAGGCTGCCATAACTACGCCGACGCCAGCCCCATCGTCGATGGCTCCCGTTCCGAGATCCCATGAGTCGATATGCGCTCCCAATAGAATGATCTCCTCGGGTTTCTCGCTGCCCGTGATCTCGGCGATGAGATTCTGACTGGTAACCGTTCCCAGTTGTTTAGGCGTCAGGACAAGCTTGATACGAATCGTTTCAAAGCGTTCGCTGAGCCGGTCCAATTGCAGAGCGTCCGGCACAGAAAGGGCAGCAGCTGGGATGCGAGTGACGTCTTTCTGATAACGGGTCGCTCCTGTGTGGGCGAATCGTTCGGTCGAGGTTCCGGCTGACCGCATTAGAAAGGCTACGGCCCCGCGTTTGGCTGCTTCTGAAGGTCCATTTCCTCTGATCGGACCTGAAATCTTTCCATATTGCCCGATCCCCATTGGTTGAGTGACGACAGCGATCTTTCCCTTTAGAGAGCCGGGCGGCTGCGATTTCAGAGCTTCAATTGACTTGAACAGAGCGATTTCGGCTTCGATTCCCTCGGGTGGGGTAGCCACGCTGCCGCCTAGAGCGGTGACGACAAGATTTTGAGGGGCGGGGAAGGTGGCCGCTGCCGTTTCTTTTCCGCGCTCCCACCCTCGATCGACGGGGAACGATTCTGTCCAAATCTTATCGAATCCGTATTCCCGAAAGCGTTTCGTGGCCCATTCAACGGCCCGCCTTTCATCCTCAGATCCGTAGAGGCGTGGGCCGACCTCTGTTGTGAGGTAGGTCGCAATATCTAAGGCCAATCCGCTGTCCATGGCTTGTTGGGCCAGACGCGATGCCGTCCGAAGCGCTTCTTCGTTTCCCGAAGCGGGAAGGGCGAGAGCAAAGAAAATCGATAAGAGTGAGAGGGCGCGGGTAATCTTCAAAGTCACAATGGACTTGGATAGGCCCCGGGCAATTGAAGGCGACTCTATTTTTAAGGGTTGTCTTCCGTCTCCCCTTCGATGCCTACCGTTTCGAGGTCCCCAATATCCACGGTGCCAGTGCCAAAGTGCGTTCTCGATTTGGCGTACTTTTCAAGACTTGTCCCGTAGTATTCGCGGGCCGCCCTAGCCAACGCAGGATAAGCGTCTACAAAGTTAGTCCCGATAGCGGGGACGCTGAAGCGCGTCGTCCATAGAAGCTCTTTCTCTTTGTTTTCCCTAAGCTTCTCGTAGTCGTAGGCCATCATAATGATGAAATAACGCTCATCTTCCAGCTCTACGCGGAGATCGAATTCTTCTGTCTGGTTGATATTCTTGCGATTGAGGGCCCGCCCGATTCCCAAGCGTCGGTTATCCATGGAATTCGCGTGCTTGGCTACATTGGCTCGCGCGATGTCATCGAGGTCGGATATTTCGTCAAAGGTATCATTATAGACCTCTGAGAATGTTTCTGGGTCGGATTGGTCCGCATAGGGATCGGTTGCATCGAGCATGAAGAGTTCTTCCAGATCCTGTTCGACCATAGTGGAACCGTAGTGAACGACTATCAGCAAATCTCCTTGCTCTGGTGAAGCGGAAGGGTAGTAATTCCGGTCCTTCATGTTTTCGGCCAGTGTGTCTACTACTTCCTCGAAGGTCGGTACGGTCAGGCTCTTGTCTTTGAAGCCCGCGCCGTAGGACTTGCCTTTGATGAAAACGTAGGTCTCGTATTCAGCCCCATTTTCCGATTCTTTTCGTTCGTTGTAGCTAGTGGAGGCTTCTGAATCGACAAACACTCTCGCAGTCTTGGCCGCATTGATCTCGCTGGTAAGGGCGAAGCAAGAAATAGCCAATGCTATCAGAAAGATTCTCAGGTTTCTGGATAGCGGACAATAGAGACCCTTATTTAGATTAAGTACCTTTTTCATTTCGGAGGCGGATAAAGTTGAATATGAATTGGTTGAACGGGAAGCCAAATATTATAATCTGCGTAAACGGCTTCGTTCTGGCTGCCTTAAGTATACAAACGCGCTCTGGGTGTTACGGTCACGCTAAGACGTCGTTTGCTGCAAGACTGAAGGCGTCGAAGCTGGCAGCTTGCCAAATTGAGGATCCCGCTCTAAAGATCGAATTATGAGACGCTTTTCTCCCTTTGCTGTAGTCTTCGCGGTTTCATTCTTCTCTTGGGGGCCGAAAGCAGTGGTTGCTGAGGCTGAGTGGAGTTCGGATGGAAGTATCATTTTGGACAATGGAGACGCTCGCGTTGTCATCTCTCCAGCCAAGGGTGGGCGTGTGATGGAATATTCGTGGAAAGGCAAGAATGCCTTAGAGCCGGTGGAGGCCGGGCCGGGAAGATTCGATATTGGCCCGGAGAAAGTGATACCCAAACGCAGAGAGCTTTGGGAAGGCCCTTGGAAAGGGGAAATAACCGGCGGGCTTTCGGCCCGAGTGACCAGCGTTGAGCATGAGGCGACAGGCGTCCAGTTGGTTCGCGATTATGCTTTAGACTCTAGTGGTAGTCGTTTCATCGCTACACAGACGATCGTCAATATCTCGGATAAGCGAGTCCATTGGAACCATTGGAGCCGTACCTTTGCTAAAGGTGGCGGCATATGCCTGGTTCCGCTTTCTGAATATTCCGCGTATCCGAATCAATATATCATGTATCAAGGCGATGGTCGCACGATCGATTATCGGCCCGAGGATCCGAACATAGAGATCAGGGACGGATTTTTTATTCTAAAAGGACCGCCTCGCTTTCCCAAATTGGGGCTCGATTCCCACGAAGGATGGATGACTTATCTATCGCCCAACGAATTGGCGTTCATCAAAAAATTTCCAACGTATCCAAATCGTCGTTATTGGGAGATGATTGGGATGACGATATCCCTTTGGTATGTTGAGAATCGCGCATCCGACAATCTTAGTACATGCGAGTTGGAGCCAATTGGCCCCAGGGAAGATATTGGTCCAGGCGAGTCCGCTTCGTTCACTGAAGAATGGTTTCTGGAGGATTACCGATTCCCCGAGAATGACCCGGCAATCGACTTAGACGATATCAAAGCGATGTCGCTACGCGCCATGCGAAAAGCCCGTTAGTATGGGATAACGGGCTTTCATAATAATACTCGTCTGTTTTCAGTTTAGTAGACTGAAGTGAAACGGCTGTTTAACCTCTACGACTACGCCCTTTCCGTTCACTGTTGGTGGCGAGAACTGCCATTGTTCCAAAGCGTCCTGAGCGACTTCAAGCAGCCGAACATCGATTTCACCTTCAACATGATCCACATGGGCTAGGCGTACATTTCCCTTGGTATCGATAAAGAAGCGAAACACCCCGACGGTATCGTTGTTCTTCTCGATCCAAGAATGAGGCGCCCTTGGTTTAACGACATGGACTGGTTCAGGGAACTTGTCCAATTTGTCGACCTCCGCGATCTTGATCGATTGGGCGGGATCGTAGTTAGAACCCAAACGCATGTAGTGGTTTAGACCGGCGGACATATCAAACGAGATGACGTCCGCTCCTGCTTCGAAGTTTACTCGAATGGGGACAATCAATGAGATAGGTTTCCCGTCCTTTTTTGGCGGGGCGAATGCCCACTCATCGATTACCCTCTCCACGGCTTCGGCAAAATCCTTGTGATTAGCTTCGGTGACAAGCCAATCCCGTAGCTCGCCGTCGTGGTGTAGTTCCAGAAGCATGTCTACGCGTCCCCTGGAATATCCAGCGTTTCTCAGATTTTTTGGAAAAAGCGGCTGTCGAACGACCTGAATAAGCAGATCGACGTCGTCGCTGGTTAGATTTGCTTCATATGTGTATTCCCCTTGTTCCTCATTCCCTATAGTTGGACGAACGAGGCACGAGAAAAAAAATAGTAGTGTAATTGCTCTTTTCATGACTCATTAATTTCAAGCGCTATTTCTATATATACCCTTTTTTCTGCGTTGGTTTAGTTTAGGACTTTTTGGCTCAATGGCAATTATAATCTACCCGACTTTCGCGGTCCTGAATGGGTTCCTATGAATCGATTATCCACGAAATAACGCGGGCCTTTCTAGCGATGGCGACTATGAGGAGTGGACTCCGCGAATACTTGATTGTGGCTTCTTACGAGCGTTCTTTCGCAGGGTGAATGCCGCGCAGGTAGCGGCGATGGTTCCTGCTAAGCTGTTGATTGCAAAGTCGATGTAGCTCGGGGCCCTGGTAGGAAGATGGACCTGTAAGAGTTCGATGGCGAAACTGAGAGCGCTTGAAAGCAGGGCAGCGCTGAGAAATAGAGTGAAACGATTTCCCATGCATCGGTTGAGAAGAACCGCGATGGCGAATCCTGCTGGCAGAAAGCCGAATAGATTGATAGCCATGTCGTAGGTCCGTCTCTTCGCAGGATCATTTAGGGTGTCGATAAGCGTAAACCGCTTTGAGTCGGGAGTTTGAAACCGTCGAGGAATGAATAACGGGGCGTCAATACTAGCCATGTTTGGGACTTGGTCGATAAATCGTTGGGTGAACCGGTAGATCAACGTTGGGGAATGGGGACCTTCATCAAGTTCCTCTGGCTCAAGGGCTCGATGGTAAAAGGCAAAGCGGGACAAGGACCCGAACCAAGGCAATTCGCCCGTGGCATTATTGCCCATGACGAGTCTGGCGGTAACCGAAGACCCAAACTCAACTAAGTGATAGGCGCGCGATTCTGCGAGCTTTCCGTCAACAAATACGCTGGTCTTCTCTCCGTCGTAATTGATTGCTAAGGTTATGGTTGTATCATTTTCGAAAATATTCGAAACACCCATCTCGCGGTAGTGCCGCCCCCGGTATCCCTCAGAGCGGCGGCTCCTGATGACGAGGTGGTTCTTCCATTGGGCGAGAAACAGGGGAGGCTGGATACCGTCGTCATCCAGCTCAAGTATTGTCCCCAGCCCCACAGGCCAACGGCCCGGCGTAAGCTGGAGCACAACCGTAAAAGGGCTCTCGGAAGCGAATAAGAAGGGATCGTTGGTATAGGCGATCCCGCGTTGCCAGTAGTAGCGTTGCTCGCTTTGTCCGTGGAATATCAAACTGGATGTTTCAGGATCGAAGGCCACGTCATTGCGAGAATAGAAATTGAATGGCCGCAAACCAAAGCCGAGAGTGACTAGAATCGCAAACCAGGCGAGTAGATGCATCGAGTTGCTAGCCTTCATCTTGCCCTGATGCTTTCAGCTTAATCACGAGAGTCATTTCGTTTAATCCTAGTGTTCATTGCAAGCTCCGCCAGGCAATCGGGAGAATTTGCTTTCAACTCTTTGCGGGCTCCTCTGTTATCCATCCTGTTTACAAATCGGGACTGCGTGAGATTAACCCAAAAACGGAATTTGAAGAAACGCCTATTTGCAGCGGCCTTCTTGGTCGTTGCCATCAACGCCATATTGGTGACGTTTCTCGGTTGTTCATCTGAAAAGGTTTCGGATAGCTCCAGCGACAATTCCGAGAGCGCTGGAGCCAAATTGGCTGCCTCAGTAGAGCACCCGGATTGGTATTTGACGGAAACTTGCCGAGAATGTCACGAAGCTGAATACAATGATTGGCTAGGAAGCCATCACCATCTGGCTCATCGGCGACTCGATCCCGAGAAAGATCTGGAAGCCTTTTCCCAAGGAGAGGTCGAAGACCAAGCTGGAAGAATCTATCGATTGAGCGGAACGGATTCTGATTTCAGCATCGAGGAGGTGGGCTCCGGCCTTCCCAGCGAAGTGGATTCCGTCATAGGGGAAACGCCGATCCGCCAGTATCTAGTCTCTTTTCCTGATGGGCACTATCAAATTCAAGGGCTGACCTGGGACCCTCACAAAAAGCAGTGGTTTAATGTATTTGGAGATGAAGATAGGGACCAGGGAGATTGGGGGCACTGGAGCCAGCAAGGAATGAATTGGAATTCGAACTGCGCTTGGTGCCACATGACCGACTTCAAGAAGAATTACGATCTACGGGCTGGATCTTATGACAGCGATTGGAAAATTGAGGGAATCTCTTGCGTACAATGCCATTCGGGAATGGAGGAGCATGTGGCCGCTGCCCGAGCGGGAAGTTATGAGCCAACGGAAACTGAGCTGAATATCGAATTGGCTATGGATAACTGCGCTAGTTGCCATGCGCGGCGAGAGGAGTTGACAGCCAACGGCTTCAAAGCGGGAGAAAAATTCGATGACCATTTCCGCTTGGTGCTTCCCGATCTTCCGAATGCTTATTTCGTAGATGGCAAAGCCAACGAAGAGGACTACGTTTTCGCATCGCTTAAGATGAGTCGAATGGGGCACAAGGGTGTCAGCTGCTTGGATTGCCACAACGCCCATTCACATGAGACTATCCTGCCGATTGAAGACAATTCGCTTTGCATGCGCTGCCACGCTGCCGGCTTGAACGAGGCGACGATTATCGATCCGGTTACCCACAGTAACCATCCCTTGGAAAGCGCGGGCAACCAGTGCGTATCGTGCCACATGCCCACCCGCCTCTACATGCAACGGGATGCTCGCAGGGATCACGGCTTCACCATTCCGGATCCACACATGACTATTGAGTACGGCGTTCCCAATGCCTGCCAGGCGTGTCATGGAGACAAGCCCGCTGAATGGGCTAGGGATGCTGTTGAAAGCTGGTTTCCGAACTCCGAACGAAGACAGGAATTGAGAGAAAGGGCCCAGGTTCTGGATGCCTACTACAATGGCGATTCTGACTCGTGGGTGGAAGTGCATGGCTTGTTGCAGAATGAGGAAAATGTGTATTGGCGATCGGCTTACTTGAGGATTCTCGGGGCAATGGCGCCAGGCACGCCTGAAAGTCTGGACGCCGCTTTGAAAGGGATGAAATCGAAGTCGCCGGTGGAGCGGGAATCGGCATTAAGAATTCTGTCGAACCGAGGAGACAGGCTTTCTGATCTTCAAAGAGCGCTGTACGATTCTTCTAGACTGGTTCGCAACCAGGCTGCGGATACGCTTTTGATGATGTATAATCCGAGCCAAAGCGCTTTTCAGGAGTGGTTGGAGTATGCAGAAGCGAATGCGGATCGGCCCGCTGGAGCCCTGAGGCGGGCAGAGCTTGCCGTTCAGCAGGGAGATGTCGCCCTAGCCAAGCAACTAGCGGAAAAAGCTGCTAGTTTCGATCGAAACAATGCCCATCTTCTTTACGACATTGCCATCATGTTTGCTCGAGTAGGGGATCTGGATGGGGCGTTGAGAAAAATATCGAATGCCAAGCTTATCGATTCCTCTTTGGGAATTCTCTGGTTTGGAGAGGGGCTGCTGTATGCGGAAAAAGGTGATACGCAACGTTCTATCGAAGCGATGGAGGTAGCGGTCGAGAAAGACGCTAGCCAGGATCGCTGGTGGTACAATCTTGGGGTTGCCTACCTGCAAACCAGCCAAAACGCCAAGGCGACGGAAGCGCTGCAAAAGGCGTTGAGCCTGAATCCAGAACAGCCCCAGTACCAACAGGCTTTAGAGAGCGTCCAATAGAATGCCCGCTTAAGCGGTTTGGAATAGATCCCGAATGAATTCCATGTCGTCACCGCTGAACTCGCGTTCCACAGCAACCAGATTCTGCTCTACTTGCGGCCGGTTTCGGAAACCTGGAATCACACCGGCGACATTCGGATAATTAAGAATGAAGCGCAGGGCGACGCTGGGAAGCGTGGATTCATCGTCGCCAAATCGGCTTTTCAGCGCGTTCAGCTTTATGTCGATCGATCGAAGAGAATCCTTCGAAAATTTCCGCGAGTTTCGACGATGATCGCCCACTTCGAACCGAGGAGCATCCTTGCCATAGTATTTCCCGGTCAATAATCCTTGATTGAGGGGCTAAAGGCGATGAATGACAGCCGATTCTTTTTCAATAGCTGTCCTACTAAACCGTTTTCGACGACAAACTTCGTATCCATCATGTGGGCCCAGCCTTGCAGAACGGTGGGTTTTAGAACGGGCACGGCTTTCTCGAAGTGGCTGGTTTTATGGGCGGATTGGCCGATGAGGCGGATCTTTCCTTCTTTTTGCAGTTTTCGCATCATTGCCGCAGCAGGTTCCAGGTAGCGATCGTCTTCGCCGAAGTCCCCGTGGTGCAGGTAGTAAATGTCAATGTAGTCGCGCTTTAGATTTCTTAGCGACTTTTCGCACTGGCTCCTAATGTTTTCGGGCATATAAGCGTGCCTAGGTCCATCAGAGTGAAATCCCACTTTAGAGGAAATAATGAAATCTTCGTTGTTTTTTCCAAGGCGACCTAGGATGTTCGCCAGGAGTATTTCGGCCCGGCCGTCCCCGTAAACGTCTGCATTGTCGAAATGGTTGACGCCTTTCTCGATTGCTGAAGCGACTGCTTCCTCCGCTTCACTAGGTTTTACTGGCGCCCATCCTGAATCGTGCCCATTCTTGGTGTTCAAGCCTCCTAGGGCCCAGCAACCGAGACCGATCTCCGAGACTGAGATATCACTGTCACCAAGAATACGATACTCCATAGTAGGTGGAGATGTGGGTCAGGCGATGTCGATTGGCTCAAGTGGCCTAGGATCGACGACTTTCAGACTCGGCTCGTTTTCAATCAGAGCTTCGGCGAACCAGGCCCGAGCGCCCGGATCGCCATGAGTAAGCACAATGGTGTCGGGGCGCGTGGAGAGAGCGAAGGCCAATAGCTCGTCTCTGTCCGCGTGACCGCTCAGTTCAAATCGTTCTATTTGGCCTCTAATAGGCGTTTGATAGTCGAGCGCTTCAAAAAGGAAAGTTTCTCCAGGCTTAGTTTCGAGAAGCTTGCCACCTGGAGTGTCCGGGTCGCAATAGCCGACGAAGCAAATCGCATTTCGACCCTGTGCCACAAGGGAAGCGGCTAGGACGTAGCTAGGCGTACGTTCGATTAGCATACCGCTACTGACGATGTAGATCCCTTGTTGCGGCGGCTCTTTTCCGGGCTTTAATTGCCGAGGAGGTCGCCTTAGGCGAAGCTCTTTGATTGTTCTCCTCGAAAATTTTGCATGGCCGGTACGTTTTGAGATTTGGTCGAGATGATCGGCGACCGCGAGTCCCAAGCCAGCGCCGAATACGGGGCACTCTGGAATATCTGCCGATTTGCGAGCTTCGTTGATAATCGTAAGTATCTCCTGCATTCGTCCTAGGGCAAAAACGGGAATGAGAACCGATCCCCCTCTTCTCAGAACGTTGCGGATTGTAGAGAGGAGGCGGGCGGTCTCCGAAGCTCGGGTTTTGCCGGACTCTCTTTCGGTTTCCCCGCGAGTGGTTTCCAGTATGACAGCATCAAAACGTTTGCTTTCCGGGAAGCGGGCTCCAGAGAGCGTTTTCTGGTGATCGAACAAGACGTCGCCGGTAAAGAAGTAGCGCTTGTTATCGCATGTGATTTCAACGCCTCCGGCCCCGGCTATGTGGCCGGCTTGGTGAAGTACCGCTTTTAATTCTCTACCGTTTTTCGATAGGCTCGAGACTTTCTCGAATAAAACCGTCTCGAATCTCTCTGCAACGCGATCGACGTCATCGTGAGTGAAAAGCGGATACTCAGAAATATTTTGCTCAGTCCGTTGCCGCTTCATCACGTTACAAGAATTGTGTAGCATGCGTTCGATCAGCATCTGACTAGATTGGCTCATGATCGTTCGAGCTTCCGGGTGGGCTTGCATCAGCAGGGGCAAAGATCCGATATGGTCTAGATGGCAATGGGTGATCAATATGAGATCGATTTTGATGTTCTCGATAATGGAGAAATCGGGAGTGGCTATCGAGCCTGCAAGTTTCGGGTTTAGTCCACAATCGATGATCAGATTGAATCCATCGATTTCGACGTAGAGGGAATTGGCGCCAATGCCTCCCTCGCGATTTAGGTCCGTTAAACGCATTCAGCTTTCTTTTGAGCAAATCTTTTCGACGATACGGGCTGCAGCCATCATGCCAAAGGCCCCCGTAATGTGGGCAGCGGCTCCGTAGCCGCCCGAGCAGTCTAGCCGTCGGCTAGTAGGCAGCTCGCCTTCACATAAGTCAGGCTCGGCATATCGAGCCGCTTCGGGGGAAAACACGCATTCGATTTTGAATCGCCGTCTGCGCTCCCTAGGGTATCCATAATCCTGGCGCAGCTTTTTCCTGACTCTTTGCAGGAGCTTGTCGTTGTAAGACCGAGTCAGGTCGGTTATTCGTATTTGGCTTGGGTCAATTCTGCCTCCGGCGCTTCCCGATACGATAATGGGTATCTTCGCTTTTCGGCAGCTGTCGATCAACGCGCATTTATGCGTAACGCTGTCAATGGCGTCCATCGCGCAGTCGTATTGGATGTCCAGCAAGCTGTTCGCAGTCGCTTCCGTGAAAAATTTGGCGATGGGCCGAATCCGGATTTGGGGGTTAATGAGACGGCAGCGATCCGCCATGACGTCGACTTTCGGTTTTCCTACCATTCCGTCCAAGGCGTGGATTTGCCTGTTGATATTGCTTTCGCAGATGTCGTCGAGATCCACCAGCGTCAGCTCGCCCACGGCCGAGCGGGCGAGTGATTCGGCAACCCAAGAACCGACGCCGCCAATCCCTACGATGATGACATGGGCGGCTCGTAGACGCTCGAGTGAGCCTTTTCCGTAAAGCCGCTCGATTCCGCCGAAACGGAATTCATTCTGAAGGGTTATGGCCTGCATTCTTTCTTGCGGCTTTAACCGCGAGGAAAATGGATGCAAGATTGAAACTAGGAGATGCCTTGACTCGGGACTAACTGAGGCCAATTAATCCGCGGTCATAGGGTTGATGTCCCGCTGGAAATATGGAAGAGATACTTACGGAATTCGTTCAGGGATTGCCCTTGATAGCCTTGCTCGGAATCATCGCAGTTTGCTTGGCGGCGCTGGGCAAAGGGGCCGATATTCTTGTAGAAGAAGCGGTAACCTTGTCGCTGAGGCATGGTATCAGCAAAGTAATTATTGGAGCTACGATCGTTAGTTTGGGAACGACGCTTCCGGAAGTGACGGTATCGGTAATGTCGGCCATTAACGGGAAACCAGATTTGGCATTGGGTAACGCAGTAGGCTCTGTGATTTGCGATACGGGATTGATTTTGGGGGTAGCTGCTTTGGTGGGGCATGTACCGATCGATCTGTATTTGATGCGCAGACAGGGGCTACTTTGCTTAGGGTTGGGTTTCTTGATCATCATTGTCTGTCTGCCATTCGGGAATTTGGGATCAATGTTTGTCGAGGGAGGCAGATTTCCGCAGATAGCGGGCTTCTGCTTCCTGGCGATCTTAGCCGGCTATCTTTGGATCTCCGCTCGTTGGGCCAAGAATGTGGAAAGCGAGTTTGGAGTGGAATCCCATGAGAAAGGATCCACAGGGGTCATTCTCATGAAGATCATCTTTGGTCTCGTGGTAGTGATTTCCACTTCGCACGTATTGATTCATGCCGTCGAGGAAACGGCAATCCGGGCGAATGTGCCACAATCAGTAATCGCGGCGACCTTGGTGGCCTTCGGGACATCGCTGCCAGAATTGGTGACTTCAGTCATGGCAGTGCGAAAGGGTCATGGCGAATTGGCGATCGGAAATGTGGTGGGAGCGGACATCCTGAATATCTTGCTCGTCGCGGGAGCTTCGGCAGCGGTCACACCGAAGGGACTCGCGGCGAGCGCGAACTTTTTTACCCTGATATTTCCGGCAATGATTGTACTGATGCTGATTTTCCAGGCGTCCACTTTTATTTGCACGTCCCGTTTGACGAAATGGACAGGGGCCTGCCTCCTGGGGGGCTACCTTTGCTACTTGGGTCTCAGCATTTGAAAACAGCCTACGCATCAGTTAATATATTTATAAATTGTTGTTTGTAAGTGACATATATATTTTATACAGAACTTTATGATATTTGGTACGCGTCATTTTTTGACAAATACTCCAGTAGTACTCCACTAAAACTCTCCAGTGAACGTTTTACCCAAGGCCAAGGTGTCCAGCTAATCTGAACGGTCGGAAGTTCCACAACCGACTAGGGGGTGGGGGTCGCGGGGGCGGCGCACATCGCAATGTATATTCATAAACTAGCCCCAGAAAAAATTGTCGTCCTATGGGGCAATCTCTGCCCCAATCGTTGCTATGAAATCATTCACCGTTTTACTCGCCTCTCTGTTTTTATTTGTTGCTGCGGCAGATGCCGAAGATACACCGCCGCAAAGCGGACGTTCCTCAAGCATAGTTGCTAAGGATCATTTAGTAGTTATTGGGTTAGCTACAGAAGACCTACATACTGTCACAGTCTTGGATACTGA
>CAZFUD010000115.1:10652-12414 GCA_964521705.1 uncultured Opitutaceae bacterium | reverse complement strand
ATCGGAGATAGCCGAGCGTATCTGGTCCATCAAAGATGGCGTGATCGATTGCGATCCAATACAAGGCGGGAGGGACGATAAAAATCTCTGGTCAGAGGATGAATTCGGCGATTTCGAGCTCCTCGTAGAGTGGCGGATCAAAGAGCTCAAAGGCATATACAACACCCCTACCGTGTTGCCCGATGGTAGTTACCTCCTGGATGCAAGCGGCGAGAGAGTCACAACTCCAAAGCCGGGAGCCGATTCTGGGATTTACGTTCGCGGCTCGAACAAGTCTCAGATCAACATCTGGGCCTGGGACATCGGTTCTGGTGAAGTCTATGGTTACCGAAACAATCAGAAGGATCCTGAAATCCGAGCGGGGGTTACGCCGAAAACTAATGCCGACAAGCCAATTGGCGAATGGAATGCCTTTCACATCACCATGAAAGGCGACCGCTTGACGGTGGTTCTCAACGGCGAAACCGTTCTCGATGAGGCTCGTCTTCCAGGTGTTCCCGATTCCGGACCAATCGCTTTGCAGCACCATGGCGGCTACAATGAAACGGAAGGCGTTTGGAATGGGGCCTCGAGTCTCGTTCAGTTTCGCAATATAGAAATCAAGGAGCTTTAATCGCTCAATTCACTATTCTCCCCTCTCAACGATGGCCGATTCGAAATCCGCCCTAGCGGTATACGCACACCCCGACGACATCGAATTCTGCGCCGCCGGCACCTTGTTGCTGCTCGCCGAACAAGGATGGAATATCCATTATTTCAACCTATCCAGCGGAGATCTGGGAAGCTTCGATCACGACCGAAAGGCCACACAAGAAATCCGCAGGAGTGAGGGTAAAGAAGCGGCCCGGATTCTGGGAGCCAACTACCACGAGAGCATCTGCCACGATCTGCAAGTTTTCTACAACGCCGAAAATATTCGCAAAGTCGCCGCCATCGTTAGGAATTGCCAAGCCAAGATTGTCCTCACGCACTCCCCTTCTGACTACATGGCTGACCACGAGATAACCAGCCAGCTAGCGGTGACAGCCGCTTTCAGCCGCGGAATGCCCAATTTTGCATCCGATCCACCAGTCGATGCCATTTCGAACGATGTTACGGTCTACCACGCTATGCCCCACGGTTTGCGTAATCCCCTTCGCAAACGAATCCGAGCAGGACTATACATCGATACATCATCGGTCCAAGATCGAAAGCGCGTAGCACTCGCGGCCCATAAAAGCCAAAAGGAATGGCTAGATAGGACCCAAGGGATGGACTCTTACTTGAAAGAAATGGATAGCTTTGCCGAGCAGGTCGGCCAGCTCTCGGGCAAGTTTCAATACGCGGAGGGATGGCGACGGCGTCTTCACCTCGGATTTAGCTCCAGGGAAGTAGACCCCCTCTATGAAGCGCTATCCGATTATGCCTATCTGGATGACAATTACGATGCTACTTTAGAGAACATCGGTTAAATGGAGATCCTCGAGACTTTCTTGCAGGCAGTGAGGGCCGGCACGGTTCTCCTCTCACCAGCCCAACGCTGAGGATCGAGCCGGTCCTCCCTACCAATGCGAATGCGGTCCTTCAATCGCGTTTACCCGACGGTATTAAAGCTCGATTGTTTTGCCTCCGTTTTCCGCGCTTTCGTCGGCGGCGAAAACCACTTCGAAAGTTTTTACGGCTTGCTCAAAGCTAGTGCCTTCCATCGGTTCATTTCGGTCGATTGAATCGAAGAAAGTTTGAAACTGAGCCTGATAGGGATGGTCGCTGACATCTCCCGAAT
>CAZFUD010000115.1:0-10642 GCA_964521705.1 uncultured Opitutaceae bacterium | reverse complement strand
CATCTTCATGGAAAGCTCGCTCCATCGGCTCTTGTCCGTCTTGAGCTTTTCGGAATGGAACTTGTTGTCCAACAGACTCCCTTGGCTACCCACCAAATGGGTGTGGAAATAGTAAGGCTGCAAGCAATCTACAACGGCGGCGCACTTCCCGATAGCTCCATTGGCGAATTTCAAGGTCGTCACGCTAGTTGTGTCGTACTCGTAAGGAGCGAATATCTCGCTAGAAGATTTTGTAGAAACGCTGGATACGCTCGCCACTGGACTATCGACGCACATGAGCAAGGCATCCAAAGCGTGGCAACCGGCTGTCAACAAAGCGCTGCCCCCATCCTTCTTTCCCGTATTCCAGCGAAACTGGCCATACCATGGACCGATCCCATGGTAATAGTCGACTTCAGCATAGTGAATGTCGCCCAAAGCTCCTTGATCTATCAGAGCTCGCGTCGCCTGCATCTGACTGGAAAATCGGCACTCGAAACATACGCATCCGAACACCCCATTCTGATCGGCGGCTTCAGCGATAGCTCTCACTTCCTCGAGCGTGTTGGCCATTGGCTTTTCCAGAATGACATGTTTCTTGGCCTTTGCCGCGGCTATTGCTTGAGCGCTGTGCTGGCTCGGGTAGCTAGTGATGGAAACCACATCGATTTCCGGATCGTTAAGCAGGTCTTCAACGTTTTGATACGCCTTAATCGATCCTCCATGCCGGGCGCTTAACGCAGCGCTGTCTAACGGTCTCGAGGAATAAACCGCTGCTACCTGCCCCTGACTAGTGGCGTTTATCGCTTCAATATGGGCCGTAGCTGCCCAACCATAACCAATGATACCTACTCTGTATTCACTCATAACACCGATTGCCAATTTTCGCTGTTGAGAATCTGGAAATCGTCCAAGTTCGCAATCGTAAAGATTCCCAGGATAAGCCCAGAGGCGTGCGTTATAAGGTAGCGGGCGCTCGGCTTGCGCCGCTGTAGTACAGCGTAGGCGTGAGATCATCCACTACCAAATTCACCAATCAAGCTCGCTCCGGGGTATCGTAACCAAATACAAAAAATGCGGCTAGACTGTCCCTAAGAGACGACCTAGCCGCATCCAAATTTGAGGAATCAAAGATTTCAGCCAACGATTTCCTGCTGGTGGAAAATGGTCCAATCGTCAGCGTTGTTCAAATTGACCGCATCCCGGGCTGCGCAGCTATCGTCCGTTAATCCAGCGGCGCCAAAAATCTCCGCCCGCGTTTCGTCAGTGTGAATATAGCCGGTCACCGCGTCGTTATGGGCAGCGATATCGGCATCGGGGTTCATGTTTGCCTTCACCCAAGCCTCGAACTCGAAATAGCTTGGCTTGTTATCGTTTACGTAGCTGAGCGTCGCATCTCTGTCTAATCCGAGCGCATCGAGCGTCATCTGATCGTAGCCTGCTCCGCAAGCGGGGTATTCATCGTGAAGTTTGCCAACGGCGCCTAGCGACATTTTTTGCCAGAAACGAGGGAGGTGGAGCACGCCTAAAGGCCCTGCCACTCCCGAACTTATCATCGGTACTATTTTGCCCATAATTTTATTGGTTGGAGGTTAGTTAGAGAAAAACCGCTTTGGGAACTATGTATTCGTAAATTCATGTCGGCCTGGAAACGTGAGTTCCGCAACTCCCGACTTGTCTAGTTCTCCCAGCCCCGCTTCGGTCATCAAATCGTACTGGGCCTTGGTCGCATCGTTGACCGGCAACCTTAAACCTTTTTCCTCGGCTATCGCCTTGGCGATGCCGGAGTCTTTGGCAGCGTGCGAGGCTGAAAACCAGCACTCGTGATCCCGGGCGATCATATCTTCGGCATCGGTTTCCAGCACACGGGAATTGGCTCCCGTTTGGGAGAAGACTTCGCATATCATTTCCAAATCATGACCCAAGGCTTTCGCCAATCCGAGACCTTCCGCGAGGCCCGCAGTGTTGATATTCATGACCATGTTTACCAAGGCCTTCACTTCTGCCGCCTTGCCCGGACCTCCCTCGATAAACCGTAGCTTTATGCTGAGATCTTCCAGCAATTGCCGATTCGATTCGAAGGCATCCGAATCTCCAGAAACCATGAGATACAAATTTCCCTCGCGAGCATGGCTAATACTCGAGGCCATGCAGGCTTCCAAAGTCTTTGCTCCCGCTTGACTGGAGGCCGCCGCCACCTCGCGATGAATGCCGGGCGAGAGCGTGGCGCAGTTAATGAATGTCTTTCCGTTCGCCCCTTGGAGCAGAGTGTCCCCTCCTTCCAGGTAGATCGCCCGCATTGCGGCATCATCGGTAACGACAGTGATGATAACGTCGGACAGCGATGTGACTTCAGCCAATGTCTGGCAGGCTTTACTGCCCAACTCGCCTGCCAGCTCTTCGGCAGCGTTCTGATTGATATCGTACACCGCCGATATCGCGTAGTTGCAATCTAATTTCAAATGGCGGGCCATGTTGGCGCCCATTCGACCCACTCCGACAAAACCAATCGAGTTACTCATAATAAGGGGAAACGTTTCAGGTTGGAATCGCGGAAGCTAGAGAATTTCACCGGTCGAATCAACCCCCGAATTACTCTCTGTCGACACTCTTTCAGTCGAATGCCACAGGGATTGAATTCAGTAGCGCCGGGCTACTGAATTCAACTTTACTGAAGCAGTTTCAAAGCGGTATCCACTCCATCGCCGCCATGGACGATCGCCTCCATAGCCGCGGCCATCTTCTTTGGGCTACTGTGCTGCCAAACGTTACGCCCGATCGCGATCCCGCTCGCTCCCGAGTCCATGGAATCCTTGACCATTTTCAATAGAGCCGGGTCATCACCCATAGCAGCGCCGCCGAGTACGACTACAGGAACGATCGCAGCTTCCACAATCGACTTGAACTCGTCCACCGAGCCATTGGTTGGGAAAGCGGTTTTCACGACGTCGGCTCCCAGCTCTGCCGCCAGGCGCACAGCGAATCCAATATTCTCAAAGGTATACTCATCTGGACGGCCAATATTAAAAGGTAGCGCTTCCAGGATTACAGGAATCCCATATTCACGTCCCTCGCTGATGATGGCGGCACACTCCCGAAAATTGTCCGACTCTTTGCGGTGATGCAAATAGAGCATGTTCATCATCGCGTGGGCCCCCAAAGCTTCCGCATCTTCCGCTGAGTACATCAGATACGAACCATCGTCCGGGTTTCCCGGATATGTCGGCTTGTATCCGTCCGTCCTTAAGCAAACGCCACTATTGGACAGCGCATCCGAGCAAGCAGCAGCTACACCATAGTTGACCACGTACCCATCGACGTGCTCGTCCACTTCATCGATCAGATCTGACGGTTTTCTCAATAGGCCCTCGATCGGGATCACCGTTCCATGATCGATAGGTAGAATAACCGTCTTCCCATCCGATCCGAAAAAGCGTTTCAGGTTTTCCTCTTTAGACATTCGGGCACGGTAGGAGGCTTCTTACAGAATTCAACCCAGATTCGCTCTGATACCGAAATGTCGAAACCCCATGGTAGCGGGCAATCTCACGCCTACGTCCCGCCACGGCGGGACTACGGCGGCGCAAGACGAGCACCCACAATAGTAGAACAGGCTTCTAGCCTGTTTTATCATCTTCTGCTTACAGGCAAGATGCCTGTGCTACTACTCTAAAACGCGTCGTTCAAATAGGTCCGCGAGCCCGTCTGCCAGTAGTGCTGCAGCTTGAACATCCAGCGCTCGTAACCCACGATGCCGTCGGTTCTAGAAGCCCACTGGTGCCATTCCCGGGCTAGCTCTTCCACGAGCGGATAATTGTCAGAAGCAATATCGTTCTGCTCTAGTGGATCCGTGTCGATCTCATAGAGCTCCCAGTCATGGTGCGCCTGTCCATCCGTGGATGTGAAATTCTTAGAAACGAGCTTGTACTTACCTTTGAGCAAGGCCCGATTGGCCTCATGTTCGAAGGCTATTGCCCGCTCCGCCATTGGCTCGCCCCGGAAAGCCGGCATCAAACTGGCTCCTTCCATTGGAAGAATGGGGTTCCCTTGATAGTGGGTCGGATACTCGATCCCGGCGATATCGACCACGGTGGCCATCACATCGATCACATGCCCCCGTTGGTTTTCATGTTCGCCCTTGCGTCCGATACCTTTTGGCCAATGAGCTACCATTGGCGTATTAATTCCTCCTTCGTGATTGAAATGCTTATACAACCTCAAGGGCGTATTGCTGGTGGCAGCCCAGGAGCCGCCGAGGTGATGCTTGGAACCCCGTTGGCCCATCTCCGCCAGCTCCTCGCCAACAAAGGGTCCGTCGCTAGCCAAGGGTCCGCCTTCGTAGTTGGCCCCGTTGTCTGACAAGAACAGGATCAAGGTATTGTCCAATTCCCCCATGGCTTTCAGCTGAGCGACCGTTTTGCCGATCCCTTGGTCCATTTGATCGATCATGGCGGCGAACGTCGCCATGCGCCTAGCCTGATCAGCACGTTGAACATCGCTCAGATTCTCCCAAGAGCGTCTCCGAGTCGGGACCGCATGCTCATCATGCCAAGGCGGCATATCCGAGGCTGAGGGGAGCGAATCGTACTGATTGAAGTAGCCCATTTTTTGGAGACGTTCCCATCGTTCATCGCGAATCTTGTCCCAACCTTTCTCGTATATAGGCACATACTTATCGATAAGCTCCTTGGGCGCATGGAGCGGAAAGTGCGGCGCTTGATAGGCCAGATAGAGAAAGAACGGGTCATCGCCAGCCGCTTCTTGATGATGCCTAAGAAAGGCGACCGCGTAGTCGGTGGTGGCGTCGGTAGCATGGAATGCACCTTCCTCGTAGTGGATGGGCTCGATGTCTGGGGACTCCAGCACGTAAAGCGGCGGCTCCCAATAAGCGCCGCAGCAGCCTTCGTAGGCATAGGAGTGATCGAAGCCTCGAGCGGGCGGTAGCTTGTCGGGCGTGTTCCCCAAATGCCATTTGCCCGACATGTAGGTACGGTAGCCGTTCTCCGCCAGCAACTCGGAGAGGAAGATATTGTTTCCTGGCTGTACCGGTTCCAATTCGTAGCACCCGACCTGATGACTATAGAGTCCTGTTATGATGCTAGCCCGCGTCGGTCCGCAGCGGGCGCAATTATAGAACTGCGAAAACACCAGCCCGTTGTCGGCCAATCGATCGAGATTTGGCGTATCGATCTCGCCTCCCTGGAAGCCGACATCGGAATACCCCAGATCGTCGGCAAGGATAACCAGAACGTTTGGGCTATCATCCGCCGCAACGAACGAGGCGGACGGGAAGATCGAGAGGCAGAGATGGGACAGGAGAAGATATCGTGTGGATCTCATATGTGGTCAGGAGGACAACGTAAATCAGACTGATATTTGTTTTCTACCCGAAGATGGTTTCCTTTCAATCCCGTAATTAGATAGAAACAATCCATACCGACTTTCAGTAAAGTAACATTTTTTTAGGGGTTCTGTTCACCGTGTTCGTTTTGAATAGATAAGCTTAAGTGCAGCCATCAATTTCCATGAAATCACTTCCAATGCCGTCCCATCAGCGCTCGCGCTCAGCGCCATAGTGATGTCCCAGTTCGAAAAGGAAGAAAACGATTGGTTCCTGAGCGAACTCTATCCCTACGAGCCTATGCTGAGAGCCTGGCTCGGCAGTCGCTTCCCATCCATGGTCGATTTCGAGGACTTCATTCAGGAAGCCTATATCCGAACCGTGAAACGACAGAGAAATAAGCGCTTGGATTCACCCAAAGCCTTCCTCTTCGCCATAGCCCGTAACATCTGCATCGACGCATTGCGAAGAGAGAATGTGGTTCGTTTTGAATCATTAGGGGACTACGACTCCCAAGCCGTCATGGATCAAAGACAATGCATTCCCGACACGGTTATCGATAAAGAGGACTACGAAATTTTGACCAAGGCCATTCATTCTTTACCTAAAAAATGCCGACGGATTTTTACCCTTCGGAAGGTATATGGCCTTTCCCTAAATCAAATTTCCCAAGAGCTCGGAATATCCGTGAAAACCGTAGAAGCGCAAATTTCGATCGGGATCCGCAAATCCCGGGAATTCTTTATGAAACTTCAAGATAACGTAAGCGAATGAACCATTCGGAAAACCAATTCTCTTCCTCGTTTAGTCGGGAACAAATCGAGCAAGCCTCCATGTGGCTTTCACGGCGCGATCGCGGCCTGTCCGAATCGGAAAAAAACGCCTTCGAGCAATGGATATCTGAAGACGAAAGCAATGAAGCCTGTTTCTTCGAGCATGAAGTCGCCTGGGCTAGCTTTGATGTGATGGATGAATGGCGGCCAGCTTACAGCAGACCACCCAATGCGGACTTGTTTGAAACCCGAGCTGAACGACAAAGAAACTGGTTCATAGGACTCGGGGGATTGGCCGCGGCCGTCGTGTTCAGTTTCTTTTTGTTTCAGGTTGTTCGTCCCAGCGCGGACGATAACGACCTAGTCGCCGCTAAGACCTACATCTCCCAAAATAACGAAAAGCATTTTCTGGAAGACGGATCTTCATTTTACCTTCTTCCGGGAAGCGAGCTAACCGTGGCATTTACCCATACCGAAAGAACTATCGAATTTGTTCGCGGCGAAGCTGAATTCACGGTCGCCCACGATCCAGAGCGGCCTTTTGTCGTAAATTCCGAGGGCGGTCGCGTCACCGCGCTCGGGACGGTCTTTTCCGTAAGGCAAAAATCGAATTCTTGGGAGGTGCTGGTAACCGAGGGACGCGTCAAGGTGATTGAAGTCCGGAATAGCGAGAGCGTCGCAGTTCCGAAAAACGACAAATTTTCCGCAGAGCTGGTCGCTGGACAAAAGATTTTCAAAGCGCTTTCCGACGAGGTTTTCTCGCCCAAGATCGAAGCCATCACTCCCCATGAGCTAGAAGAGAGACTGGCATGGAAAGACCAGATAATTGACATGGTCTCAGCTCCCCTGGAAGATATACTTCAAGAGTTTAGCCGCTTCGATGAACGGAAGATCGCCATCCTGGATGAAGATCTGAAGCGGATGCGAATGACGGTGGCGATTAAGCCCGATAATCTTGAAGACTTTATCGACCTTCTAGAATTGTCAGCCGGAGTGAACGCTAAGGAGGCCTCATCTGGATCTATAGTCTTAACGCGTTCCTCGAATTGAAAGACTCGACGGTCAGATTAAAGGCATATTTTGATCGGGTCACGCTAAGAACAATGCACAATTGTCTATACCTATCCGGTTATTTTTAGGGGACAATTAATGCTTAACCGTTTTGGGATCGACTAATCGTTGCTCCCATGAGTACTAAAAATTACGATAAGCGTTCCAAAAGTTCAGTCTTCGTACTATTTGAGAATTTCATACTGGATACGAATTCTCCCGTGGTTGCTTGTCTGTTTTTTTGGAGACTTACAGGCCTCGGAAGAAGCCCGAATCCACTTCGACATTCCAGAAGGACGGGCTATCGAGACTTTGAGAAGTGCAGCACTGCAGGGCGAAATTCAGATTCTGTATTCGGACGCAGTTGTAGATGGGGTTATGACCAAGGCGGTTCGAGGGAGATTCTCTCCTCGAGAAGCTTTGGAGATAATGCTGGAAGGCACAAGCCTCAGTATCGCTCAAGCAAATACGAATGGCGCCCATGCCATTACGCATGCTGAAGGCGAAATCGAGTCAAGAGCCAGCAACGATATAACCCAAACAAATCAACCTGACTACGAAGAAAGTACAGATCCTGAAATGAACGATAAAAAGAATAATTGGTTAAAAGCTCTGGCTGCCTTACTGATCACAACAAGTGGACAGGATGGCCTGGTGGCCCAATCAGACTCCACTGTAAAAGTCTATGAACTCTCGCCCTTTGAAGTTAACGAGTCCAGCTCGCAAACCTACTTGGCTCAGCAATCCGTATCGGGGACCCGCATCGCGATCCCTCTAACGCGTATTCCACAAAAGATAACCACTCTGACCGATGAATTGATTGACGACGTTAATGCGTTTGGCAGCGACGAGGCAATATACTACGCGGGTGCCGAGCGCTTTAGATTCCAGCAATCCGGCGTTTCGATCCGCGGGTTTCGGGCGTTTTTCCAAGTCGACAACCTCGATTGGGGTACGGATATAAAGATGGATAACATTATCACCCAGCGGATCGACATTGCCAAGGGGCCTGCCGGCACGATCTATGGGGTGGGCACGCCAGGCGGGGCAGTAAATCTAATTACGAAAAAGCCCAGCACGGAAACGTCCGGGCACATTCGCACCCTTTATGGCAGCCGGGATTCTTATCGAATCGAGGGGGATTTCACGGGATCGCTTAATGATGAAGGAACCCTGCTCTATCGCTTCTCAGGAGCTCGCAACCGATTGGAAACTGACCTGCTCTTCGGCGAGATGACCCTCGATACGCTCATGCCCCAACTCACCTGGCGACCGTCGAATAAAACAGCCATCAATGTTCAAGTGATCTACCAGAATACGCCGGACTGGCAACCGTTTGACGAGCGTTTTCCGACGATAAGAGGAACTGCTCAACCGCCCAATCCGGATTTTCCAGAGCGCGGCGCTGTAGTAGACTTTGCGCCTGGCGTTCCGGAAAACTTCAATGTTCCAGGCCCCAACAGCCAGCGGACAGACAAGACCTGGTGGATAACAGCAGACTGGACGCAGGTTTTTAACGACACCTTGAGCATGAAATTGGCGTATCGTAAAACCTACTTCGATGAAGAACGATGGACGCGATTCATGATGCAAGGGCCTACGCTCGACGAATCGCGAAACATTGAAAATCCCGATTTGCGTGTAGGCAATTGGTTCCAGAGTAAGGAACGTGAAGGAGAGACCCTACAAGCGGACTTCAATATCGAGTGGGCCGCGGAGAATGGGTTGAATGGAACGATTACAACCGGAGGGAACTATTTTGTCACAGATTTGGACAATCTTATTTTTTGGGATATCGGCTGTTGCGGTCAATCCAATCCCCCTCGGGGCAACACGATCAATATCGCCAATCCGTCAACGGACCCTAATTCGCCTCAGTGGAGTTTTTCCACATTCATGGACGATTTCGAGCTGAACAATTGGGAGGATCAAATTACCCATGCCGAGCGTGCTGCGGTTTGGGCGTTGTCCAATACCTATTTCGCTGACAACCGCGGCAACATACTCATAGGGGCAAGGCGCTCTTATAGTCTTGGTGGCGATAACTATGTTCTTAGAGGAACTCGGCATGACAATCGTGGAAACCAAAACGACGTTTTCGGGGGCAATACCCGATTTTTGAATACCTACATGACAGGAGGCACGTATGAGATTGCCCAGAATGGGAACGACTATACTACGGCCTTCTTCGGTTATTCCGAAACTAACGATTTCAATCGTTTCCCATATGACCCAAAGAGCGGCAGCGGATACGAGGCAGGACTCCGATTTTCGCTATGGGACCGTAAGTTAGTCTCGTCGATTTCTTACTACGATATCACCCAATCAAACATCCCTCGTAACGATCCTAATCTGGGCAATGAACTCGTTCTTTCAGGGGAAGAGGCCTCCCAAGGTCTCGAACTGGAATTCTTCGCATATCCCTTCGACGGGGCCACACTTTATTTCCAGTACGTGAATCAAGACACCGAAATCGTGAGCCATGTCCAACGTCCATTTTTGGTAGGCAATCCCGCAGGAGACGGTGGATACGAGACTGCCTTCAGCGGCGCGTTTACTTACAGGATCCCAGAGGGAAAGCATAACGGCGCTGGTTTTACTCTGGGATTCATCAATCGTGGCGAAGTTGCTCCCTTTCCCGACAACGGCAACTTGTGGGCGCTGCGCCAGCCAAGCTACACGGTATTCAACTTTAATACCTGGTACCCCATTAAATTAGAGAACGATCAGAGTCTGAACCTGGAATTGTCTATTAAGAATCTTACCGACGAATTCTATTACAGAGGAGCCATGATACCGGGCCGGAGACGCACCGTATATGGCGGTGTTCGCTGGAGTTTCTGAGTTAGGTTTCAATCCCGGCCTCGAAACCGATGGCGCCAAATTTTTCAAGTTAGTAAATGTAGGCTGACGTCCCGACCGGCAGTCCCGGTCGGGGCACCTAAAACGAGAAACCTCTGAGGATTCTCCGTTTGCAATTCACTGGATAATCGGTCAGTTCTTCTGGAATACTAATCAAGGCATACAAGCAATCTACACTGATTTCGAATCTACAAATGTACCTTGTTGGTACAAATTGCACATCGTTTGAACGCTCTCGCATGAGCTTTCGAGTAGATGTCTCCGGTTTTCGGATACAATCTTGTTTCATGTCCTCAAATAAAGTCATATCCATCGGCTTAGACATTCTTGCGCTTTTCAGATAGTGCGGCGCGTATTCGATATTTCATGTTTTGTTCCTCAATCATTTCCGTGGGAGTACTTTGCTTAAGTTGCTTCGCATTGGGTGGTTTAAAGGTCTGGGCAGACACACTGGAGCGCATAGGTAATGCATCGCGTAAACTTCCAATCAGTACAAACCTCGTACTTGAAAAAATCGCCGGCGACTACGATGGATGCGAAGGGCCGCTCTGGGTCGATGACGACAAGGGTGGTTATCTAATGTACGGAGCGGTGCATACAAATATCACTTATGTCTGGCGTGAAAACACTGGAGCCA
>CAZFUD010000114.1:0-12544 GCA_964521705.1 uncultured Opitutaceae bacterium | reverse complement strand
ATCAGAACAGACCGGGATATTGCGTAGATGAAGAACTGCCAAGCGGTTTGGCAGTAAGCGAAATAGAATACCAAAACGAAGTAGCCAATGGTCCCCCAAAGCACGACCTCCTTATGGACCCCTTTTCGATCCGCGAACCGCCCCCAGCATATGGACGCGACAATCAATAGACCGCTACTCGATCCAAGAATGAGTCCAATGGTAGACTCGCCCACACCCAAATCCTTCATCCGCACCGCCTCGAATACAAAGAGGATCCCCATAAAGGCGATCTGCAGAAGGCAGGTGTATCTAAGTATCCATGTTTGAGTCATTGTGCTCGCCTAACAAAGACTCTAAACCGATCGGGCCGTTGGCTAGAACTATCTATTCATTTAGGTGACCTTACCGAAATGAGTTGATAAGTTTTGGTGGACCTACTGAGAGATTTCTCAATCTTTGAATTACTGGGTTCAGGTCAGTTGTTCCCCAATAGGTAAACTACGGATGCGTTTTCCTGTTGCTGCGTGAATCGCATTGCATAGGGCGGGAGCGATGGGAGGCACTCCTGGCTCACCCACACCTCCAAGCTCTACCTCTTTGCCAGGATCGACTAGATGCACGGCAATCTCTTTTGGAGCCTGAGGAATGCGAGGCACTTGGTAGTCGTGAAAATTGCTTTGCTTGGGAGCTCCCTTATCAAAGCTAATCTCTCCCGTAGTGGCCAGCCCAATACCCATAATACAAGAGCCTTCCATTTGGGAGCGGATACGATCGGGATTTATCTGCGGTCCACAATCAATGGCCATAGTGGCCTTGTGAATCACGAGTTCCCCGCCTTTCTTGACTTCCACATCCAGAACAGCGGCAACATAGGATACGAAGCTGTAATGGGCAGCGAAACCGAGACCTCTGCCCTTCCGCATTCGTTTGCCCCAGCCGGCCTCTTTCGCCGCGGTTTCCATGACCTTGCGTAAACGGCCCGTGTCGACAGGATAAGTTTCAGGATTCTCGCCATGATTCCAGCCGTCGTTCATTGATCGAGGGTCGATTTCCCGGTCCTCGCCAAGCAAGTCCAAGTAGAACTTCAGATGGTCCTTGCCCGCCTCTTCAGCCAGTTCCGAAACAAAACTCTGGGCAGCGAATCCATGAGGAATATTGGAGACCGATCGGAACCAGCCAATCCGGGTATGGGCGTCTATCCCTGGATTCTCTATACGCAGGTTTGGAACGGCAAAAGGAACATTGCCATGCCCCATGTTTGATTCAAAGGCTGCTTGGTTCCTTTGATCGGGCGCAAAAATCGACATAATGGTCGGAGCAACCGATCTATGCAGCCATCCTGTCACCTTCCCCCTAGAGCTAAGACTAGCTTCGAGATGCTCAATGGAAACCGTATGCAGATAGTCATGACGTAAATCGTCCTCGCGAGTCCATTGAACACGGGCAGCTTTCCCCGGAAAAGCCTTAGCCACTTCCACGGCTTCGTTGATGAAGTCCGCCTTCGACTTTCTACCGAATCCACCTCCAAGAAGGGTCACATTAACCCGGGTTTTCTCTAGAGGGAGGCCCGCCCGTTCCGCGGCATGAGTTCGGGCCGCCTGCGGCGCCTGCGTGGGTGCCCAAACTTCTAGGAAATCGTCTTTCAACAAGGCCGTCGCTACCGGCGGCTCCATGGGGGCATGGGCAACATGAGGCAGATAATAAGTGGCCGCGTGTTTCTTTTTAGCCTTGGCGAAGGCGTCTTCCAAATCGCCATGAGCCCGGATCTCTTTCCCAGGTTTCTTCGAAACCTCTTCCATTTGGCGACGGTAATCCTGGGACTCATATTGGTCGTTAGGGCTATCGCTCCACTCTACCTTCAAGGCTTCCCGGCCTTTCATGGCCGCCCATGTGTTTTCCGCGACAACCGCGATTCCGCCGAGAGGCTTGAATTCAGAGGGAGCCATGGTCCCTTCGATCTCCATGACTTTGATAACACCCTTAACATTCATGGCCGCATCGGCATCGTAAGAGGTCGCCTTGCTACCGAATACAGGTGGACGCGAGACAACTGCGTAGACCATCCCAACGGGACGAAGGTCAGCTCCATAAGTAGCCTTTCCTGAAACGATGTTTTCCCCATCGGCACTGAGCGTTTGCTCCTTACCTATGTAACGAAACTCGTTGGAACGCTTCAATCTAATGGCGGAACCCATCGGGACAGGCAACCTAGCCACCGCTTCGGCCAACTCGCCAAAACCGGCCCTCCTCCGGCCTCTCGGAAATACAACGCTATGCTTCGTTGCCCTGACATCTTCGAGGTCGACACCCCAACCAAGAGATGCCGCTTGTTCCAACATAGCTCGTGCCACCGCCCCGCATTGCCGCATCGGCTCGTACCAATGTCGCATGCTGCGGGAACCATCCGTATTCTGATTCCCATACTTCTCTTCATCGCCTTCAGCCTGGACGACTCGGCATTTTTCCCAATCCGCCTCCATTTCGTCAGCAACCACCAAGGCTAAACTAGTCCGTATCCCTTGGCCCATCTCCGAGCGTGTGCAGGTGATGTAAACGGTGCCATCCTGACTAATAGCGATGAATAACTTTGGGTCGTTTTTAGTCCCGCCGGGCATGTCTTCCCCGCCATACTTTTTCTGTTGTTCTTGCGACCAAGACCAATTGGCAGTGAGCAGGAGCGCGCCCGTGGCTCCCACTCCTTTTAGAAATCCGCGACGATCTATGCCGTGATTCGTTATCGTGAGATTCTCGAAAGACTTTTCCATCACGCGCCTCCCTTCAAATCAGCCGAGGCCGTATGAATCGCCTTGCGGATACGGCTATATGTGCCGCAACGACAAATATTCCCGCTCATGGCTTCGTCGATCTCCGAATCCTTCGGAGAGCTGTTGCGACTGAGCAAAGCAGTCGCGCTCATCACCTGGCCACACTGGCAATATCCGCACTGTGGGACGCCCACCTTAACCCAGGCTTGCTGCACCTTTTCGCCTACGGAATCCTTGGAGATCGCTTCGATCGTCGTGACCTCTCGTCCTTCCGCAGCGCTGATCGGGGTTACGCAGGATCGGATCGGCTGCCCATCCATATGCATCGTGCAGGCTCCGCACAGACCCATGCCACAGCCAAATTTAGTTCCAGTAAATCCCAGGATATCGCGTATTGCCCACAACAGGGGCATATCATCCGGGGCGTCCAGGCGATACTCTTCGCCATTCAGTCGAATCGTTCTCATAGGGCAAAATGGTTCTTCGCTAGTGGGTACACTTGCTCCGCGTGATTGAAGACTACCGGAGCATCACCTTACATGACCAAGATCGCGGTCTCCGGCAAACCCAAATGAATCTGCCGCAAAAGAATTGCCGCGATATCAATGCCACTCATGATAAACCGCCTGTATGGAGCCCGAAGAACGCCGCAGCAAAACCCGCAAATCGATTATAGTCTCGTTAATCACCTCAACCGTAGTTGCCGGTCTCACAGCGATCGCCCTGCCGGACATGAAAATAGCGTTCTATTTCCTCATCTGGCTCGGCACCTTTTTTGTCTGGTGGATGTGGACTATGATGGCGACTCATTACTAGCGTCTCGCCAATCAATAGTAGAACAGGCATCCTGCCTGTTCTACTATTGATTGGTGCTCGGCTTGAACCGCCATAGCCTTAGCGAAGGAGTGAGATCGCCCGCTACGATTTCATCGAGGGAACCAATAACCAAGTTACGCTTTCGATTCTAACTCGACTCGAGCTTCCGGATACAAAGCTTTTCGAGGGTGTCTTCATCAATCTCAATTCCCAAGCCGGGGCCACCCGGGATATCCACATAGCCGTTTTCCTGCTCAAAGCAAATTGATGCCAGATCATTGCGAATCGGATTTGGCGTCTGATCGAATTCCATTACAGGCTCTTGCTCGTATGGCCTTGGCGATCGAACATAGGGACAAGGAGGAAACGTAGCCGCCAAACTGATACTCGCTGAAATCATTATTGAGGAGCCCCAAACGTGAGGATTCACCAAGATCCCCATGGCATTGGCGTGAGCCGCAACGTTTCGAAACTCTGTAATCCCACCAATGAATCTAACGTCCGGTTGGGCTATATCCAAAGCTCTGCGAGCCAAGAAGTCCCGGGCGTCAAAACGATTGTACCAGACCTCACCCCCAGCGACCGTCAAGGGCTGCCGCTCTTTAACTTGAAGATATCCATCCACATCGTTGGCCATAACCGGCTCTTCGAACCATCGGATGTCCAGATCCGCCAGTCGATGCCCCATATCAATAGCATTGGCAGGACTATAAGCCTTGTTAGCATCCACCATAAGAAACAGGTCATCGCCTATGACCCGGCGAATCGCAGAGACGCGGTCAACGTCTGCTTTCAACGAGAGCCCGCCAACCTTAGTTTTCATTCCCAAATATCCAGCATTCGCATACGACTCTGCCTCGGCGATCAGCTTATTGTATCCAGGATCTTCCTGATAGTAGAGCCCAGTCGCGTAAACCGCGACCTTTTCTCGAATTTTCCCTCCTAGCAGCTCGGAAACGCTTCTTCCAGCAGCTTTTCCTGCGATGTCCCAAAGAGCGATATCAACGGCGCTGATCGCTCCTCCCCCAAATCCGCCCATTAGACTATCATTGTAGATGCTATGAAAAAGATCGTTCCAGAGTAGGTTTATATGGCCGGGTTCATGCCCCAAGAGCTTGGGAGCGAACAGCTCGTGAATTAAGGTTTGCGATGGGGAGCCGCCCCCCTCGCCCCATCCAATGATGCCATCGTCTGTAGTGATTTTGCAAATAAGCGCTTCGCGAGTCTTTGCCTGGCCTTGCGACCACGCGAACGGCTCATCAATAGGGGCATCCAGAAGGAAAGTTTCGATACGTTCGATCTTCACGTGAGACGATAATCGCAAACCCATGGGTTCTTTCTATATTCAATTCTAAAATTCGCTCGAGAAAAGGGTAAACGCAAGAGCCAGTTAACTGCATAAGCTTATGCAGTTAACTGGCTTCTAGGTTCGTCAAGAAATGTTTTCTAGATGGTGTCAGATGGGTTTCCACCACTCGGCCATTGATTCGGATGAATCCAGCAACGGACGTTTCGGCGAACAGGCAGGCAATCGCGATCGACAATAAGGTAAGGGATTTCGAAAACAAACGTTCAGATAGCTGACCGGAATTGAAGGAACGGAACATCTTAGCCAGCCGCAGTACCCTTTCGGCTGCTTGAGGACAAGCCGCCCAATCTGTCGATGAATCTCGCAGTTGATATACATTTTCTCTTCTTTCTGAATTCCAACTATTAGCGAGAGTTGCTCTCTTATAACTCTCTGACGCGAGCGTTGCGGATTCGGATATCGCCTTCTCCCCCCAACCGCCTGATGGAAACCGGGCCCGAGCTTTCGACTGTCTCTCGAACTTCATCGCTAACATAGCGATTATTGATCCAAAGCTGATGACGCCCATTGTGAACTCGGAAGCGATAGCGATTCCATTCTCCGAAATGAAAGGCGCTATGCTCGGCCGCAGCCGATCCGGATTGCGGGGATTCGATTTTTGGGCGGGATCCCTCGCGATAACCAATCCCCAAGCGGGTTTTTGCCTCCATCTTAATATCCACCTCGAATTCGAAGTGATCGAATGTAGCCGCTGTCGACAATTCTGAGCGCGAGCGATCCACGATTCGAATCTCTCCCTGCTTCTGGGCTATTCCCGCCCCACTACTGTTCCAGGTGTCCAAGGCTCCCAAAGACTGCCAGCGATCGCCATCACGCAACTCGACCAGCTGGCTCTTCAAGTTCGCTTTGACCACCGAGTACTCCGGATTGTTGGCCAGGTTGCGCCATTCAAAGGGATCGTTCTTATGATCGTAAAGCTCCTCGCCGCCATCCGAAGCCAGCGAATAGCGCCAACGTTTTCCGCGAACCGAAAAATGCGGATAGAGAGTACCTTCGTAGATCTGGTGCTGCATGTGATTCTTTCCCGGAATCGTGGTTATCGCCACCTCGGGTCCCGACCACTCGCCATTCTTCGGATCTTTGATTAGCGGAACCAAACTGTGTCCCTCGAGTTCGTATCCATTCGTTTCCCCATTGGGATTCGAATTCAAACCCAGCAGCTCATTGAAAGTCGGATAGATATCGATTAGGGAAACCGGTTGATCGCTAGTCGCCCCTTTCACTCCGCCAGGAACACCAGAGATGATCAAGGGCACACGCGTCGAAGGCTCCCAAAGGCTACCCTTGTAGAGGAAGTTCTTCTCGCCAACATGGAATCCATGATCGCTGGTGAAGAAAACAATGGTGTTGTCGCGTTGTGGACTAGATTCAACTGCATCCAAAATCGTTCCCACTTGGTCATCGACGAAGGAAACGCAAGCCATGTAGGCCTGCAACCAACGGCGAAACAGATCCTTACCCTCATGCTTAACCAGCATCTTGTAGCGACGGAATCCATACAATTCTTCGTTACCTAAGGCGCTGGACACATCGTCCAAATCATTCGGATCGACTGTCGGCAACTCAATTGAATCCAGGGGAAAGCGATCGAAATAGTTTTTCGGAGCATAAAGCGGGGTGTGTGTGCGGATTAGACCGGCGAACAAGGCATAGGGTTTTTCATGCTTCCGATGAATGACTTCCACAGACCATTCGGCTCCGAGTTCGTCTGCCAGCGGATCCCGATCATCGTCGTTCACGTACCGCCATGGCTTCCCGAAGAGACGCCATCCCGTGTATCCAGGAATTCCATTCGCTGGATCAGCTGGCCAAACGGGAATTTCCGAAAGCGGGCCGAACACATGCTCCCACTTATAGTCCATATCGGCATCATCGCCTTCGTAGAGATAGAGCTGCTGAGGATGCGGCAGGCGGAAATTCTCGGATTGTCCATCCCAGGGCCAAGGACCCACATCTCCATAGTGGCCAAACTCGTCGAACAATCTATTTTGGCCGCCGTGGTAGATCTTTCCTGTCCCGTAAACACCGTAACCACCCTGGCGAAGATTGTCATGGAGCGAAACGCTTTCGCGATAGATTCCGTTGTCTTTCCAGTTCTCGAACCAGTAGAGACTCGTTGTTTGCGGGTAGAGCCCAAAGATCATGCTGGCTCGAGAGGGAGCGCAAAGCGGGTCGTTAGTATGGGCATTGGTAAAGGTAACTCCTTGGGCTTTTAGTCGATCGATATTAGGTGTCGGCACGAGCGGTTTTCCATCCGGCTGATAGGGCATATCGTTGAGATCATCAACGATGATGAACACGACATTGGGCTTGGTTTCACCAAACGCAATGGAGCTAATAAGCCAAACCAATAGCAGCGGAAGCGTACGTTGATATATCATTGGACTAGATAAATGACTCGTTAATAGTTCTCTCTCATAGCGAAAGCAATCGATCTCTCAGCACTGGCTCAAATAGTTTGCTTTAACTGCAAGTCCGCTATGCTGCAACGAAATCGGAGTTTTATGAATTCAGCATCGCGTGGCAATACGGGGGGCGTCCATGATTCGCATTCTGATAAATCAAACGAGCTCCAACACCTTCATTGCCGCATTGTGTCCTGGTATTCCACTGACAGCCCCACCTCTTTTGGCTGCCGATCCGCAGATGAGAATATTGGAGTAGGTCGTCTCAACGCCCCATTGGCCAATTTCTTCTTCCGAATCCACGAAGGGCCACGTCAGGCCTCCATGAAAGATATTCCCTTTGGGCAGGCGCAGTTTGTTTTCAAGATCGAGAGCGCTCATGGCTTCTATACAAGGACTTCCATTGGCATCCGTTGCCAGACAGGCTTCAATCGGCTCATCAAGGTATTGATTGATTCCAGCAAGATACCTTGCCAACGCCTCTGCGCGGACTTTTTCATTGTCCTTTTCGAACAGGCTGTATGGCAGATCCAATCCGAAGAGCGTTATGGTGTGGTATCCCTGTTCAACAAGCTCGTCCGACAGAATCGACGTATCCGTCAATGTATGACAATAAATCTCGCCTGGTGGCTTAGCGGGTACCTTGCCGCTAATGCTTTCCCGATAGCTGGTCATCATCTGCTCGTAACCCTCGTCGATATGTACCGTGCCCGCAAATGCCTCGGAAGCCTCGAAGCGTTTGGAGCGAAGTTTCGGTAGTCGCTTAAGCAACAGGTTCATTTTGAATCCGGCTCCTTCGATCACGGGTTCATCGGCAATGTTCTCATCCAACAGCTCCCCGAGAACCTGTCGCGAGGCATTGCAGAGGACGAAGTGGGCATCGACTTCCTGAGTTTTCCCGTCCTGATCGAAAGATATCGAAGACCGCTTAATTCCGGGATCGATTCGTAGGGCCTTCGCTCGAGTTGCGAACGTAACCCGACCGGTTTCTTTGGCAACTGAGATTAGATCCTCAACCAAAGCCCCCATCCCCCCGACCGGAACTTTCCATTCACCAGTTCCTTGCCCAATCACATGGTACAGAAAGCAGCGGTTCTGTATTAGCTTGGGGTCATGAGGAAAGGTAGATATGCCAATCCGCCCATCGGTAAAGACGCTACCGCGAATAAGGTCATCGGCTATCAGCCTTTCGATAGCATTCCCGAGCGGTTCTTCGATCAATGCCTGCCAACCATCCTCGCCGTTCCGGTCCAAGCAGCTGCGAAGGCGTCTCCTACTCGTCAAAGGGGAGGTCAAGCTTGGCCAAATGACCGAGGCCAGTTGCTCTTGCATTTCCTGCAACTCAAGAAAGCCACGATAATCATCCTCGCTTCCCGTCAATTCGATGAAGGCCGAGCGATTAAATGCGGGATCACGGTTGCGAAGCAGCAATTCGCGGAAAGTTCCCGATGCCAACGCGGGGGTCCAAGACGCAGTCTTTCTCGTTCTAAGCCGCAGACCCAATCCCAAGTCATCGACTATTTTCTGCGGGAAGAGGCTGACCAGGTAAGAATATGCGGAGAGCCGGGCATCCATACCGGGGAACACTCGCATCGATCGCGTTGACCCTCCCAGCACCTCATCACGTTCCAAGACTAAAACCGACAATCCGGCTTTGGCCAGGTAACAGGCGGAGACCAATCCATTGTGCCCGCTTCCAATGACTACGACATCGTATCGCGTCTTGATGTTAGTCATATGCAAACGTATTCTCCATCCGGATATTCAAAAGCTCAGGACAAGGCTCCATCAAGTAACGTAAACTCCATCCGCGTTTCCTCTGGTTGACAGTTCGATGCAGACAAGTTCTTTTGGGTTGCAGGAGCGGCTTCACCTCGCGATTCGAAAACTATAATTCGCGGCGTGAAGCCGCTCCTGCAACAAGCAAAACGAGCCCTACTAGATTTTCTATGACTACCTACCATCGAATCGTTCAATTCACCCTAACCGTATTTTTGGGGGTCGGCCTCGCGTCCACTTCTTTCAGCGCCAACGAGATCGCCGAGATCCCGGATTTCATGGGGGACTGGTCGGGAGAGTGGACGAGTCCTAAAGGTGGCTACTATCGAAGCAGTTTCAAACTGATGGCCCGGGTAGTTGGAAAAGGCGATGATACCTATGAAGTCCAGTTCGTCGAAGAATTCGACAAGCGGGTACGCCCTTATTTAGTCGCAACCGCCCGCCCTCAAGAAAGCAAGCTCGTCCTGGATGCTGGCGATTGGAATGCGACCTTCAACAAGGGCATCTGCAGAGGATCCGGGATCCCTATCGCCGGTGAGCTGATGGAATTCGAATTGAGAAAGATTCAGCGCGTTTCACCCACCATGGGGCAAGAACCGCCTGCCGATGCGATCGTCCTGTACGACGGTTCTGGATTGGACGCCTGGGAAACGGGATCGAAAAATGGAGCTGTTTGGAAGATTCAAAGCAATGGCGACTTGGTTTCCGTTCCTGCCGACCCCGAAACCCGCGAGCGGAACAATCTGTATACGAAAGCACACTTCGAAGCGTGCCGGATACATCTGGAATTTAAAGTCCCTTACGAACCACACAACCGCTTCCAGCATCGAGCCAATAGTGGTTTGTTTTTCCAAAACACATACGAGGTGCAAATTCTGGATAGCTACGGAAATACCGGATCCTGGGACGACGTTGGAGCGATCTACAAAGTGTCGCCTCCTCGAGTAAACGCGAGCTATCCACCAGGCGAGTGGCAAACCCTAGATATCGAATACCATCCCGCGGAATTCAATCTTGGAGGAACGCTTGTCGCCCTTCCCAAGATTACCGTCTACCTCAACGGGGTAGTGGTCCAGAAGGATCAGCCCATCACCAGCCAGACTTCGCATGGCTGGAAAGGACGGCAAGCAGAGCCTGAATACGTTACCGGGCCTGTCTGGCTACAGGACCACGGCCATCAAGTCAGTTTCCGAAATATTTGGATACAGGAACTGTAAGAATTAGCAAATCAACATCGCGATCGCGGCACGTGGACTGAACTCGGTCCTCCGATATTGGCAATAATTCTTGTAGGAGCGGGTTTACCCCGCGATTCCGATACCCGTTGCTTAAAAATCATCGCGGGGTAAACCCGCTCCTACACGCGACTCCATCTCAAGCTAACGCCACTGCCCATTCGTGGGACGTTGGAATTACCAATCACCCTGACAGACGCCACTGGCCGCGGCCTGGAGTGCCCAACAAACGATTGGCGGGCTCGTCGCCGATGATGCGTTCACGTTTGGCATCCCAAGAGATAGGTCGTTCCAGCCGGTAAGCCAGATTCGCCAGGATACACATACTCGCCACGCGATGACCGGATTCCATATCCATAACCGGTTGCTTACGGGATTTGATGCAATCCAGCCAATTGGCCAAATTCAGATCATGAGCCGGCACTCCCTTGGGTAAGGCGTATTTCATCCCATTGGCATTGGCAAACTCCACCACTTGTTCATCAGGAAAAACGCGCCCGTCGCCTCCGCGTACGATGGTCTTGCCTTTGGTGCCATGATAAACGGCCCCAAACTGGAAATCCGCGGCTTGCACTCCCGGTTGAGCCCAATGAATCGTAAGATCCGGGCGCTCAAACTCGTAGGTCACTTCGAAGTTGGTGGGGCAATTCCACAAGCCACTTTCAGGAATTTTTCCGCTCGCTTCGATACGAGTTGGCCCCGTCCGATCCAGTCCCAGGAACCAGGATACGAGATTGAATACGTGAGCGCCACGATCGCGGATTTGCCCGCCACCCAGATCCAGCATCCAGCGGAAATTCCGGTGGCAATAGTCAGGGTTGTAAGCCCGTCCCGCAGCCGGCCCCAGCCATAGGTCCCAATCGAGATTCGAAGGAGGTTTCGTCGCATTCATCGGATCGCCCCCAACTGGATTGTCATTGTGCCAACACTCCACTCGGGTAACGCGGCCTATATTCCCTTCTTGTAGAAATTTTCTCAATACAGCGGCTCCTGGATGATGACGCCCTTGAGAGCCGACTTGGATCACCCGCTTATAGCGTTTGGCCGCGTCCACCATCGCTCGCCCTTCTTCAATATACTTGCAGGCCGGCTTTTCCACGTAGACGTCTTTCCCCGCCTGGCAGGCATGAACGGTCATCAATCCATGCCAGTGATCCGGGGTAGCGATGACCACCGCATCGATATCCTTACTATCTAGCAGCTCGCGATAATCAGAATAAATGGCGATTTTCCGATCGAACCGAGCAGCCGCGTTTTCAGCATGAATTCTGTCGACATCGCATACCGCACCCACGTTGTCAGGGATGCCTTTCAAATGACTAGTCCCTTTGCCTCCAACACCAATATGTCCTGTGACGATTCTGTCGTTCGCGCCCGGTTTTCCATCCCTAGCTAGGACGCCGCTAGATACGATCATTGGAACCGCCGCAGCTGTTCCCGCTATAAACGATCTCCTAGAGAGAGCGCTTGAATGGTGTTGCTTAGGCGAAGGGGTATCCGTGGAGCTAGCCATGCTGCAAACGCTATCTAATAAAGCCTCAACGTGTCGAGTTCGTTTATCGTGGCATGGTCAAGAATGGGATCTGCCATCAAAACGCGTTTTTGAGTAATTACGATTCGATTACCTTTGGCATGGTAGGGCTGACTATCCTTTGTCAGCCGGTCCAGGCAACGTCTCCCATCACGGCTGACTAGGGATAGTCAGCCCTACCATTTGAATACCGGAAAGGGACTTATTCAACAGGCTCTAAAGCGTTTTTGAGATTCGTTTTTGACGTGCGCCGCCTTCGCGGGATCGCGTTTCATCATCCTTCTACAAAAAAAGATGGAGCCCGACCTCCGGGCGGGCTTTAGTTGACCGATTCAATTTATGTCACTCTATCGACCCTATCTTCTGATTCTCGTTTCGCTGGCATTGATCATAGCTGGACGAGCCGCTCACCATGAAAAGGCTTCCCAAGCCTTCCGACATGGGCTACGGCGATCTCAAAGCCTACAATCCTCAAAGCAAGATTCCTACACCTCATCTGAATCGCCTAGCCGATGAAGGAATGATTTTTACCGATGCCCACTCTGGCGGTTCCACCTGCAAGCCATCGCGCTACGCCCTTTTTACCGGTCGTTTTTCGGCCCGAAAACAAAGACTCAATGATAAAGAAGGGCCCCTGCTAGAGGAGGGTGGGGCCCCCCTTA
>CAZFUD010000113.1:0-12840 GCA_964521705.1 uncultured Opitutaceae bacterium | reverse complement strand
CTGGATGACAGGCAGGTGCGAGACTTGATCGCCTATCTTAGAACAGATCACCCGATCGATTAGAGATACCGACAGATTATATGTTTTCAAGAGGAGAATAGCCGCAACCAGATTGAAATAGTGATAGTCATGAAAAATAACCCTATTATCAGCATCCTATTTCTAGTTGTTTTTATTCCCGCCGCTTTAGCTGAACGGCCACTTCAACGAGCTCAGGACCGACCGAATATTCTGTTTCTTTTCAGCGATGATCACGCCTGGCAGTCGATAGGCGCTTACGATGGAGTGCTAAAGGATGTCGCCCATACGCCCAACATCGACCAATTGGCAGCGGAAGGAATGTTGTTTAGAAAATGTTATGTGGCCAACGCGCTCTGCGGTCCGAGTAGAGCGGCTATCCTGACTGGCAAGTATGGTCACAAAAATGGGATTACCTGGAATCGAAAAGGAACCTTTGACGGTTCTCAGCAAACATTTCCCAAAATCATGAGAGCCAACGGCTATCAAACAGCGCTCATTGGCAAGTGGCACCTGAAGTCGACTCCAACCGGGTTTGATTACTGGGAAGTGATGCGAGGCCAAGGACGCTATTATAATCCCTTGCTGCTTACAGGGGATATAGATGGCCAGAATGACGAGCGAACCGTAACGGGCTACAATTCGGACATCGTAGGCGATTTAAGCATCGAATGGCTAAAGAATGGCCGGGATAAAAGTAAACCGTTCGTACTGATGTCGCAGTTTAAGGCGACCCATCATGGTTGGTGTCCAGGTCCGGAAGAGTATGACCTATACGATGGAGTTGAGATTCCTGAACCGTCCACTTTGTTTGATGATTTTTCCTATCGGGGAACGGCCATACGCGAGCAGACCTTGACGCTGTATGAAGATCTGAGGGAAAGCCTTCTCATCGGCGATCCTGGCGAGCTTGGGCAACTGAATCCCGACCAACGCGTTGCCTGGGACGCCTACCGCTCCAAGTTCACTACTCAGTTCAAAGCAATGAATCTGGACTGGAAAGATCCTAGCAAGGAACTGTCCCGTTTTAAGTACCAGGCGCTTTTGAAGAACTTCCTCGCTGCAGGAGCCGGAATAGACAAAAACGTGGGCCGTATTCGAGCCTTTTTGGAGGAGAACGACCTCGCAGACAATACAATCGTCATCTACATGGCTGACCATGGGTACTTTTTGGGTGAGCACGGATTTTTCGATAAGCGCTTTATGTATGAGGAATCGCTGAGAACCGCCTTCATCGTTCACTGGCCAGGCATGGTAGAGGAAGGTGTGGTCAACGACGAGGATATCGTTTCCAATATCGATATTGCAGAGACCTTTTTGGATATCGCCGGAATCGAGATACCATCAGATATGCAGGGTAGGAGTCTAGTCCCGGTACTCCAAGGCAATACCCCCGATGATTGGAGAAAGTCTTTTCTGTATCAGTACTTCGAAATGGCCAATCATCACGTGTATCCGCATTTTGGAGTAACTGACGGAACTCACAAGCTGATTTATTATTACGTTCAAAACGAGTGGGAGTACTTCGATCTGGAATCGGATCCACAAGAATTAGTCAGTCAGTATTATGTTCCGGAGCACCAGGGTACGATACAGGCCCTCAAGAAAGAATTGATCCGCCTTAGAGCTCACTACGAGTCCAGCGATCCACCCGGACCCGACCTGAACAGAGAAGGGGCGTGGCCCTGGGAGAAGCGCTTGAATCCCCTTTGAGCCAGAGCCTTATACATCTATTGATGAGAAAATCGATTACCCCATTGCGGTCATTTTTTCGGGCGACAACATCGGCGGTTTTCTGTGCAGACGATACCCGGCCTAATTTTTTAGCGCTTCTTCTCGATGGTGCCGAATTCAGTTCCTACGGAAGCCGTATCCAAACCTCGTATATGGATTGCTTGGCCGAGATGGAAACGGTTTCGAGTTACATTCCCTGCGAAAGATACGAAAGGCTCTGCTATTTGCGATCATCGTAATGCCTGCAACGGAAAAGTTATCATGAGAAAATCACATCTATCCTTGATCGCAGCTTTTATTGTACTCGTTTCGAGTCTGACTGCGAAGCCCGCAAAGATTGTCTTTATTTCGGGGAAGCCGAGCCATCCCCATCTCGAACATGAGCATCGAGCGGGGAATATTCTTCTCGCGAAGCGGCTCAATGGGTCGGGCTTGAATGTGGAAGGCATTGTCCTCACCGACGTGGGTTATCCCGCCAATGTGGGTGTTCTGGACGACGCCGCGTCCGTAGTTCTCTTTTGCACTGGCCATAAAGGGCACCTTTTAAATCCCCATTTAGATACCTTCGACGCCCTGATGGACAAGGGTGTAGGTGTGGTTATGATACATTGGGCTACGGAAGCGATGAAGGGCGAGGCTGGAGATAAGTTCCTAAGTTGGATGGGCGGCTTTTGCGATCTCGATTGGTCGGTCAATCCTCATTGGACTCCGCATTTTGCCGACTTTCCGGATCACCCGATCGCCAATGGTTTGAAGCCATTCAGTTTGCATGACGAGTGGTACTACCACATGCGTTTTGCGGATAATATGAAGGGCGTAACATCCATCCTGGCCGCAGTGCCGCCGATGGAAACGCTCTCGCGGCCTGATGGAGAACGGAGTGGCAATCCGCACGTCAGGGCTTCCGTCGCCGCGGACGAAAAACAGACCGTCGGCTGGGCTTACGAACGTCCCAACGGCGGACGCGGTTTTGGGTTTACTGGTGGCCACTTTCACAAGAGCTGGCAGGACGACAATTTTCGGAAAGTCGTGCTTAACGCCATCTTGTGGACGGCTCACGTTGAAGTACCCGAAAACGGGTTGGAGTCGAGAACGCCTACGGACGTAGAGATGCTGCAAAATTTGGATCCGGGAAAGATGATTCGCCAACCAAAGTAAATTCGGAAATTGATTTGAATTTCAATTCAGAGATACCCGATCTTTGTGTAAATGTAACCAAAATAATAATACTTAACGATTGAACTATGACAAAGATGCGTCGCATAACTAGGAAATGCCTTTCAACGCTTTCTATCGTTTTGCTATCCTCGCTAGCAGTCGAAGGCCAGCAACAGCAGAACAGGCGACGAGCGCCTAATCCAACGGACGAACAAATCCAGCAACGGCTTCCCGAAGGCGTTACTTTCGTGCCAAACATCGCCTATCGGGAGGGTAACGAAGCTTGGAAACTTGACCTGGCGATGCCGGCAGAGCGGAGCGATGCGCCGAGACCCGCTATCGTGTTTATTCATGGGGGAGGCTGGCGAAATGGAGACAAACGAGCAGCTGGATTTCTAAACCCGACATTGAGCTATGCGGCCAAAGGCTATGTTTGCGTTACGGTCAACTACGGCTTATTGAACGGGAATTCGCAGGCGTTCGATCATTGCGTGGAAGATGTCAAAAACGCGGTGCGTTGGTTGCGGGCCAACGCAGAGAAATACAACGTGGATCCGGATCGCATTGGCGCCACTGGCAACTCGGCCGGAGCTCATCTGTCTGTGATGTTGGGGCTAGTTCCGAGGGATGCTGGACTTGAGGGCGACGGCCCATACCAAGATTACTCGAGCGCCGTTCATGCGATTGTCGCCAGCGCGACGCCAACGAGCTTTTTAATTCCCATGAGCGAACGGGGTAAGGAACGCTTTGAGCAGGAAACCCTTAATCCCAATTCGGAGCGCGATGAGATCAGAAGGAAAGTTTCACCCATCACCTATGTTTCACCCGAAGCCCCTCCCATGCTATTGTTTCATGAGGAATCCGACCGCATCGTGGGCGTTTATCAGTCCGATACCTTTGTTCAAGCTTTGCGTGAAGCTGGAGCGAAAGACGTGAACTACGTCCTATTCGGGGATGGGACCGGACACGGCACCTTCAGAGCCAACATCGCCGTCACCGAGCCCATGCGAGAAGCCTTTTTCGCCAGGACTTTGAAGCATGAGAGCAAGTAACACTCTCGCAGCTCGGTTACCTGGCCAGAAAAACCCGCGACCTTTGCCTTAACGCCTATGAATCGACGCTGCTTCCTCTCACTATTTCTTGTCTTTCTGGTCGCTTCAAGCTGCCTTCAGGCCGACCATCATGTCTCCGATCGCCCGAACATCTTCTTCGCCATCGCAGATGACTGGGGTTGGCCCCATTCCAGCAGTTATGGGGATGCTGTCGTAAAGACGCCGACATTCGACAGTATCGCCGCCAACGGGGCCCTATTCACTAATGCCTATATTTCTTCGCCATCGTGTACACCGTCGAGAAACGCTATTCTCACGGGCCAGCACTTTTTCAGATTAAAGTCGGGCGGCAACTTGTGGAGCGTGTACCCCGAAGGTTTCCCGACCTATGTGCAGGCGCTCAAAGCGGCCGGTTACTTTGTCGGTTCCTACCGTAAAGCCTTCGGTCCCGGCGACGATGGAGGACGGGAGGTCGCAGGAAAGAAGTTCTCCAGCCTGAGCGAATTTCTAGAGCAGCGGCCGGACGACCAGCCATTTTGCTTTTGGTTCGGGGCCTCCGATCCCCACCGAACCTATATTTGGGAGTCGGGCGCGCGTTCCGGCATGAAGTTAGAGGATGTCGAAGTGCCGGCCTTCTATCCTGACTCGGAGATCATCCGCAAAGACATCCTCGATTACTACTGGGAAGTGCAGCGCTTCGACAGACAGGTCGGCGAGGCCTTAGCGCTGCTGGAAGAGGAGGGTGAGATCGATAACACGATCGTCGTAATGACTGGCGACCACGGATTTCCCTTCCCGAGGGGTAAATCAAATCTCTACGACTACGGAGCCCGTGTCCCGCTGGCCATCAAATGGCACAAGGCCATTCCCAAGGATCGTGTCATAACGGACTTCGTTAGCACGACGGACCTGGCTCCGACATTCTTGGAAGCCGCCGGCGTAGACATCCTTCCTGGAACAACCGGGCGATCGCTATTGCCGATTCTAAAATCCTATGCCCAAGGCCGCGTCAGTTCGGATCGCGAGTTCGTCTTGACCGGCAAGGAACGCCATACGTTGGCTCAGCTTGACCATCCGGGTGGCACGCCCATGCGAGCGATTCGCACGGACAACTTTCTTTATATCCACAATTTCAAGCCGGACCGTTGGCCGGCCGGCCATCCCGATGGCAGCTATCATGGCAAGATATACATGGATGTCGATGCCAGCCCTACCAAGGACGTTCTCATTGAAGGCAAGGACGATCCCGATATGGCCGTTTACTGGCAGCTTTCCTTTGGCAAGCGTCCGGCCGATGAGCTCTACGACTTGAGGCTCGACCCGGTTCAGCTGCATAATGTTGCCGATCGTATCGAGTACGCGGATACCTTGAAACGGTTAAAGGAAAAACTGTTTTCCGAACTCGAGCGTTATGAGGATCCTCGGATTATCGGAGGCGCCGACGCCTTCGACAGTTACAAGTATACGGGACGCCTTGTTCGTCAGCCCTGAGGCCCTTGAAAGGCATGGGCCTAGATCTTTCAAATCAACGTTACTCTATAATGCATAAATACATTCTTCGACTCATTCCCCTCTTCCTATCCATATCGGTAGTCGCCGCTGAGCGGCCGAATATTCTGTTCATCTCGGTCGATGACATGAACTGCGACTCGGTCGGCGTATACGGTAGCCCTTTGAAGGACATCACGCCGCATATGGACCAGTTGGCGGCGGACGGGATGCGCTTCGAATATGCCCATGTCATGGTGGGCAATTGCTACCCGGGGCGGAATGTGATGTTTTCGGGACGTACATCTCACAGCAACTTGGTCGAAGGATTCTATGCGATTCGAAACCCGCACTATCCACACCTCGTCGATTTGATGAAGGAAGGCGGCTATTTCACCGGCATCTTTGGCAAAGTGGGGCACACGACGCCTTACTCTCCCTATGACTGGGATCTTATCATAGGCGAAGGCGAGGAGGAGAAAGACTATCACATTAAGGATGCGGACGCCTACTTTCGGAGCACGGCAAGGGGCATCAAGGCAGCAAAAAAGGCAGATAAACCCTTCTGTCTCCTAATCAATATTTCCGACCCCCATTTGCCATTTTATAAATGGAGCCGTCGTCAGGAGATAAAGGATCCCTACACGCCGAGCAAGCTCTACACTCCGGAGGAAATACCGGTTCCCGGATACCTTCCTGACACGCCGAATATCCGCAAAGAGCTCGCGCATTACTACATGTCCGTTAGCCGTGCCGATGATTGCCTGGGAGAAACCTTGAGAGCCTTGGACGAATCGGGGCAGGCAGACAAGACGCTTGTTATGTTCCTTTCCGATCACGGCATGCCCTTTCCCTTTGCCAAGACGTGCCTGTATCATCACAGTACGCGTACGCCCTGGATGGTGCGCTGGCCAGGGGAGATAGAGCCAGGAAAGCATGACACGGATCACATGATCTCGGCCCTGGATCTTTTGCCGACATTGCTCGACGTTGCCGGCATCAAATATCCAACGGGATTGGAAGGACGTTCTTTCTATCGAGTTTTAAAGGGAATAAAGCAGCCGGAATTGGATCATGTATTCAAGGAATACAACGAAAGCTCGGGAAGGCGTCGACATCCCATGCGAGGAGTTCAGTCCAAGCGCTTCAACTACATTTTTAATCCCTGGGCTGCCGGAGGACGAAAATTCCAAGCGGCTGGGCAAGGAACGCTCACGTATCGAGAAATGGTGGCCTTGGCGGAAACGGATCCGGCAACGACCAAGCTCCTACAGCAATACGACTATCGAGTCGTCGAGGAATTTTTCGATGTCGAGAAGGATCCGGACAATCTGAATAACCTGATAGATAACCCCGAATACCAGGACGAGATCGCTGCACATCGGGCTACCCTCGGCCAGTTTATGGAGAAGACCAAGGACCCCGTCTATCCAGCATTCCAGAAGCGGAATGACCCAAGCTATCTCGATGGATTCGTCGAAGCCTTGCAAACGGAGGCCTTCCGGAGAAGAGACGCGGAGCGGGAGAGACAGCAGCGCGAAAGTTCCAAGTAGCGAATCCGCTGAAGTCGTTGGAGAGCGCGAATCAGCAAATGCCAGCCCGGCAACTCGTAAAGGTTGGGAGCGATTGGCTGCCATCACTTCGTCTTGTCGTGGGCGATACGCTCGTGATATGGGGAGAGTAGTCCGGTTGTAAGAATTACTCTCAAGGAGATTTGGCTTAGACTAACTGCGGCAGGGACCATCACCCTAGGTGCTTTTCCATTTGGATGGCTGGAGCGGGCGTCAAAAAGTGTTTCACCTATAGCCAGACCGACGAATTCAGTTAAACCCAGTTCACGTTCACGACTTTCAGGCTCCCCTGATACGCCTGCTTGGCATCGACCACGAACGCTTCACCTACAAATACCAGGGTCGGGGCTTTCGCCTTACCGACGTGCATGGCAAGGTGGTCAACGACATATTGGCCTAGTAAGAACCCCGGCCCGGTTCAGCCATTTACTCATTCTCTTTGGAAGGCGCTATAATTTCGCCGGACCCCCCAAAGCACGAGGTATCCGAGTATCAAGTAGAGGATCAGCCAGGAGTACGCAAACCAGGCCTCTCCACTTAGCCAGTCTTTGGCTGCTATTTGGCCGCTGGGATTCAAGGCGCGAAAATAGGGGGCCACATAAAAATAAAGAAGGATCGCGGTTTTCCCGATGGCGAAAATAATCATGGCATAGCCGAACCGCATTGTTTTTCTGGCGGCGCATTCATCGATTTCTTCGCTAGGCGTCTTCAAAAGAGACAAGCGGTAGTCGCGTTCCTTAGCTGTTACCTCGGTGAAGCGAGAGACAATCAAAACGACAGCGAGACTGATTGCCGCGCCGATCAGAACCGGATCAAGGTATACAGGCAATTGTATCAATCCCATGGTTACGAGGAGCTTGGGCAGAGCATTCCCAACAAATCCAGTCGTGATTCCCCAAAACGCGGCGCTGGCCGTGATACGTTTACTCCAAACGCTCATAAAGGCGACCGGACCCCAGGCAGATGCGAACATAGTGCCGGCGAAATAGGTTAGCCAAAATATTTCTTGTTTGATGGAAAGGCAGACGACCAATGCAATAATACTAACCGTGAACATCATCTGCCTACTGAATTTCAATTTGTTTTCGGCCTTGGTTTTCTTGAACTGGATGATGTCGTTACTGACGTTAAACCCAATTAAGGAGAGAAATGTAGTTGCCGATGACAAGGCCGCCGCCACCAATCCCGCTATCACAAGCGCCCCAAATAACGGGGGGATGATATTCAGGGCCGCCCACACCAATGCTTCTTCCTTGGGTTCAATCGCCGGGTTGCTTAGATTTACCGTTACAGCGGCGGCATACACCATCGTTTGGATAGTTGGAATGGCAATTCCTGCAATACAAGCAGCTCGTAATACGACGTGCTCATCCTTGGCCATTAAATAACGGCTAGATTGCCAAGGGCTGATAGCTGTCACGAAGCTCCAAGCAACGCTAATAATGATCAGCCATATGAGAAACTGAGCAGGAGTTTCCCACCTTTCTCCGGGCCCAACCATACCGAACCAGGTCATCAGATTTGGCTTTTCGGGGAGGTAGGTCAACTTGCCTAATGCCGCAACCCACCCACCGTGTTCGGCAAAAATGAAAATCATGGCCCCGACTGTAATTGTCGAGAACAGGAAAAACATCATTGTGTCGGTAATCACCACGCCGCGTGATCCAGAGTACAGAGTAAACGAAGTATAGCTCGCCCAGGCGACTATGAGCGCTTGCTTGTACGAGAGCGCTGACAGGTTGGAAATAATTACCGCCACACCCTGGGTTACCGCTATTAAGTAAAACCCAATGCCAACAATAACGGTAAGTCCCGCAATGATTTGAACCCTGCGGCTATCGAACCGATCTGCGAAGTACTGGGCTACCGTTAGGGATCGGCTGCGTCTCAAATAGCGGCCGAAAAATATGGCGCCGTAAATGTAGCCCGCAACCACCAGGGTTGGTCCGAGAATTCTGCCTCCGGCAACAAATCCATATACCAACCCAGCTTCCCCAAGAAAAGTGTTGGTGCTTAAGAAACTGGCCACCAGACGATGAGTAGGGTCGGCGCCTGCCTTCCGACTACAAAATAATCCTCGAGACCTTTAACTCTCCTTCCAGCATAATTACCAACGCCTATGTAGACGATTATGCTAATCAGGAGGGTAATGGTATAGACATTCAAGGTACTTATTCTCTCTCGATGATTAGAGATTTGCGAGAAAAATTCGCGTGATGGAACGCGGGTTGTTCAATAAAGGGGAAATGGTTTCATCCGGACGCGTTTTTATATTCCGTCTTCGCCTGCTGCTCTGGTCTGGCAAGGAGACTAAGCAATCCGCTGGCAGCAATTGTGGGTCGTCTGGACAGCCAGGTTCCGCTTCCAGCCGATCAATGGGAGATTTCACCAACGAGCGCTCGTAAGCAGAGAGTTGGGACATCGAAAATACTCAGATGGGCGCAATTGGCCTTACTGCAGACGCCCAATTGCATTTCAATGGAGACGGACGCATCCTACGTTACACCGCATTAGAAAAAACTTCTCAACAACGATTCATAACCATATGCCTTTTTCCATGTTCGAAAAGTGTCTTCTGATTTTTCCTTCTGTTCTACTCTTGGCTCAGGCTTTACTCGCGGCAGCCCCTAAACGCCCCAATATCGTTTTCATCATGAGCGATGATCATGCGAGTAAAGCGATTAGCGCTTATGGCAGCGACTTGATCCAAACGCCCCACCTCGATAGGCTGGCTTCCGAAGGCATGTTGTTTAACAACGCCTTCTGTACCAACTCGATCTGTGGCCCTAGCCGCGCCGTTATCCTTACCGGCAAGTACAGCCATCGCAATGGCTTTCTCGTAAACGAAACCACCCGCTTCGACGGCACGCAGACCACCTTCCCGAAACTCTTCCAGAAGGCAGGTTACGAAACCGCTGTCATCGGTAAATGGCACCTCGGTACGGAGCCCACTGGCTTCGACTACTGGGACGTCCTCCCTGGCCAAGGCGAATACTACGATCCTGAATTCATTAATATGGGCGAAGTAATTGAGAATGAAGGCTACGCCACCGAGATCATCGCCGAGAAGAGCGTCGAATGGCTGCGCAACCGCGACTCCGAGAAGCCCTTCGTTCTACTCTCCCAACACAAGGCGCCACATTCCGATTTCAGTCCCAGTCCGAAGTACGGGCGCCACTTCGACAATCACACTTTCCCCGAGCCCGAAAACCTATTCGATGACTATGATGGTCGTAGCGAAGGCGCTTCCGTAAGCGATATGCGTATCGATCCGCATCTCATTCTCCAATACCAATGGGATGAGAAGCTTCACATTCCCGAACATCTCGCCGGTAAAGAACGAACCCGTTGGCTCTACCAATGGTACATGCGGCGCTACCTGGCCTGCGTGCTTTCCGTTGACGATGCAGTCGGCTCTATACTCGACGCGCTAGACGAACTCGGTCTAGCCGAAAACACGATAGTCGTCTACACTTCCGACCAAGGTTTTTTCCTTGGTGAACATGGCTGGTACGACAAGCGATACATGTACGAAGAATCCCTGCGTATGCCGTTCATCGTGCGCTACCCGCCGTCGATAGAACCTGGCTCCATTGAAGACCGGATTGTGCTCAATTTGGATTTCGCCCAAACTTTTCTAGACTATGCAGGCATCCCAGCCCCCGAGAATATGCAAGGCCGCTCGCTGCGACCGCTCCTCGATGGTGATCCGGTCGCCCTCTGGCGACGCTCGATGTACTACCATTTTTATGAGTATCCGGGTTGGCACTACGTTAAGCGTCATTACGGCGTACGCACGGATCGCTTTAAGCTCATTCGCTACTACTACGACATCGAGGCTTGGGAGATGTACGACCTCGAGACCGATCCCAACGAGATGGCCAACTTAGCTGACGATCCCGCCTATGCGAAGGTACGAGCCGAACTTGAAGCCGAGCTCGCCCGGCTCCAGGCCCAATACGGTGACTCCCCAGAGCTAGCTCAGGAAATGGTGGAACGTTATCCCCATGGCAGCTACCCGGAATGGGGTCGCTACTCGGACCTAGAGCCCCACGGTGATTTGGACGGCTGGCGAGCTGCCCAACAACGAAGCTCCCCGAACGAATAGTTCAGACAGTTAATAGTAACCGCTACCGCTCTCTGGGAAGTCAGCTAATAGACATGTCTTTCCGATCCGCTTAGTCACTACGGCATAGGCATGCGAAACAGCCGTTCCTAGACCAGTTGATTTTCCTGCTCTGGGACGTTTACTAGACTTTGCTTAGCTTGAAGTCCCAGCCTTCGCGATATTCTTTTGTAATCAGCTGGTTGGCTTTTCGGCTGTTCTTGAACCGGAGTTTCGGTCCATCCCAAGCTAGCTTCTTGCCTGGGAAACGCAGGCAGACATTGCCCAGCTGAATCGTCTCCGTGAAGGGGCCGGCATATTTGAAATTCGAGCCGGGGTAGTCGTAGGGCTTATTGCCGATCGCGGCCTCGCGAAATTCCGTATGGTGCCCGATTGACTTTTCATAAACACGGGCAGGACGGTGGTCGCCGGTCTTCTCTTTGAGCTCCATTGCCACGGCTCTGTGGGCCGCATCAGGAATGATGCGCGAGCTATCTCCATAGTCGCCGGTAACCAGAAGCGTATTTTCCGTTCCGACGTAAAGGTTACCAGAATTCGCGAGCTCTGCTCCTTGAGCGATTTCCTCCAGGCGCTCGTGACGGCGAGGGTTGCCGTTCTTGTCGGTGTAGGCATTGTCTGTTCCGTCGTACCAATAAACTTCGAAGCCAGGACGCTTGTCCGTCGGTCCGAAAGTCCATTTCAGAGTTGAACCTTTAGGGAAGGCGGAGTCAGTCATTGTGTCGACGTTCAAGGCTTCCACGTGAGTCGGGAAACCGGGATCGAGCGACATGAAGATCGAGTCCATTGTATGGCAGGCCATGTCTGCCAGCGCTCCGCCACCGAAGTCGAGCCAGCCACGCCAATTGAAGGGCAGGTAGGCTCCTCCACGCTTTCTCGCTCTTTCCGCGTCCAGACCACGGTCGCCAAGATAGGGTCGTTCTGCCGCGCAATCGAGCCAGCTATCCCAGTTGAGCGTGCCTGGCACGGGGTCTCCGCCTTTCGGGAGTTCAAATCCTTGCGGCCAAACGGGGCGGTTGGTGAAGCAGTGAATCTCTTTAATATCGCCAAGATGCCCACCCTGCACGTAGGCAGCGATTTGTCGGTTACCTTCGTTAGCGTGGCCTTGATTACCCATCTGAGTCGCTAGTTTGTAGCGGTCGCAGGCCTCCGCGAGTTGCCGCGCTTCCCAGACGGTGTGGGTCAGCGGCTTTTGCGTGAAAACATGCTTGCCATGCTCTAGGGCCATAACGGTCGCTGGGTAGTGGCTATGGTCAGGCGTGCCGATCATGACCGCATCGAAACTGTCAGCCGCTTTGTCGAACATCTCTCGGTAGTCTTGGAAGCCCTTAGCTGCTTTCCATTGTTTGGCCAGCCAGCTATTTCCACTCGATTCTAAAGAGGCGATTCCCTCGGGGATATTGGTGTAACGGCTAGTGTCGACATCGCAATAGGCCCCGCAAATATCGCCGTGGGCTATGGTGTCGGTGATGTGGCGCCGATTGATCCCGCCCACGCCAATAAAGGCGACGCGCAGCTTGTCACCCTTGTTTTCCGCGCTGAGAATAGCTGGGGCGCCGAGGATTCCCGCCCCGGCAACAGCAGTTGAAGATTTGATGAAAGTACGGCGGGATAGTTTGCTCATGGGGCCGATCCTGTTCGCGTTGATCGAATTAACCATGAGGTATTGCGGGGTAAACCCGCTCCTACGCTCGAC
>CAZFUD010000112.1:0-13103 GCA_964521705.1 uncultured Opitutaceae bacterium | reverse complement strand
GACTTTCCCGATTGAATTACCTGTAATCGATCTTTCCAAATGGCCCCTCGCCCCATAGACTTGGCAATGCCGAAAACGAGTGCCTTGTAGAGTTTTGTCACTTTCCGCTTTTCAAAGGCCTCTAGGGCCGCTTTCCGGGTCTTGGGAGAAGCGGAAAGCAACAGGATTCCCGATGTGGCGCTATCGAGCCGATTTAGCAGGTAGATCGGCTGAAGGTCTCCATTTTCTCCCCCGATTTGAATGTATGCTTGTTGTTCCGAGTCGTATGGGAGGCTCAAGAGCCCTTTGACTTGGTCTGACTTTCGATTTGGATGTGACAGGATTCCAGCCGGCTTTTCCACTGCGATCAGCCCATTACTATCCGCAACGAGTACGCGAACACCCTTTGTCCATGGTAGAGATTTGAACTGTTGGTGAGAATTCAAGGGCGGGTGGATTTGCTTCGAATTAATATCGCTAGCCATTGTTTGAGCGAAGCTATTTCAAGACGGAGTTTTCCCGACATAGACGCGCGATCAAGACGAAGATTTTCGCCCTTGGGCTCAAATCAGATCTTTTTGATAATTGCTAGCTTGGCTAAAGGATCGAAGAGTTTAGTTTTTTATTGATGACGACTCCTTCGGAGCTATCAGCGATGCTAAGAGAAATCGGGCTGGAAACGCTCAACGTAGATATTGAATCGGAAGACGCCTCCCTTGAAGGATTGACGATGGAGCGGCTTAAGCGGGCCATGCAAAACGCATTTGATGCGGGTCAGGCAATACGCCAGAAGGAAAGCATAGAAGCGAATCTCCTCTTCTGGCAGTTGATGGAGTCCCTCCCCGACCATGTCTATTTCAAAGATCAGCGCAGCCGCTTCACCTGCATCAACCACTCTATGGCTCGCTTCTTTGGTTTGTCTCACCCCGATGAAGCGATTGGGAAGAGCGACTTCGATTTCTTCCAAAACGAGTTTGCCGCCACTAAATTCGATGCGGAACAGGAAATAATCCAATCGGGTCGCGGATGGCATTTTCGCGAAGAGCGGGACATTCAGAGCGATGGAAGCGAGAAGTGGGTGTTGACTACTAAACTGCCTCTTAGGGATTTGAATGGAGACATATGCGGCACATTCGGCATCTCCCGAGATATCACAAAGCGAAAATTTGCCGAGATCGAACTAGACCGTCAACGGCAGCTGCTGGAGACCATCATCCAGATTCTGCCATGCCGCATATTCGCCCGAAATACGGATGGCGAATTTCTGCTCATAAACGAAGAGTACCGGAATACCTTTCACATCGACGCTCGTGAGAATGTGATCGGCAAGAAATTGACGGACATCAGGGACAATGAAACAGCCCGGCAAATCGAAGCCCAGGATGCGGAAATCATGGGAACTGGAGTGCCGCGTATCAATGAACTAGAATTTACAAAGGGCCTTCTCAATGTGGGTCGCTGGGCTTTGGGTTCAAAGGTACCTCTTAAGAATTCGCAAGGAGCCATAACCGGCATCGTCGGGATGGTCATGGATATCACCGAGCAGAAAGAGGCTGAGCAGAAAGCCAAGGCTGCCGGCGAAGAGTTGGCCAAGAAGAACCATCAATTCGAAGCTGAGTTGCTGGTAGCCCGCCAGTTGCAGGAGCAGCTTATGGCTATAGGCTTCGACTCGCAGCCGATGTATGCCCGTTCCGGAAAAATGTGGGAGCTCGAAGCGTCCTATCTGTACACGCCTAGTCATCACTTGGCGGGCGACTTCTTCTACCTGATTCCCATCTCAGAAAACCGTTTGGGGATCCTCGTTTGTGATGTCATGGGTCACGGGATCAAAGCAGCTCTCGTAACCATGCTTATTCGGGGACTCATGCTGGAGACGCCGGTTCTCTTGAACGAGCCAGACAAAGTAATGAAACATCTGAATGACAGCTTGGTGAAGCTTGCCGAAGATCCTGAGTTTCCTCGTTTCGTCACGGCTTTATACACGGTTATCGATCTAAACACTGGGAACGTGCGGCTTGCCAACGCGGGCCATCCAGCGCCGATTTGGCGAGTCGAAGATAACTCAGGATCGCACTTCGAGCTTTGCCCAGTTGAAGATATTGGACCTGCCTTGGGGCTGCTTCCGGACGAGATTTTCAAGGGTAGCCAATTCGAACTGACCCAGAAGACGGAGCTGCTTTTCTACACCGATGGAATCATCGAACAGAAGACCAAGCAAGGTGAGGAGTGGGGAGTCGAGAATCTGGAGGAAACAGTATTGGATCATGAGAGCGACGATCTGCCCGAACAACTGAAAGCCATTTCCAATGAGCTCAAGGAATCGGCGGGCGCTGAAGAACTTTCGGACGACGTTTGCATCGTAGCGGTGCGCCTCTTCCCCAACTGAGCGGTTGCCAAAGCGGCAATAACGGCTTTCAAATCAACACTTTTAAAAACCCCCATCGTTTCCATGATTACTGTTTTATCGCCCGCGAAGTCACTCGATTTCCAATCTCCCGTAAAGTGCAAGGCCTTCACATTGCCCAGCTTTAGCGGAAAGTCCCGCGAATTAATCGGCATATTGAAAAAGAAGTCTGAGAAGGAAATCCGGTCTCTCATGTCTGTGTCCGAATCCCTCGCGGAAGAGAATGCGGAACGATATCAAAACTGGAAAGCGTCGCGGAAGCCCGGACCCTCGTCCCGGCAAGCGGCCTTCGCCTTCAAGGGCGACGTGTATTTGGGCCTGGATTTTCCGTCCTTGAAGGCAACCGATCGAACTTACGCCCAGAAGCATCTGCGAATTCTCTCTGGGCTCTATGGCATCCTCCAGCCCCTCGACCTAATTGCCCCCCATCGATTGGAGATGGGAACCGCATTGAAAAATGACAAAGGAAAATCGCTTTACGCCTTTTGGAATGGAACCCAAACAAAGGTTCTGAATCGCGACGCAGCCTCGGATGGAACGCCCTATCTTCTCAACTTAGCTTCGGAGGAGTACTTCAAATCCATCGACCGCAAGGCTCTGAAACTCGAGGTCGTGACTCCTCGATTTCTGGATTCCAAAGATGGCAAGGATTATCGAGTAATGAGTTTCTACGCTAAGCGCAGTCGAGGCGCCATGGCACGATGGGTAATCGAAAATCGTATTGAGGAACCGGATTCGATTTTGTCATTCAGCGAAGATGGCTACCGATACGACGCTTCTCGGTCGGAATCGAACCGTCCCGCCTTCATCCGGTCCCACACGAACTAATAGCCCCTTGAGTGAAGATCCCCAGGACAAGCCCTGAAGTCTTTTAGGTAGAGGCCGGTATCCAAGCGTCCATATTGGCTTAAACTAGCCGAGATCTAATGCATGGTTCAGTTGCCAAGCAGGCGTGCATTGGCGTCAACATATCCACACGAGTGGAGGATCCCCAGTTTGTCTAGGGCTGTAGGAGCGGGTTTATCCCGCGACTTTTTGCTAAGATCTATCCATAATTATCGCGGGATAAACCCGCTCCCACGTTCGACTACAAGGTAAATTGGCGCCAATTCGTAGCTGCGAGAAGGTCGGCTGCTACTAAATCGACAACTAAGCAACCGGTAATTGGGGTCTTCTACATGCCCTGATCTATTTAACCAGCAGGGAATCAAGAATCGGCGACTGGCACCTTCAAACGGAACGCTGGCCCACTGCAGCCTCGGCGCATTTCATCCCATCCATAGCTGCGGAGACGATTCCGCCGGCGAAACCCGCTCCCTCTCCTGATGGGTACAGCCCATCGATCTCCGGATGGGCGAGCGTTCGATCGTCTCGCGGGATGCGAACCGGAGAGCTTGTGCGTGTCTCGAATCCTACTAGGTTGGCTTCCTCAGTAACGTAGCCCTTCATGGATTTGTCGAAGTGGCGTAAAGCGACTTCGATGCGTTCGACGATCCCCGAGGGCAGCAGTTCCTGGAGCGGCGCCGAAGTCAATCCTGGAAAGTAGCTCGTATCCGGAAGTTTGGACGAAACTCTTCGGGCCAGAAAATCGGTCATTCTTTGAGCGGGAGCGCGTTGTTGACCTCCGCCCGCTTCCGAAGCTATTCGCTCCAGTTCCTTTTGGTAGGCGATACCAGCGAGTACGCCATGCTTGGCCCGAAAACGCTCAGTGTCCTCGGGTTCGACGGTGACCACAAAACCGCTATTGGCGAAGCGCGAATCCCGACGCGATAGCGACATCCCATTGACTACAACCTCGTCGTTTTCCGTGGCCGAAGGCACGATGAAGCCGCCTGGGCACATGCAAAACGAGTGCACGCCGCGATCATCGACCTTGGTGGCCAGACGATAGCTCGCGGCAGGGAGCATTCGATGTCGAGGCCTTCCGTGGACTGTGGAATATTGGATACAGTCGATCAAGTCCTGCGGGTGCTCAATGCGAACGCCTACCGCAAACGCCTTTTGCTCCATGGCAATCTGGTTTTGCTGCAGGAGCCGATAGATATCTCGAGCGCTGTGTCCCGTAGCGAGAACGACCCGATCGCCAATAAACTCTTGCCCACCCTGCGTTCTGGCGCCGACCGCTCGCTTGCCATCCGGCGATCTAATCAACTCGGTTACCTTCGATTGAAAGTGTGCCTCTCCCCCGGAAGAGAGAATCGTCTCCCGCATCGCTCTGACCACATTCGGCAGTAGGTTCGATCCGATGTGGGGATGCGCATCCGAGAGAATTCTGGCTGGCGCCCCGTGCTCGACGAAGGTTTCGTACACTTTACGCACCGGCCCCCGCTTGGTTGCCCGAGTGTAGAGTTTGCCATCCGAAAACGTGCCAGCCCCTCCTTCGCCAAAGCAGTAGTTGGAATCCTCAGGCACTCGCCCATGACGCAGTATCGGGGCAAGATCGAATCTTCTGGCAATCGCGTCCTTGCCGCGTTCCAGAATCACTGGCCTCCATCCCAACTCGATCGCCCGTAAAGCCGCGAACATCCCGGCAGGGCCCATACCGACTATAATAAGCCGACGGGCCCTGACGCCGACCAATGGGTAGTTCGGGCGGTAATCCGGTTCGGGCGGTAGCGGCTCTCCGACCGCCACTTCCAACCGAAGCTGCAGTTTGATTCGCGAACGTCGAGCATCGATGGAGCGTTTGACCAGCCGAAGGCCGCCGATTTTACTTTCCTCGATTCTCAGCTTTTTGGCGGCCTCGGTCTTCCAGCGAATTTCGCTATCCGAATCCGCCAAGGGGAGCGTTACTTCAATTTTGTGGACCATCGATGCTGCCAGCGACAATTCTCAGCCGCCCTTCTGGAGTCGAGTATCTTCTTACCGGTTGGGTTGAGGAATGGTTCCTCGTATCGCCTGACTGAGCGCTCCAAAGTTTCGGAATAGGGAGACGTGCGAAACGATGCAGCTTCACCAGGACAATCGAAAACCGAAAATGCGCGGGTTCTATTGATTCGAATTCACTTTCTTTTTTAAAAGTCCCGTCCTTCTAGTCCTCGTTTATTTCGTCTAACGTCGAATATAGTACCATGGATTTCATCTTTGCCGCCGCCATCGTTCTCGCCATTGGCGTGGCCTTGATTGGCTTCCACCAATCCGCCCAGATCATGCGAATCCTGCGTGAACGGCATCCTGACGAGTGGAGGAAGCTCGGCTACCCATGCAGCTATTTCAAGTCGAGGGAGGCGGTGAGGGATCATTGGTGGGAGAGAGATAAAATCGTAATGAAGCTCCCTCTCTGGTGGGTGAAAATCGATTGGATCGAAAAGGACGAGGAGGCTAAGCGCTTGCGAAAACGGATCGTCTGCACCGCCGCTCTGGTCAACGCGATCGCGCTCTGTGGCATCGTTGCCTGGTGGGCAGGGATTTTCTCTGTCGCTTAGGATTCGCTGGCAGCGAAATACGTTGCCTCTGGCGCCGTGGAGAACCTAGCCTGTCACGACTTAGCTCTTCTAATCCCATGGTCTCTATCCGCAATCTACAACGGGCTATTGTCGCGGTGGCGTTCTGCTTGGCCGCGCAACAATTCCCTCTATCTGGGCAAAACGCAGACAAGCCTAATCCTACCTTCAGCGACTTTCCCTATGGAAGCCATGAGCGACAGGTGTTCGATCTTTGGGTCACGGAGACCCCAGATTCTAAGCCAACGCCTCTCGCCATATACATCCACGGCGGGGGATTTAGAAGTGGCGACAAAAGCTCTATAAACGCTAGCTCAATTGATCAATTCCGAAAAGCGGGAATATCCGTGGCGGCCATCAATTACCGGCTTTCGGATACAGGTCCTATGCCGATTATGCTGGAAGATGCGGCCCGCTGCTTGCAAACGATCCGCAGTCGAGCGGCCGAGTGGAGTATCGATCCCGAGCGTATCGCTTGCTATGGGGGATCCGCAGGCGCGGGGATCTCGCTGTGGCTCGCATTCCACGATGATTTAGTGGATCCAAACAGCCCGGACCCAATCGCCCGCCAATCTACCAGGATCTTAGCGGCCGCCACTCGGAATGGACAGTCCACTTACGATTTAAAAGACTATGCTCGCTGGTTCGGGCTCGATAAGTATATCATCCACGAGGCGTTCTACCCGATGTACGACGTCGAGGCGGATATTGAATTCGAAAGTCCACGGGTAACCAAGTTGATGGAGGAAGTCTCCGCTATGCCCCATCTTTCCTCCGGCGATCCACCCGTATTCATGCTCTATGGTCGTGGTAACGTACCCGTTGGACCCAAGACTAATCCGGGAATATGGGTGCATCACGTGCTTCTGGGATTGAAGCTGCAGTCCGCCATGGCGGAAATGAATTTGGAATGCATTGTCCAATCACCCGATCATCCAGATAATAACTACGGGAGTATGGAACGTTTCCTGATAGAGAAACTTACGGAAGTCCGATAGGCTTAAAGGAAACGTTTGTGATTTACTCCATTTTTCTTATGACCAGCCGATCGCTAAACACATTCCGAGGAGTGGCAATGCTTACGCTCCTAGGCTTGGGCTTGATATCGGTAAACGGGCAAGATCCAAATATGGATGTGGATGGGCTCTACCAGCAATATTGCGCGGCGTGCCACGGTAAAAATATGGAAGGGGCTCAATATTCCCCTTTAATCAAGGATACCTGGATATACGGAATCGATCGTAAGAGGATGTACAATACCATCATGTATGGAATCACGGGTACCGATATGATCGCCTGGTCGACCGCTCTTAGTAATAGCGAAATCAATGCCCTGACTGACCATATCCTGGCGAAACAGGATACCCAACCGACCACTGAGGTCGAAATCCCGGATCAAGTTGAAACTCAGGACTACACTCTCAACGTAGAAACTCTGATTTCCGAAGGTTTCAGATCTTCACCTTGGAGTATCCAGTTTGTGGACGATCGCAGAGCTCTGCTAACCGAAAGGCGTGGCGGGCTTCGTTGGATGGTCGATGGCAAGCTAGACCCGCAACCCATTGAAGGCATTCCCGCCACCACTCAGTACGGCGATTCGGGCATGCTCGGCATGGTCCTGGATCCCGACTACGATGAGAATGGATGGGTCTATATCGGCTACGTCCATCCGCTTGGCGATGAATCAACCAAAGACACGCCCGCTATGACTCGGATCATTCGTGGCCGGGTTGAAGGGCATCGCTGGGTGGACCAAGAGGATGTGTTCCGTCTTCCCGAAGACCTCCACTTCGCCCGAGGAATGCGCTGGGGATGCCGAATAATTTTCGATCTTGACGGCTGCTTGTATTTTTCCATTGGCGACATTGGACGGAACGATGAAGTCCAACTCATCTCCAAGCCGGGCGGAAAGCTTTATCGCATCCATCCGGATGGCTCCATTCCCAAAGACAATCCCTATGTCGGTTGGCGGAACGCTATCGAAGCGATCTACACGATCGGCAATCGCAACTTGCAAGGCATCGACCAGCATCCCGTAACGGGCCAGATTTGGGCCACCGAACATGGGCCTATGGGCGGAGACGAGCTCAACATAATCGAGAAGGGCAAGAACTACGGATGGCCGCTCATTTCCTACGGGATCAACTACGACGGCTCCGACGTCACCAATATGACGCATTTGCAAGGCATGGAGCAGCCCGTAAAATACTGGACCCCCTCGCCCGCTCTCAGCGATTTGGAGTTCTATACCGGCGATCTGTTTCCCAAGTGGAATAATCAAGCTTTAGTTGGCGCCCTGGCTTTCGAGGAGATCAAGCGCCTGGAACTGGATGGCGAAAAAGTCGTTTCCGAGGAAGTGTTCTTTAAAGGGATCGGACGTATCCGTGATATCAACACAGCTTCCGATGGCTCGATATACGTGGTAATCAACAATCCCCACGCAGTGGTGAGATTGACGCCGGTTAAGAGACAATAGTTTGGAGACAAGCCTTTCCTCGCTTGTTTCGATACTTGGGATCGAGTGATTCCTTCATGGATCAACGTTGGTATCAATGTAGCAGAGTGCAACTGTCTTGTAAGGCTTCCTGTTGTTTGATATCTACTCTATTCTATAAATGCTTTTTCATTATCCTGAGATCGCTAGATTGACCAAATTGTTTAACGAAGCGTTTTAATCTCCAATTATGCACGTTTGCCCTACCTTCAATCTAGCTCATTGATTTGACAAATGACTTCTCTTGAATTTCAGAGAGACGAAAGCGAACATACATGTGCATCCGGATACCCAGTTTCGAATTAATCCTTTACGATATTTCTACTCGAATGCCTTTCAAGTATGGGATCGCTACGATGACTCATCTTCCTCATGTCTTTATTCGGGTCGCTGCTTGCTTCGACGAAGAGGAGCAAAGAGGTGTTTCGGCAGACCACTTGCCACCAAAATGGTTTACTAAAGACCCGGATCGAGATCCTCGGGAGGAGATCGACGATATGCTGAGCGTCATTGAGAATGCTGGTAGCTTAGCGAAGGAAGTCGAAGCTGAAACGGTATTCAATTTTTGGAGAGATCTCTATAGTCGGCAAGATGCTTGGGCGAAAGGACAGGGAATCCCTTCGCTGCTAGCCCACTTTGGGACATCGCTGATAGAACGAGCATTGATAGATGCTTTCTGTCGCCATTTGCAGCTGCCTTTTAATCAGGCGATTGCGGAAAACGCGCTCGGTATCGACTTTTCTACGATACGGCCAGCGCTTGCCGGAACTCAACCTATTGAGTGGCTGCCGAATGAACCGCTAAGTCAGGTCACGGCACGGCACACCGTCGGGCTGGCGGACCCGATTTGCGATTCTGAAATCAGCGACCAAGCCCGCATTGGCGATGGCCTACCCGAATCCTTGGAGGCCTGCATAGGCTTTTACGGGCTTAAGCATTTCAAGATCAAAATCTGTGGCGATTTGGATACGGATGTCGACCGTACGCTAGGAATTGCCAAGCTCTTAGAGCAACAGGCTCCAAGCGACTACGCCTTTACTCTGGATGGCAACGAGCAATTTCTCGACGCCAATCAATTTCGCCAACACTGGAATGAGCTGACCGACAATCTACCCGACTCTTTTCTTGATCACTTACTATTTGTCGAGCAACCGTTTCATCGCGATATCGCCCTCAGCGAGAGCATTGGCGAATCTTTAGGGGACTGGGACGATGCCCCTCCGATCATAATCGACGAGTCGGATGGGGATATCGATTCGCTACCGAAGGCAATCTCCTTAGGTTACAAAGGAACCAGCCACAAGAACTGCAAGGGAGTTTTCAAAGGGATCATTAACCGGGCGACCATCAATTCACTGAATCGCCAATCTGGAGCGCAAGAATTCCTGATGAGCGGCGAGGACCTCGCTAACATTGGCCCGATCGCTAATCACCAAGACCTGGTTGTTCAGGCAGCCTTAGGCAATGAAAGCGTCGAGCGAAATGGGCATCACTATTTCAACGGCCTCTCTATTTTCGATCAGGCCATCCAAGAAGACACTTTGGAGTCGTTTCCAGGCATGTACACGCGTGATTCAGAAGGCGTGACCCGTTTGGATATCCGCAGCGGACAGCTTTCTATCGAAGAGTTGAATAATCTACCTTTTGGGACCAGCGAATCCATTCTCAACTTGATCGATTCCTGAAAACAGAATCCTTGCCCTCGCCAGAGAGTTTCTACTCAATCCACCCCTTTTCTCGTGGACTCTTCCCCAAACGATATCGAATCACAACGAAAATCACGTCTAGTCAAAATCTTGGGAGCAGCCTTCCTATTTGCCCTCATAATGGGTCCTGGCCCAGGACTGTACTTGATTAATGGATATGCTAAATCGGGAGGATCTATTTTTGGCCTTCCCGCTCTATACGCTTGGTGCCTATTCTGGTTCGCCATTGAAGTGGCGATTGTTGTGATTGCGGCAAAAACGCTTTGGAAGAAGTAGTGGCGATGCTCGGTATCGATTCAGTCATGGCATCTATCAATATGGGAAACACCCCACTCGTCATTCTGGGGCTGTACATGGTTATGCTTCTTTCATTTGGCGTTATCGCCTATCTGCGCAGCAAATCGTCAGAAGAGGACTTCTATCTGGCTGGCCGAGGTCAGGGCGTTCTGGTCACTGCTTTGACGATTATGGCGACCATGTTTTCCAGCGCTGCCATGCTTGGAATTCCAGGACTGATTTACAAAGATGGATTGCCCTTCGTTTTCTTCGCATTGAACCTGCCCTTGTCGGGAGCGGCAGTGTATGTGATCGGTTCCCGAGTTTGGCGCTTGGGCCAGAAACGTGGATACATGACGCCTGCCGACCTCATTGCCGACTACTATGGCGGATCCTCGCTGCTGCGATGCTTGGTTGCCCTGACTGGTGCCCTCTATGTGTTCCCCTACATCGTCATGCAAATCAAGGCGGGCGGGTACTTGGCTCAACGAATGTTCCCTGATGCCGAAGTGATAACCTTATTTGGCAAGAACTTAGCCATATTCGAAGTTGGCGTAATGGCGCTGTCGGTACTGACAATGCTCTATGTTTTGATTGGAGGCATGAGATCCGTGGCTTGGACCGACGTAGCCCAAGGATTTCTACTGTTGTCAGGGATGATAATCGCTGGCTTGGCGACAGTAACGGCCTTGGGAGGACCTAGGTCCTTTTTTCAAGAAGTGTCGGCTTTGCCATCCGAAGCGCTATCACTACCCGGGCCATCTGGAGCATGGACGCCTTGGAAACTCATGACGATTTGCATGTTCGCTTCGCTGGCCACCATGATTCAGCCCGGCCAATGGATACGCTACTACGCTGCCAGATCCACCGAAACGCTCAAGCGAAGCGCCTTGATTTTCGCGATCTTGCTTCCCTGTTGCTTCCTTTTTGGCGTCATGCTAGTGGCTCTCGGGGCACGCGTGATTTATCCCCCCATAATAGAAAGCGGCGTTATGCTGCCCCACCCGGCTATCGGAACCCAATCCGACGAGTTTGACCAAGTGGTCATTGCATTGCTCCAAGAGCATATCCCGCTGTTGCTTGGACCTGCAGTTGGAGTTGTCATTGTTTCATTAATACTGGTAGCAATCATGGCTGCTTCGATGAGCACAGCTGATAGCAATTTGCATGCGTTGAGCGCGGTCCTGACCCGGGATATTTACGATAAGTTTGTTCGCCCGAAGTCAAGCGAACGGGAAAAGACTTGGTTCGGGCGAGCAGTTATCGTCGTTGCCACCCTGATCTCCCTCTGGCTGGTGATGCTGGGGGAAAGTAATCCCGACTTTCAACCTCTGGCCCTGATCGCCCAGCTTATGTTTGTCGCCATGGCGTTTTCCTGCCAGTTGCTGCCGCTGGCGATCGACGCCCTCTTTATTCGGAAGGGCACCCAGGCAGGGGCTATTTGCGGAATCATAGCTGGTATCGCAACTGTATTTCTATTTACCCCATTCCCGGCGTTAATATTGGGCGATGACTCTTTCGGTTCTCTAGCTCAATTAACCAGTACGCTGAGCGGCCTGTTCGATATCGGATTCTGTGGTTTTTTGGTGAATACAGTTGTATTTGCAATCGTTAGCAATTTCACCAAGCCTCCATCAGCCGACGCCGTGACAGCTTTCGAGAACGATCTGAATGCTCCTTGATAGGAAAGCAAGAAGTCAAGTGCTCTAAAGCATTTGTTCGCTTCGGGTAAATGCCCCGAAGCTTATGACTTGGCCTTGCAGCGCAAACGGGTGGCCTAGTTTCAGCGGCCTGAGACTCTACCAACATAATGCCTTTGGTAGCGGCCGATCTCCGAGTGGCCACACATACGGATAACGGCCGCTACCTTTACTCCTTGAAGAGTTATGGATCGAAGACGGTTGCTTGAGCTTTCTGGTAGGGAGGATCTCCCTGATCTTCCGTATTCGCATTTCAGAGGATCGAGCCGATCCTCCCCACCTTAAGGAATACCCCTGTCTTGCTGCCGGGATCTTTGTTCGGCGTCGGTTTTAGATTCCTCAAGAGCGGTCTTTAAGGGCACTCTACGCTTACATCGCTACTTGTTTGGCCCGATGGGGATAGACAAGTTACGAAGAACTAGGTATCTATGAATGCGGTACTACGTTCGAGGTGGATTCCGTCGTCTGAAAAGCAAAACCCTCCTGGATCGGTTTCTCGCTCAATCTTTGAATTCGAGATTAAGCTTGATTTTCAAAGCGACGCCAAAGTCTAGGCCATCGCGGCCGTATCCGGATCTTACCGCGAAACCAAGTATCCAGTTGCCTTTAGAGTCGAAAGTATACTTTCGAGGCACTTTCTAGATAATCCCGGGGCGTACTGTTATCAGATCGCGATTATTGTCTCCCAAAAGGCGAGTGGTCGCGAACGTACTTTCCAAAGTGTAGCTAAGACGATCGCTCTCCCAGACGCCCCCTAAGCGAAACTGGTTGGCGTTGTCTCCAGGGCATTCTCTGGGAGGATGCCCTGCATCGATGTTCTGCTAACAATATCTAGCCCGACTCCCCAATACAATCGAACGATCGGATGACTCTTCAAACGACTGGCGAAATTGATGTAAGGACGGAAATGCTCCAGTCCGTCCGTAATCTCATCGGGGGGGCTTCCCACGGGCCTGACGTAATCAAACCCAATAGCTTCTTTAGCGTCCGGATTGGGAAACAAATTGCTAGCGTATTTCGCCGTCAACCGAGCGCCGGAGAATCCTGCCTCCTTGCCAAAACCGCTATTCTTGAGGCCGTGCGAGAAGAAACCCTCCCCCT
>CAZFUD010000111.1:0-13365 GCA_964521705.1 uncultured Opitutaceae bacterium | reverse complement strand
GACCCCGAATTCCTTTAGCGTTCTTTGTAGGCGATCGGCGTTGCTGGTGTGCTCGGATTGAGAATTGGAGTGATGTGGTCTAGCTTGAGGAGCCAGGAGATCAAGAGGAGGAAAGATGTAGTCGCCGACTGATTGAGGCAATTTGACTCGGGCTTTCTTAATTTCCTCAGCGGCCACAATTTTGAGGACATCCTTGAGTGCGGGCTTTTTTGCAGACTCTTCTTCCTCAGGCTCTTGAGGTGGAGGGTGTGGCTCTTCTTTGCGGTCAGGGATAGTGGGTTCAGGGTCAACTTCGGGCTGGAACTTGGCCTGTTTTCCCTTCGCCGCTGCCTTGCCTGCAGCGACCATTTCCTTGGCGGCTGCCTTTTCTTCGTTAACGAAACGCTTGGCTTCCAGGCGTTGCTGTTTGAGGGCCATCTTTTCTTCCTGACGGGCCAGTTTCGCCAGGCGTCGGGCTTCGCGTTTTTCTTCACGACTTGAGCGCCAGCGATCGAGCCATCCCTGCAGCCCGCTTTCCTCTCCATAGGATTCGCTTGAGACCCCAGGGGCGAGAACGAACACGAAAGTTCCGACAAAAAGGGCACCGAGAATGAGTGTGGTCCCGATATCGCCAATGTAGGCTCTCACCGATGCCGAGTAGAGTATTTGACCGAGAAGCCCGCCGGGATCTTTGGCGTAGATTTCCTTGTCTAGAAAGAGAATGTTCTGGATGGCCAATAGTCCGGAAGCCGTGGCGATGTTGAGCACTATTCCTATCATTATGACCCAGCCCCCTTGGCGCACTTTGCGAACGTAGAGCCACGCTCGCCATCCCAGAAAGACGGGTATCAGCCAGGCGGCACCTCCGAGAAGATAGATGCTAAACTGGCCGATCTTGACGCCCAGAAGACCGAAAGCATTTGGTTCGAAGCCGAGCGAGGGATCCGTAAAATTGTCGGGAATCTGTCGAGGATGGAAATCCAGCAAGGCGATAGCGAATAGCGCAGCCAACAAGGCGAAGCCCCCAGCCCAGAGCCAACGGCTCCGCAATCGCGGCGACTTGATGTCGGACGAGGGATTTTTGTTATTGGAACTGCGCTTTCTGGCCATATGGATGGGAGCTGTGACGAGGCAGTAGGGCTCGATAGAGCTCGGGCTGGTCCGTAAACTGATGAAAAGACGGGTTTCCGAGAAAACTGCAAGGACGCGATGAGCAATCCGATTTACTTTAAACCAATTTATCAAGAGCGCGTATGGGGAGGCCGAAATCTAGAGGAGGTGCTGGGCCGGAAATTGCCTAAGGGGGAGGTAATCGGCGAGAGTTGGGACGTCGTGGACCGACCCGAAGCGATGTCCGTGATCGATAAAGGAGACTTTGCCGGGAAATCGCTCCGCGAGCTGATCGAAGATCGCCCGGAGGAAATTATGGGGGAAGGCTATGATTCGAGCCGGCCTTTTCCCATTCTCGTAAAGTGGCTGGATTGTTCGGAGAGGCTGAGCCTGCAAGTGCATCCTCCTGCGGAAGTGGCCCCAGCTTTGGGAGGAGAGCCGAAAACCGAGAACTGGTATATCGTCGATTGTCAACCGGACGCGTCACTCATTGTTGGATTGAAAAATAGCGTTACGCGGGACGAGTTCGAGCGACGCTTGGGCGAGGGGAAACTGGAGGAGTGTGTGCATCGTTTTCGGGTCAGCTCAGGAGAGTCCATACTAGTGGAAAGTGGAAGGATTCACGCCATTGATGCGGGCAACTTGATTTTAGAGATCCAGCAGAATTCGGACACCACTTACCGGGTGTATGACTGGGGTCGTGTCGGACTGGACGGTAGCCCACGGCAGCTTCATGTGGAGGAGTCGCTCAAGTGCATTGATTGGAACGACTTCGAACCGGAGACAGTTTGCCCGGGACCCGGCGAGAGCCTATTGGCTGATTGTCGGGAATTTCGACTGAGGAAAGTGGATCTGGATGTTAGCTCGAATCCAGTTGCGCTCGAGGAAGGAGAGCCCAGTCTCGTTAGCGTCACTGCTGGAAGCGTCCAGATATCTGGGAAGGAAGCGGCGAACGGAACGACGGTTCTATTGCCAGCTAGTTCTTCCTTTAAGGTGACTGCCCCGGAGGGAGCCACTATATTGGTAACCGATCGATTTGTTTAGAACTAGTAGACGGTTAACTGGTTGGGACACAGCCAGGAGTGAATAAGTCCCCTATGAAATTAGACCGAGAATCCCATCGAAATCCAGAGGCCTATAGGAGTCGTAGAGGTGGCGTCGTTCGCTCGGCTGTTTTCATGGGATTGTTTCTGACGGCATCCATCACGCTAGCTTGGATGTTGGCGTTGCCCAAGGTGATCGGGATCAAGATCGAGAAGGACACTGGCAACCTATGGGAGGCCGAGTCCCTCGCCTGTAATCCTTTTGGGTTCGAGTTTCTCGTTGAAGGAGCAATACTGCGAAGCGCTAGCGCGATGCACGAGGGAAGACCGATTCTGGCCATACGCCGCCTGAAGGTTACAGGTCCCGCAAACTTGCTCATCTCTGAAGGAGTTCGCCTGGATTCAGTCGAGTTGGATATTGAGCGAATTACGCTTATCAGGGATGAAAGCGGTGTATTGAATCTGGAAAGCGTTTTGGAAAGCCTCCTTGGCGGTTCCAAGGCCTTGGGTCGAGGAATGCCGATAGCCGAGTGCCACCTTAAGATCAATACCGTCGAAATTCTCGATTATGCTCTTCCTGCCAGACCCTCTCCCAAAGCCCTCCGGTTGGGAATCGATACTGACGATTTCGCTGCCGAAGACGCTATGGGGCTCTTTGATCCTTTGTTTGAAGTGATTTCTAGAGCGGAATACTTGCCCGATGTGGTCGCGGAAACGGCCTTCATTGGGACGAACGCGGCTCAAGCTCGCGACGGAAGGGTCGAATGAATACCAGCATCCGCTAAAAGGAGCTGGACCTTATAGAAAAACTTTTTGATTCCAGAGCGGTATTACCGAAGAAACAGTTGGGTAATCTATTAAAAGAAATTGGAAACCAATATGGCGGAAAAAGAAGAGGAAGTAAAAGTGGAGGTCGAGGAAGGTGAGTTGGAGGCTGATTCCGAAGAAGCTTTGCCCAAATCCGAGCAGGGCGAAGAGAACCAGGAAGGGACCGAAAACAACGATGAAGCGCCTGAAGAGGAGAAGGAGTTGTCCATAGAAGAGCAGCTTGAAAAGGCTAAGAGTCAAGCGGATGACAATTATAACAACTACCTGCGGGCAGTTGCGGATCTGGACACCTACAAGCGCCGTGTCATTCGAGAAAAGGACGACTTGCGGCAATACGCGGTATCGGGCCTGCTGGAATCGATCTTGCCGATCTATGACAATATGGCTCTGGGGCTTTCCTCCGCGGAGCAGGTTTCCGATCCCAAGGTTGTCGAGGAAGGCATTCGGATGGTGTTGTCGCAGTTCAAAGCGGTTTTAGGAGAGAATGGGGTTGAAGAGATCGAGCCTGGCAAAGGTGATGCCTTCGACCACAATCTCCACGAAGCGGTCCAATCTCAGCCGAGTGAAGAAGTCGAGGCGGGGGCTGTTCTGCAATTGATACGCAAAGGTTTCTCACTGAATGGTCGGTTGATTCGTCCAGCGACAGTTATCGTGTCCGGGGACGCTTCCGACTAGCCATGGAAGAATTTCACGGCGAAATAGAAAGCCAGGAATCGTGAAAGAGGATTATTACGAATTGCTAGGAGTAAGCCGGCAGGCGACTCAGGACGAACTGAAGAAGGCCTATCGAAAGATGGCCGTGAAGTACCATCCGGATAAGAATCCGGGTAACAAGGAAGCCGAGGAGAATTTCAAGAAGGTTTCCGAGGCGTATGAGGTCCTTAAGGACGAGCAGAAACGAGCCGCTTATGATCGCTATGGCCATGCGGCCTTCAGCGGTGGTAACGGCGGTGGGTCTTCCGCTGGCGGTCCTTTCCATGATCCTTTCGACATTTTCAGCGAGGTCTTCGGAGGCGCTGGCGCTGGCGGAAGCATATTCGAAGAATTTTTCGGTGGCTCTGGTGGGAGAAGTGGATCGGGCAGAGGCGGTGCTCAGCGCGGCTCTGACTTGAGGTATGACTTGGAGATCAGCCTGGAAGAGGCTGCCAAAGGTATTGAAAAAGAGATTTCCTTTAGAAAGCCAGTTCAGTGTAGCCGCTGTGGCGGGAATGGGGCTGAGCCGGGCACTGGTGTAGTGACCTGTCCGACCTGCGGCGGCCATGGCCAGGTGACTGCATCAAAGGGCTTCTTCTCCGTTCGCCAAACCTGTTCTACTTGTCATGGTAGCGGAAAGAAAATGGAAAAGGCCTGCTCGACCTGCGGAGGAGAGGGACGCGTGAATGAGACAACCAAGATAAAGGTTAAAGTTCCGCCAGGAGTGGATACCGGATCGAAGCTGCGTTCGGCCAACAATGGGGAAGCCGGAGTGGGCGGTGGTCCTTCAGGCGACTTATACATTGTCATCCACGTTTCCGACCACGACATCTTCGAACGTCAGGAGGAAAATCTGTTTTGCCAGATTCCCATTAAGTTTACCTTAGCCACTTTAGGAGGAACGATCGAAGTCCCTACCTTGACAGGCAAAGCGAGTCTCAAAATCCCTGCTGGGACGCAGTCGGGCACGACTTTTCGACTGAAAGGCAAAGGGATGCCCAGTCTGCGGGGCGGCTATTTTGGCGACCAGATGATTCGCGTGGAAATCGAAGTGCCTACTTCGCTCAATAGCGAACAACGACAGAAGCTCGAGGAGTTCGCTCTCGCTTGTGGCGATGCGGATGAGCCCGTAGGAAAGACGTTTTTCAACAAAGCGAAACGATTCTTCGATTAGGAGCGAGGTCGTTAGCGCGGGGCTTTAGCCCGCGTCGGTTCTAGCTTCCATTCCAGAACGCGAGCTAAAGCAGCCGTGCTGCAGGTTTGGGATTGCCGGAAACCTATGTATCAACGGTCTCGGTCATGGATCTTAGCTCGCTTATAAAGCGATCGATGAGCTTAGCTGCTTCGCCTGGGCCTAGCGCCCTCGGATCGTAGTTCAGGGTCGTTTCGAGTTCTCCTGCGTAGACGGCTACTAGCAAGGTAGCTTGGGCGTAGGGACGGTAGGGAGCCGCGGAGGTGATTCGTTCCAATACGGATCCTCCTGAAGCTAGTTTGCCGTCGGAGTTCCTAAGAGGGCTGTGAAGAAATTGGGGTCCTATATTCGTAAGGGTGGCGCTTGTGCGACAGACGTCGCGGCGACTGAATGAGCGAATGCCTCCGGGCAGGAAGCGGCGGATCCAAAGAACCGCTAAATAGATTGTCCCGAGACGGCCTTTCTTGACGTATTGCATATCTTCTTTGGCTCGTCGCAGCAACCTAGGCCGATTGGATAAGCCCTTAGCTTGGCGATCGATAGAAACAATACTAATTGCGTTGCAGGCAGGGAGCGATTTGTCCGCTTTGAGCCTGAGGTTTAAGGGAACGCTGAGGCGAATCCAATCGTTTGGGTCGCCTTCCCCAAGCGAAGTTCTCCAAGAGCCGATAGCGGCGTGAAAAGCGGCCAAAAATAGGTCGTTGATGCTGATACCTTTTCCTCGAGCTGACTTGCGGAATTGGGAGTAGGACGCTTTGTTTAAATATCTGGATACAAGGTGCGGCGAATTTTTTGGATAAGGTAGAGATTCAGCCGACTCCCGGCTCGGCAGAAGTGGGGAGACCTGCCGGCGAAACAGGGAGAGGGCGATAAAGAAGCCAGCCATTTTTATCGGAATAATGGATAAGAAGCTTCCTAAACGGAATTTCTGACTCCCTCGCCGTTTCAATCTCGCTAGGTCCGTTTCTGGAAGCTGAATGTCTTCGCTTCCACAGAGTTGATTGTATGCAATGAGTAGATCGTGCAGAAATCGAAAAAACCCAGCTCCGTCGCACAGCGAGTGGCTTTGGTTGACATAGAGATCCCAGCGATTCGGTTCATGCACTACATACAGTTGGAAGGATAGTTCCTTTTCGGGATTGAATGAGCCGAAATCGGGTTTGTGGGTATCAGTATTTTCCGGGAGCCAGTGGATGGGAATTTTGGCAGAACTGTTGAACTTCCAGTGTAGCCTTCCAAATAGCCCTTTCTCTATATTCGCAGTTAGATGAGGATGAAGAGGGCCCACTTTTTCCACGGCTTGAACGAATTGATCGCGGCTCAGATTTCCGGAGAACCGAGCCTGAACAAAAATGTTGCATGGGTAGTCGCTTCGATTTTCGTGGAAGAGGTATTCCTCGAATACGGTTAGGGGGAGGCTTCGCACGAACGATTAGTGATTATACGGTTGCTGGAATCCAGGGAAAATAGTCTGGTCATTGCTGTGGTCAAGTTTATCGCAGGAGATAGGTTCCCATAATCGTTAGATGTTTCGAATTGCGCATGAGATTCTTGATACGGCCAAATATTTGGATTTAGCGCGTGCGAATATGGTGGCCGCCTGGCCAAAGTCCTATTATCGCAGGGAACTGATTCAACTGAAGTTCTTTCATAAACGGATGTTTGTGATGAACCGCCCCGAGGATATTCAGCACGTCATGGTCGCCAATGCCTCGAATTACCGGAAAAGCCTAGCGAATCGACAGTCGCTCAAGCCGCTTCTCGGGAAAGGCGTATTTGTAAGCGAAGGAAAACTTTGGGAGAGGCAGCGGAAGATTATGTCGCCAGCCACTCATAAGAAACGATTGGCAGGCTATGCTGATACCATGATGGAAGCTGGGTTGGAAGTAGTAGATGCTTGGGAGCTCAATCGTGTCGATGCGGAAGTGGATGTAATGGAGGAGATGACTTTGCTGACTTCCGATATAATCACCCGTACGATGTTCGGGGTTGTTTTGGGTGAAAGAAACGCGACGCTGTATCAATCATTTCAGGACTATTTGGCATCGCATGGCCGCATTCATATCAGCGAATTGATTGGATTGCCTTCATGGATCCCGAGACCTGGACAGGTTAGAGGACGGGCGGCAGTTCGCCAGTTCGACGAGGTGATTGCCAGCGTAATCAAGGAGCGCCATAGCCAGAAGGAGCCGAAGGACGACCTCTTGCAAATGCTGATAGATTTCCGAGAAGAATCCGGAGAATCTATGACGGATCAACTGCTGCTCGATGAAGTGGCTTCCATTTATCTAGCAGGTCATGAAACGACGGCTATCACATTAACTTGGGCGTTCTACTTGTTGCATGAGCATCCAGACATAAGGGAAAGGCTTTGGGGTGAGCTGGAAGGTGCCCTTGCTGGGCGTAAGCCGACTTATGAAGACTTGCCCAATCTTCCGCTGACTAGGGCTATCGTGGATGAAACTCTACGATTGTATCCACCGGTGCATGTTTTCTCGCGGCAGGCTCTAGGGGATGACGAAATCTCGGGATCTCGCGTTCCAAAGGGCTCATTTATGACGATATCATCGTGGGTACTGCATCGCCATAAGCTTCATTGGGAAGATCCTAATCGTTTCGACCCAGATCGATTTTTGCCAGGCCGTTCCAGGCAGGTGAAGCCGTTTGCCTACATTCCCTTTGGAGCGGGTCCAAGGGTTTGCATGGGCAAGCACTTTGGCTTGGTGGAAGCGACCCTTCTCCTCGCTTTGTTCGCTCAGCGCTTTGACTTGAAGCTGAGGCTTGGCCATCCTGTTGAGCCTTTGGGTCGGATGACTTTGAGACCGCATCTTGGGATGCCTATGCAGGTGAATCAACGAGTCAGATGATTCAGCGAGAAACTTCAATTTTTTGAAAAGGGATTTTAGCGGATGTATGAAGTTAGAGCTAGATTGTCGTTGGAAGAATTCCAGTTTTCCGAAAACCTGATTTTCGAATCGGAGGGGCTCGAGAATTGGAATTTGTATGAAAATTTTGATGACAAAGGTTACTGGATACAGGGGGTTTTCGAAGACCTCACGGAAGCGGAAACTGGTATGAAGGCATTGCAGGAGCGGTTGAAAATCCAAGGTGATTGGAATTTAAGCGAGCTAGCAGCTGAGGATTGGAAAGAGAGTTACAAGGAGCATTTCCAGCCTTGGTCGATCGGAGAATTACATTGGGCTCCTGTGTGGCTAAAAAATGAATACGAATTGCCAGCAAAACACGAGGCCGTATGGTTAGATCCCGGAATGGCTTTCGGGACCGGTAATCATGCCACGACTCGATTGTGCGTCGAAAGATTGATCGAATTCAAAAAGCAGGTAGGAGAGGACCTAGACTTAGCTCGGGTGGTTGATGCGGGGTGTGGTTCGGGCATATTGGCGATCTCTGCCGCGAAATTGGGATTCAAGCGTATCGAGGGATTCGATATAGACGAAGATGCGGTTAGGATCGCGGATGAGAATGCCACGTTAAATAAAGCAGATGAGGTCCGATTCTTTGTCGGGGATTTAGAAAGTGGATTGGAGCTGGAAGGGGTTGATTGCTTGCTGGCGAATATTCTAGCAGACGTTTTGGAAGCGAATGCCGAGCTATTAGCGAATTCCGTGTCCCGAGGAGGGTGGCTAGTGCTTAGCGGCATTCTAGCAGCCGAAGCGGATCGGGTTAGAAGGCGGTTCGAGGAGATCGAATGCCTAGAGAATGGAGAGCGCCAAATACTGGATGAATGGGCCAGTCTGCGGTTTCAAAAGAAGAGGGGGGATTGAAGCTCCTCTATGCCCCTACCGCGTATATTCCTCGACGGCTGCGGCAGTATCTTGGGCTAGCAAGGGATCAGACACAGCGACAACTCTCGATCCGCCCGCTTTCCTAATTTTGTCGAGATTCCCTCGATTGATTCCTCCAATACAGAAAAACGGCAGTTTCGGGCTTTGCTGGTCGACCCACCTTACCAGTTCTAGCCCCACTGGAGCGTAGCTGGGCTTAGTCTGGGTGGCGAATACGGGGCCTACGGCGAAGTAGTCCAGGATGCCTTCGGGGAGCTCCATCGCCTGTCTCGCTTGCTGTATCGAATGAGTGGATAGCCCCAGAATTCGATGTGGGCCAAGTCTGCTTCTAGCATCAATTGCCGGAGTGTCTTCCTGCCCAACGTGCAACCCGACATTCGCATAGCGCAGACAGAGCTCCACGTCGTCGTTGAGAATGAGCGGGGGTTGGGACTTGTATTCTGCCTCGTTTCTAATTTCAAGTATCTGGATCAGTAGCGCCTCGCGCTCCTTATGCGATTCTCTCTTGGCCCGTAATTGGATGACTCCCGCTCCTCCCTTTACGAGGGCGCGGTACTTTCGAGCCCAGTCAGATCGAGAGACGTATCCAGTGTCTAGGATACCGTAGAATGAGCATTCCCTTAACGAAAGCGGGGCCTTGGCCTCTAGATCTGCAGCCCTTTTGGTCACCAGGATAAGTGCCCAGATCTTACTAGGCCTTAGTTTCCCGCTCGGTTTCTCGAATTTCGTGCGGGTCTTCCAATTCTGGCTTTTTAGGGTTCAGGGTTGTCGTCAGATCCGAGCTTGCGTTGGGCTGGGGACCCAGAACAACAGGCTCGTCGACATCCTGTTTCCCGAAACTGGTGACCATGATTTCGATGGGGCCAATTTGATCGAAACTTAGAGATTTCTGAAGCAGTCCGGATATACGAGCCTGCAGCCTTTCGGTGGTTTCCTTAAGGTTCTCGGGGGAGGAAAGGCGGAGCGTAACGGTCGTGTTGATCTTTTTGCCAACAATTTTGACGATGGGTCTGACTGCTTCGACCCAATCGTCTTTGAGACAAGTTTGACGTATGAGATCCTGAAGGGCTTTGCGGGAGACTAAAACAGATCCGGTGTCGCTAGAAAAGGCTATGAGCCGCGAAGGCGGGCTTTTCAGTATACTCCGGAGCCCGATAATCAATAGCAGCAGTACCGCGAGGATCCCTACTATGGTAATGAGCGGGAGATTGCTCACGAAGTCGTTAGCCTGTTGAATAAACTCTGGCATCGATGTGGCCCAAGACAGACCAGGGTTAAATTATTCTTCGCTATCGTTGTCCTCAGTCTCTTCTTCCTCGGCCATTTTGACGCCTTCGATAATGACGTCGACTTTGGCGACCGGCTTGCCCGTCATATTCGTTACTTGCTTGGCGACTATCATTTGCAAGGTCTCAGCTGTTTTCGCCAACTCGACGCCGTATTCCATAAGAACGCGGATTTCGATTTGGTAGTTGCCTGCCTCGTCTTCGGATACGCGTACCCCTTTGTCGGACTCCTTGCTGGATATCTGGGCGATGAAATTCTCGACGAAACTCCCGCCGACGGCGAGTACTCCCGAAACATTGATTGCCGCCATCTTCACGATGGTGGAAACAACCGTATGATTGACTTTGATTTGCCCGAGAGAGCCTTCAGGATGCTCTCCGGTTTCTATTGTGGATTCTTGTGCTTCCATTGCTTATAACTGGTTAAAATGCCTTGGCCGGCTGTTTGTTTGTTAAGGCCGCCGAGCGATCCGGCCTAAGATTTGCCCGTCGATCCTATGGATTAAGAATCGTCAATTCCGCGTTTGTTTCAAGCGAAGAGACGATTTAGTGGAAAACTTCGGATTTCGAGTAGGGTCCCCTCAATCGAACTTGGGAGGATGTTCCATAAATTCTTCCATGAAAGCGGTAGTCGCCTCTCCGGCTTGAAAGCGGGCATCGCTGATAATCGCTTTCTGCAAGGGGATTGTCGTATGTATTCCCCGAATCAAATACTCGCTCAATGCCCGGTACATACGCTCTATGGCGACTTCTCGACTCCGGCCGTAAGTGATGAGCTTGCCGATCATGCTATCGTAGTAGGGAGGTATAATGTAACCGCCGTAGGCGTGAGAATCCACGCGGACTCCGTGGCCTCCAGGAGCGTAGTACAGATCGATACAGCCCGGGCTTGGCGTAAAGTTGTTGGCCGGGTCTTCGGCATTGATGCGGCACTCGATAGCGTGATAGTTGTACTGCACCTCCTCCTGTTTAAAGGCTAGCGGTTCCCCTCGGGCTATCTGAATCTGCTGCTTTATGAGATCGATACCTGTGACCTCCTCCGTAACCGGGTGCTCTACCTGAATACGAGTGTTCATCTCGAGGAAGTAGAAATTGCTTTCTTGGTCTACGAGGAACTCGATCGTACCGGCGCCCTCGTAGTTGGCGGCCTTGGTGGCTGCGACGGCAGCTTCGCCCATGCGCTTGCGGAGGTCATCGTTCACGAACGGGGAAGGGGCTTCTTCGATGAGCTTTTGGTGGCGACGCTGGATGGAACAGTCGCGTTCGCCGAGATGGACGACGTTCCCGCGCTGGTCGGCGAGGACCTGGAATTCGATGTGGCGCGGGTTTTCGATGTATTTCTCGATGAGCACTTCACCGTTCCCGAATGCCTTTTCGGCCTCGCTGCGGGCGAGTATGAATTCCTTGTGGAGGGAAATGTCGTTGCGGGCGATGCGAAGGCCTTTGCCACCGCCACCGGCAACCGCTTTGATCATCACTGGATAGCCTATCTCGGTCGCGATTTGGACCGCTTCGTCTTCGGTTTCGACTGTGCCGTCGCTACCGCCGCAAATGGGCACTCCCACCTTTTTGACGGTTTCCTTGGCGATCGCCTTGTCACCCATCATGCGAATCGATTCAGCGGAAGGGCCGATGAACTTGATGTTGCACGACGCGCATTGCTCGGCGAAGTCGGCGTTTTCCGCTAGAAAGCCATATCCAGGATGAATCGCGTCTACATCCGCGATTTCCGCTGCACTGATGATGCGATCCGCTTTGAGATAGCTGTTGGCGCTTTGGGGGCCGCCTATGCAGATTGCCTCGTCCGCTAACTGAACGTGAAGCGATTCCAGATCCGCTTCCGAGTAAACGGCGAGAGTCTTGATTCCGAGCTCGCGGCAGGCGCGAACGATGCGCAACGCGATTTCGCCGCGATTGGCGATGAGTACTTTTTGCATGTGGGAAATTCGTAAGGTTGAGAAGCTGCTCGTGAGCGATGTAGCTAGGTGTACAATCGAGTGCCGGTAGTCAGCGAAAATGCCTCAAGGGACTTTAGGCCAAACGAAACAGTTTTTGGCCATACTCCACGGGCTGGCCGTTCTCGACGAGTACTTCGGCAATGGAGCCGCTCTGCTCCGCTTGTATCTCGTTCATTATCTTCATGGCTTCAATGATACAAACAATGGTATCGTTCGAAACGTTGTCGCCAGATTTTACGTACGCGTCGCTTTCGGGTGAGGGCGAGCTGTAGAACGTACCTACCATTGGAGAAGTAATGTAGGTGGCTGTGCCGGGCTCCGTACCAGAGGCTTCAGCCGGGGCGCTCGCGGGCTGGGCAGCCGGAGTGGCCGGAGCTGCGGTTGGAAGCGGGACCGAGCTGATTATTTGGGCAGGGGTCTCTTTACCGGTGTCACGCTTGATTTTCAGTTTGAAATTCTCTTCTTCGACTTCGAATTCCGATAGGTCGGACTTCTTCATCAAGTCTACGATTTGCTTAATTGCCTTTATTTCCAAAGCTCTATGGGAGTTGAGGTTGTTAACTGTGTCGGGTGGGAATGTTGCTCAACGGCCGATAAGGGACCGGCGATGCAGTTGTTCGACTGCGTTTAGCTACGTTTTGCTCACCTATGCCCGTAATGGGCAGGGGCGAGCAGTCAATCCATAATCGATCGCCAGTTTTTCGATACGTTGCCCACCTCCTATTAGTTAAGGAGAATCAAAACACTTAATCCGCGTAATTCTAAAGACGATCGAATTCGAGACGAATAGGTCCATTCCTCCCGGTTTTCAGCACTGACATAGCCCTGTCAAACGGGTCTCGCGGAGACTAAAATCCTAGGGTGAAAAACTTTTTTCAAAAAACACTTGCTTTCGGTTTTCGATGCGCCAGCTTCCGGAGCCTTCTGTTCTTTTCATGCCTGCTATTTAGCTAGCCTCGGACGAGTTTCGAGACCACTCAATTTTTTGGAGAAAGTGCTTGATTTCGGTTAGGCATTTTACAGCTCTCGTTCTCCTCGTTCTTTTCAACGGCCTAGCGGGCGATTGTCAGAAGCAAAACAGCGCGTTTTCTAACGCGAATACGCTTGACGGTCGTATTGGGTTTTGAGACGGATGAAGGCTTTCCCAAATGGGATTTCCCGTTCTTTGAAATTTATTTTGTACGATTGATTGCAACCCCAATCAATTATTTAAGTATATGATAAACAACTAGTTTTGTTTGTCAGCGTAGTTCAAGAATCCATGGATTCAAGAACTCTCTTTTCGGAGAGTTTGATCCTGGCTCAGAATGAACGCTGGCGGCGTGGTTCAGACATGCAAGTCGAACGGGATTGTTTAGTTAGCTTGCTAATTAAACATGAGAGTGGCGAACGGGTGCGTAACACGTAAAGAACCTACCCTTATGTGGGGGATAGCTCGGGGAAACTCGAATAAATACCGCATGTGGACCT
>CAZFUD010000110.1:0-13503 GCA_964521705.1 uncultured Opitutaceae bacterium | reverse complement strand
AGTGAATGTGTGGTGCGATGATGAATGGGTCCCCCGCAGCACAAGCGCCTGGCCGCCCAGACAAGTGGGTAAACGCAATTATACGAAAGCCAATTCAGACCGTCTGCAACAGCCTTATAGAGGCGCCATTCCCAATGGCTTAGACTGGGATGCCTGGCTGGGACCCGCCACGAAACGTCCCTATCCCGGACCAGGAAAACTGCACCCTCGGAATTGGCGAGGTTGGTGGGACTTCGGCAGAATCGCAGACATCGGTTGCCATGCCCTAGACTGGGTATTCTTTACGCTCAATCTCAAGTACCCATTGTCAGTCGAAGCGGAAGGCAGATTTGAAGCGGGCGCTGAAAGGGCAGCCGATTGGCTCAAGGTGAAGTGGGAATTCGCTGCGCGGGAGAACATGCCAGCTGTCACCGTAAACTGGTACGACGGAAATACACGCCCTAAAGAATACAGGTTTATACAAGAAGAGCTCAATCAGGTTGATAATGATGGTTGGGCGAGAGCCACCATGTTTATTGGTACGGAAGGCATTCTAGTCGCCCAATTTTACCCGACCAGGTGGAAGCTGTTTCCACTGAAAAAAGGCTCACGCAAGTATTCTAAATACAATTACAAAAAGAGGCCAAAAACGCTCCCCGACTCAAAAGGCCACTACCAAGAATTTGCGACAGGAATCAAAGCCAACGATCCAAGAATACCCCAATGCGGTTTCGACTATTCCGGTCCTTTGTCCGAAACGGTTTTGTTGGCGATTGCCGCCTATCGTACCGGTAAAAAGCTGGAATGGGATCCACGACATCTAAAAGCCATCGGAACTCCGGAAGCAGACAAATTCCTCCAAGGCGAATACCGCGACGGCTGGAAACTCCCCACTCCCCAAACGCCGGATCGCAACTATCCTGTTCGGAAGTCGATATGATCCCTAAAGCAGCGCTTATCCTTCTAGGCTTCGGATTTCCTTTTTGCAGCTTCGCCGGGTCTCTCCTTGAGAAAACCTTTCAGCACGGCGGCCTCACCCGGGAATACGAACTCTATTTGCCAGATGGCCTGACTCGAAACGCTCCGCTCGTTTTCATACTACACGGACGCACCAGTCGAAATACATGGGTAAGAAAACACTCTCAAATGAACGACGTAGCGGACAAGGCTGGATTCGCAGTGTGCTACCCTCAGGGGACAAGCGCGAAGATGCCCGGCATTGATAATGAACCTAAGTCGCATTGGAACGTTCACCTGACCTACATGAATGTAGATGACGTGGGCTTCCTCTCAGACCTTGCAGTATCCTTACAAGGCGAATACAAATTGGATTCACAACGTACCTTTGTTGCGGGACATTCTAACGGCGGCCATATGGCTTACACCTTAGGGGGCGAAAGGCCCGATGTCTTCAAAGCCATTGCCTCTATCGCAGGGTGGATGAGTTACGAAACCTGGCAAAACCGTCATCAATCAAAGCCCATTCCTATCCTGCATATCCACGGACTCGCCGATCCGGTGAATCCGATTGAAGGCAATGGGAGAAATCCTAAGCGCAAGGGCCTTGGCTGGGGAGGAGCCTTACACGTAGATGAGATTGTAGAATTCTGGGTTGAATTGAATGAATACAGTGAAAAGACCACCGTCGAACTCACCCACAAAACCACTGCCTACCGGTATTCTGGGGGCAAAAACGATAATGAGGTGTGGTACTACAAGATTGCAGATTGGCCTCACATATGGCCAGCGAATGGTTACAATCCCAATAAGGTAAGCAAAGAAGGCATTATTAATGCCTCCGAAGAAATATGGAAATTCTTCAGCAAGTTTCCGGCATATAGCGAAGCCTCAGAAGCAAATTAATCTGTTCCTAAAAACCAGTTGCTTAAGTGGCGGAGAGAGCGGGATTCGAACCCGCGGTACGCTGTGACACGTACGACGATTTAGCAAACCGTTGCTTTCGACCACTCAGCCATCTCTCCGGTCAAGGTCGCGAAGCTTTCGCGTTTTTGGTTAGCGATCAATACTAAAAGTTCGGTTTTTCACGGTTGAATCCCGTGGAAATTTACTCAGCTACCCAACCGTCTTCGATAATGAGATCTTCGCGCCTGCCATTGTTCGACTTCTCAACCAAATTCTCTCATTTTTTTGACCTTTCAGAAATGTCGTCTAGGTTCTTTACCCGAAGTCGTTAGTTCAGTATCTAATACCCTAACTAATTCATCGAAAATCGAGACAAATGGATAAAAAATACCTTTTAACTCTAGGATTGGGTCTAGTCTTGGCCTTGGTTGGCTGCCAAAACAAGGAAGCGGAACTAGCCCGAATCGCGGAACTGGAAGAAGCCATCGAAGCGAAGGAAAAGGCCCTAGCCGAAAAAGAGCGTCAAGCTCAGGAAGAAGCTAAGAAGGCTTCACTCGCCCTAGAAGCCAAGCGATTGGCTGAAGAACAGGCCGCCAAGGAAGCGGCCGAGAAGGAAGCTCGGCTTCAAGAGCTGGCTCAGATCAAAGCCCGCGAAGACGCTGCCAATAAGCAAGCGGAAGCCGTGAGAATGGAAGCCGAAAAGGAAGCGGGCCGCCTGAAGGCCGAGAACGAGGCTATCACTCGAGAAGCGGCCCGCATCAAGGCGATGCGCGAGCGCGAGACAGTAGAAGCGGCCCAAAAGCTCCGAGCAGCCCAGTTAGCCCTGGAGGAAGCGAAGGCCCAAGGGCGTGAAGATGTGGCCGCAGCCAGAGAGCGGGCTCGATTGGCAGCCATCGAGGAGATGGAGGCCAGAGCGGCCGCCCGTGGACAAATGGCTATGACTGAAGTAGTATCGGAAGAACGTAAAGCTAGTGGAGGCAGTTCCTACTCGCCTGTATTCTCGCCGAAAACCGATACGAATCGCATGCAACCCTCCTACTTGCTCAAGGATTAATCTCTGCAGTTCTGGCGAGTAATCCAAAAGCAATGTAGCAAGACCTATATTACGAACCGGCGTTCTTGGACGTCGGTTTTTTTGTGACCCAAAAGCGGCAGTCCTCAGAAAATTCAAGAACCCTTTCTGATTCCCTACCAATCTCGCTTCTCATCCGGCAATCGACGACATCGAAACCCGCGCTTTGCAGCTCTTTTTCCACCTTGGGGCGAGTCGGGACGTGCATGAATGTCGTTCCGTGCTCGGTCTGAAAGAGCCGATCCCCTTCTTCGATGAGCGATGAATTCCTGGCTATATCGTGCTCAAAATTATCCTGGTCGCTGAAAACCACGCTAAAGAGGAAATCCTTTCGATCCAGCGTTGTGAAAATGAAAGCGCCCTTTGGGGCTAACACCCTCCATATTTCCTTCAATGCCTGGCGTCGAGACTCCCAGCCTGGGATCTGCATTAAACCGTTCAATCCAAAGACGATCGCATCGAACGCCTGGTCCTCGAAACTCAAATTGGTAGCGTCCTCGACAATGAACGGAATCTCTGCTCCGAGAGCGGGGGGCAATCGCTCGCGATTCCGCAACCATCTCCTGGGAAAGGTCGGCTCCGGCAACGTTTCGATATCCCATCTCCCATAGTCCGATGGCAATTCGACCTGCTCCACAACCTAAGTCTAAGACTAGATTCTCTCTTTCAATCCTCTCCTCGAACACTCTACGTTCCGTATTCCACAAGCCAATATTCGCTACAGCCCGAACGTAATGGTCGACGGTTCTCGGATCGCTAAAATATCCGCGAATCGTCTCGATATCTACCCGCCCAGGACGAGGATCCGATTTTGTACTCATTTTTTTCACAAAAAGATTGATTCAGTGAGAAGATCCAATCTTATTACGCGGTTTTATTTCAGATGAAAGCGACAATCCAAACCCAGGGCAAACAGTACACGGTAACTGAGGGCGACGTTCTCGTCCTAAATCGTTATCCCGAAACCGACGCCGGCTCGAAAATCGAAATCAACGAAGTGCTCACCCTTGGGGAAGGTAAGGAATTCAAACTGGGCTCGCCGTTCGTAGACGGGGCCAAAGTGAACGCTACCATAATTGAAAACAAGCGCGGCCGCAAGGTCGTCATCTTCAAGAAGAAGAAGCGCAAAGGCTACCACCGTCGTCGCGGGCACCGCCAAGAGCTTTCCGTAATCAAGATCGATTCCATCGATTCGTAACAATCTTAGAGGAAACTAGATATGGCCCATAAAAAAGGACAAGGAACCAGTAAGAACGGACGTGACAGCGCGGCTCAGCGTCTCGGCGTCAAAAAGTTCGGCGGTCAGCAAGTAATCGCTGGAAACATCATCGTTCGTCAAAGAGGCACCCGTTTCCATCCCGGAACCAATGTAGGCATGGGACGTGACCATACCCTATTCGCTTTGAAGGATGGCGTTGTTAAGTACGACAAGGAGCGACGCAAGGTCGCTGTCGAAGCCTAGCCAAAACGGAAATCGACTTTAATGCCCTATCTTCCTCTCTGGGAGATGGGGCTTTTTTACGCCCGTCCAGTAGCCGGTAGCTGTCCGCTGCGCCCAATACCCCTAAACTCTAGCGGCTTCCTAAGCGATATAAGGGATAAGAAATCGACGACATCGTGGAAGACAAACGGCTAGAGGAGCTGCAGAAGCAAAAAGCCCTTATCGAAGGGCACCTGCAATGGATAGAATCCGAGACCGCGTCATTGCAAACGGCAGCTAAAGGGCCAATCCAGTCTCATCAACCATCGAGCAATCGTCTGGAGAGTATCGAATCTTAGGTAACTGATCTGTCTCTCTGCCTACACCTTCCGCGGAACCGAGTTTAGAGCCAGACCCCAATGCAGCCATTTCAGATATCTATGACGAACTTGGTCCTGATACTCGAGACTCCGTCAATGCAGCGAGACGAGGATGCATTACGATCTTCGCCTGCGCATTTCTAGCCCTCGGGCTCCTTTCGCTCTGGATCTGGTGCAAGTATTAGGGTCTCTATCAAGGACAACTAAGCTTGCCCAGCCCTTCGACATGCTCAGGGTGGTGAGCCGTGCCGAACCAAGGGCGAGCTCCAAACTATTGATTCGTCTCTGAAAAGTGGAGCACGGTCCCGCGACAGAGGAGCACTAGCGTCACTTTGAGTTGTAGTCGAGCGTAGGAGCAAGTTGATCCCACGATTACAGTATTTTAAATTCGCGGCTATCGCGGGGTAAACCCGCTCCTGCAATTCAGAGCGAATCCCCTACCGCAACGCGTGGGCATTCGCCATGGCGATACCGCTTAGCATGCTGCCAACGATTCCCAGGAAACCTTGGTCGGTTCCGCAAAGAAAGAGGTTCGAAATGGGCGTAACACCGGTCCGGTACTTTTTGGCTGAACCATAGATGGCCCCTCTCTTCCGCCATGTATAGCGCTCAACCGTAGTCGGTGTAAACATGTCAAACGCTATGCGCTCTTTCGAATAGTCTAGGCTCGTTTCAGGCATGAAGCTTTTCGCCGATTCCCATATCCTCGGTCGCCAAACTTCTTTTTCTTCCCTATATCGACCTTCTGGATACGATTTCCAAAGATCGTAATTCGCCAGGCAAGTGACCCGAACAATCCCTTCCGAAAACTCCCTCTCTGCATAGTCAAAATTGTCTGGAACACATATAACCCCGCTCTCCAAGTCCACTGCGCTTTCAGGAGACCTATAGTGGAAACGTTCCGCTCCATTGAAGAATACGATCGCGTCTTCTCCCCAGCCAAAATCCTTCATAGGTTTGCCGAAGGTGGAAATCGTCTCGGTGAACGAAAGCTTTCCCGGCTCGGCGTCGCTATCCCCAAGCCAATCCTCGCTGCATAGGGCATTCGTCTCAGGCAAGCCTGCCGAGGAAAGAATCACGTTCGCTTCTACTTCCTCACCACTATCGAGAATCAATCTCTCAGCTCGACCGTCGACAACTTCGATCTTAGCTATACCGGTATTCATTCTTCGTATACCGCCGACCTCTCGATAGCGTTTGAGCAACAACTTTATAATCCCTCGAATTCCTTCAAATGGCCGGGCGAAGCCTTCGAGAAAAATGGATTTGAACATAACTACAAACTGTCCGAAATCCATGTCCTCTTCCGTCGAACTGCCATAGTACATCAGCGGACAGAAAATCATGTCCTCCAAAAGCGGATTCGCTATCCGGGCCTGAACGCGCTTCCGGGCCGATTCATAGTGATAGTCTATTCGTGAGTCATCGAAACTCTCTACATCCTCGACAAGCTCCCGGAATCCATCCACTTGATCCGGAAACTCGCGATCGACTTCGGATAGCAGTAACTCGAAATCGTTGCTGAACTTGAGATCCGCTTCCCGAAAAGCGATCCGGGATCTTTTTTGCTCGCTCAAGTTGAGATCTTCTCGCCGGATTCTCAATTGTCGAAGAATGCGATTCAAGGGCGCGGCCTTTACACCCGGCTTCACGAAATTGGTCATGGCGTGCAGGCCAACGTCGTATTTCCGGCCGTCCAGGGCATAAAAGCTGTTCAAACCGCCAGGCGCGTAATGACGCTCGAAAATGCAGACCTTTTTTCCGAAATGAGCCAAGCGGATGCCAGCAGCAATCCCAGACATCCCCGCTCCAATTATGGCCACATCGTAATTCTCCATCTTCGTATACGACTTTTAACTACAAAAAAATGGCCCGACATTCCCGTCGGGCCCGCAAATTCATATAATAGCGACTGCCTTAGACCAATGCGTTGAACTTCGGAGTCAGATATCCGGCGCAGCTATCCAAAGACACCAATTCGCCATACTCGGATTCCGGCACTTCGATCCCGTGCTTCTTCCGGAGCTCCATAACTATATCGAGGAAGTCCATCGAATCGAGATCCAGTTGCTCCCGCAAGGCCACATCTGGCTTAACATCGCTCAGCTCCTCGTCAGGAGCGATTTCCGCGATGATATCGAGAACCACTTGTTTGCATTCGTCTTTACTCATAAAAATGTGTCCGTTACTGGTCTGAAAAGCGCCTGACAATGAGCGCTGAATTAATTCCGAGCATACCAAAGGAGTTATTCAGAATGGCGTCAACTCGTTTTGCCTGAATGGGTTGATTCAGAACAAGATTGGGAATCGAGCATTTCGGATCGAGCTCGTCAACATTGATGGAGGGATGGACCATCCTGTCTTCAAAGGACGGCAAATTGCCCGCCAGCTCCAAAGCACCTGCAGCCCCCATGGCATGGCCGATAAACCCTTTGGTATTATTAACATAGGTATCTGGACAATCCTCGAAAACTTGGGCAATCGCCTGACATTCCTGGATATCTCCCATCGGGGTAGCTGTGGCGTGGGTATTGACAATGTGGATGTCCCGAGGGGCCATTTTCGCCTTCTTCAAGGCGGCTCGCATGCATTGCGTCTGCCTCTCCGGATTAGGCAATACGTAGTCCGTTGCGTCCGAATTCACGTGATATCCGACTATTTCCCCGTAGATCTTAGCTCCCCTGGCTAAAGCGTCATCCAGTCGTTCGAGCGTGAAAAGGGCCCCACCCTCACTGACAACGATACCATTTCGGGCAGCGTCAAATGGTCGAGACGCTTTGTTCGGATCTTCGTGCTCGGCTAGCGCCCCTTGGCTCTTGAAGCCCGCGAAAATCCCGAAGGTGTGAATGCTCTCCGAGACGCCTCCAGCAATAGCGAAATCAACCTCTCCTAGCTGCAGCATTTGCACCGCGTGTACCAGCCCCAAATTCCCAGCTGCGCAGGCAGCTCCGATCGTGTAAGCCGGTCCCGTCACTTTCAGATTGAGCGAAGCCTCTCCAGCGGGGTTGTTAGCCACCGTTCTCGGATTGTGGTGATGACTCCAAAACTTGGTGTCGTAGTCGAATTGAGAAATGTTGTGGATCTCATTTTCGGTCTCCACATTCCCGTGCTCTGTAATCCCAACATAAATACCGATTCGATTCTTGTCCATTGATTCGAAATCGACTCCGCTACTTTTCAACGCCTCACGGCCGCAATAGATCGACACGCTTCCAGCCCGCGTACCGACTCGGACCTCTTTTCGCTTCTGGTAGCGAAGCGGATCGAAATCGCAGATGCCCGCCAGCACTTTCCCCATGTAGCGAATCTCCGTGCGGCTAATGCCCGCGATTCCATTAAGGAGGTTCTCTCGATATTCCGAGAGACTATTCCCGTTAGGGGCTGTAAGCCCAACGCCCGTTATGACGACTCTGCTAACTTCCATTTCGCGCGTAGAAAGATTTTGCTATCCCGTGAAGATTGCTCTTTCTCGTAGCTAAAAAGTCCTACTGATCAACAATAATCCAGCCACATGAAAATACTTGTCATCGGCGGCGGCGGCTACATCGGCAGCCATTGCGTGCGACAATTGCTAGCCGCGGGCCACATACCTATCATCGTAGATAATTTCTTTTATGGGCATCGCGACGCGATTCCAACGGAGGTGAAGACCTACGAAGGTGGCATGGGTAACCGCGAGTTCATGGAGGGGATCCTGACCAACGAAGCCATTGATATCGTCATGCACTTCGCCGCCTTCGCCTATGTCGGCGAATCGGTGGCCGATCCTCTAAAGTACTACGACAACAACGTGGCCAAAACCATCCGCTTGCTCGAAGCCATGCAGGCGACCGGAGTCAATAAATTCATTTTCAGTTCTTCTTGCACCATTTTTGGGGATACCGATGAGATGCCTCTCAGTGAAGACAGGCCGCGAAACGCCTTCAGCCCCTACGGCCAGACTAAACAGGATGTTGAAGTGATGCTCGGCTACTGCGCTAAAGCCTACGGGATTTCCTACGCCTGCTTCCGATACTTCAATGCTTCCGGAGCAGACCCAAAAGGGGACATCGGAGAGGATCACGATCCAGAGACCCACCTAATCCCTTTGGCAATTCAGGCGGCTATGGGCCAGCGAGACAAGCTAACGGTTTTCGGAACAGACTACCCGACTCCGGATGGGACCTGCTTGCGTGACTATGTACACGTCAACGACTTGAGTCGGGCCCATATCGCGTCTTTCGAAAAGCTGAGCGAACCTGGAAAGGAGCTCCATTACAATCTTGGAACCGGAACCCCGGCCAGCGTGCTTGAAGTCATTAAAGTGGTCGAGGAAGTGAGCGGTCTTTCGGTCCCTCACGATCTCGGTCCTCGCAGGGATGGCGATGTCCCCGCTGCATACGCATATCCTCAAAAAGCCATTTCCGAGCTCGATTGGAAAATTGAATTCCCCGATATTCGCTCAATCGTGGAGACTGCCTGGAAATGGCACGAATCCCATCCAAACGGTTTCGAGAAGTAGCTAAGAATTCGATCGATCCAATCCGCGAACCAACGTTTCTCGACTCAAAATCCAAATAGGTGAGAACTTTTACGTAGTAACCGAGATTTTACTGGACGAACAGTGCGATTCAACGCATTTTTCACTGTTTGGGAATCGATCGTCAAGTTACCCGTGCCTCCCAATCCTGCGACTAGAATTATACTTCCGAGCTAGTTTAAAACCCAATGAGTGTAATCGTAATCGAGGACCAGATATTATTTAGGGAGTTGATTGTCAACGTGTTGAGAAACGACTTTGGCCTTAATGTTCTGGGCGAATACGAGGATGGGGAATCAGGTCTTGCAGCCTGTATCGAACAACGACCGGACCTGGTTGTATTGGATATTAAGATCAAAAAGCTGGGCGGTCTGACGGTGTTCAACCGGCTCAAGGACCGGGCCCCTGATCTAAAAGTCATCCTCGTTTCAGCTCATTTCACCCCAGAAATAGTCAAAAACACCGTCGAACGCGGCGTAAATGGTCTCGTAACTAAAGACAGCTCAGTCGAAAGCCTGAAGGACGCAGTTGGCCAAATCCTCAAGGGAGCGGTCTACTACTCTCCAGAAGCGTACAACCTACTGCGCCAGCCGATAACTAATCGGGAATACAACGACAACCTAAGAATGCTGACGCCCCGGGAAACGGATGTTCTGCAAATGGTCGGCGAAGGCTACAGCTCCAAAGAAATCGCTCAAGCATTCGGGCTAAGCATCCGCACAATCGACGCCCATCGTTCGAATATCATGCGCAAGCTGAAGCTGCGCGGAGCGACTGACATGACCCGCTTGGCAGTGAAGCTGAAACTAGTCAGTCAAGACTAGCGATTTTCAGACACCTTTCTCCCGCTTGACCGGGAAGCCTCGCGCCGGCTCTACAAAAATCGCTGTGCCTCGTAGTCGTAACGACTGTATTCGGCCTCGATTAGATCCGGAAGTTCCGCCAACATCTCAAGCTCGCCGTCTTCTCGACAAACCTGAACCGCGTGCGCGGCGAGCGCGTGAATGCGTTTCGCTCCCATTGCCGCTGACGAGCCTTTGATTTTGTGAAACACATCGTGGATCTCGGACCGATTCCCCTCCTGCATCAGTCGTCTCAGTTCGCCAACCAAATCCGGACCTTCGGAAATGAATATTCCATGCAGGCGATGATATAGAGACGATTCGCCTTCGGGCTGGTCAAGCAACTCGATTACTTGAGACTCATCAATAGCCTCCATATTCTCAATATCGAAGGATGACATACAAGATTGACTAAAATTTTTGCCGGGCTTCCAGGGCGCTTCTCAACGTTACGGCGTCGGCATAAAGAACGGATCCCCCGCTCGGCAACCCAAAACCGATACGCGACACCGTCACTTGGAACACCTCCAGAAGATCGATTAAATAGTGGCAAGTAGCCTCTCCTTCGATATCGTTAGGCAAGGCAAGTATGAGTTCGGTTGCATCGCCTGTCCGCACCCTTTCGATAAGCGTTTCAATATTCAGATCATCAGGCCCCACGCCATTAATTGGGGAAAGCTTTCCATGAAGCACGTGATAGGATCCAGTGTAAGCTCCTGACTTCTCCAAAGACATTAGGTCGCTAACGTGCTCCACGACACAAACCTGGCCACTTTCGATTCGGCGGCTATCGGAACAAATCTCGCACTCTCCGTCCTCGCTCAAGTTACCGCAACGCGGGCAACTGGCTACCTTATCTTTAGCCAACTTTAAGGCATCTATCAGGGCTTGGCAACTTTCCGGCTTTTCCTGGAGCAGGTGAATCGCCATTCGCTCCGCGGATCGGTACCCAACGCCTGGAAGCTTTTTCAGCTGCTTTTGCAGGGTGTCGAATGCGGGAGTCATCATGTAAGAAGGGCGACGCTAACCACCCGCGGATTACATCAAGCCGGGAATAGCCATGCCTTCCGTAGCTTTCCCCATCTCCTCTTCGTGCACCGCCTTAGCTTTCGCGCTGGCTTCTTTGACCGCTTCGAGAATTGTCTCCTCAACCAATGAAGCTTCCTCCTGTAAAAGTTCTGGATCGAGAGAAAGACCTCTAAATTCGCCCGACGCCGTTATGGTCACGGAAACGGCTCCGCCTCCACTAGAAATCTCTAGCTCCTTCTCAGCGAGTTCGCTTTGCAACGACTCGATTTTTTTCTGCATCTTCTGAGCTTGCTTGAGCAGCTTTCCAACTCCGGCCATGGCTTATTTCAAATCGATTGAGACTACAACAAACAGACTTTCCAAATTAAGGAGCCTGAAAACGCTGTCAGCTTCTCCTTCTACTGCTCCGGGTCAACTCGAAACCAATTGAGTCATTCCCGACAGCCCGTTGGGAAAACAAGGACTCCAATCGAAAGCCTCTTTGAATCCTTTGTTCGAGATACGCCGATTGGCCGGACGTTCTCCATCCGATCTTCGCGAACTTCGGTGACCAACGCTATTGGGATAAAAGGTGATTCGTCCCAGTCCCATAACCGATGCCAATCCCGACACGAGTTCGGATTTGAGCATGGGTTGGTCGTCAACAACGTTAAAAACCCCTTGCTGGCGCGATGGAGCCTTGAATACCGCTTCGATAGCGGAAACGATGTCTTCCAGATGGATCAGGTTTAGATAATAGTCCCCATATCCCGGCATCACCCCATTTGCTTCTCGAATTCGATTGGCTAGAAACGAGCGACCAGGACCATAAATACCGCCAAGTCTCAGCGCCATTTTGACAACGGTCGGCGGGCCGGAAAGAAACATTTCCTCTGCTTCGAGCATGATTTCAGCTCTTTCACTATGGGGGCGCGCATCGCTTTCTCCAACCCATCCGCCCTGTGAATCTGGATACACGGACACGCTGCTCGTATATATGGCGGGACCGGCAAATCGCGTTTTTTCCATCCAATCTACTAGAGAGCGATTTCCATCGACATAAGACAAACGATACCCTGCCAGCCCTCCGCCAGCAGAGCTCACGCAATTGACCACCCAATCGACTTTCTGGGCCCAATCGTGCCATTCTCCAGCTTGAAGCGATCCCTGAAATACCTCTACACCTTCACTCGTCAATTCATTGGCCGTATCCGCATTTCGCGTCACCGCAAGAATGCGATCGCCAGATGATCGTCGACTCGAGGCCAACGCTCTTCCGACATAGCCGCACCCTAGTATTAAACCCGTCTTCACAAATCGTAGCTTACTCGAATCATTCCGCTTGCCATGAAAGTCCCTGGAGACCGATCTTCTACATCACAATGAAAAACAACGCCGGTGAATCGCGACAACAAAAACGAGCGCTCGTTCTCGTGTTTGACGAAATCGAAGAAGTTGAAGCCCTGGCCCCAGTTGACGTTCTTCGCCGAGTTGGTGTAGAGACTACGATGTCCAGCCTTAGTGGATCGAAAAGCGTCACTGGAAGAAATAGTATCTCCTTTGAAGCCGATGCCTTTTTTGAGGATATTGAACCAGAATCCTTCGATCTCCTATTTCTCCCCGGTGGACCCGGCGTCCTTGAACTCGTCAATGACGAGCGGGTTTCTCAGCTCATTCTGTCCTTCGAGCGATCGAGGAAGCCTATCGCCGCGATTTGTGCTGCCCCCATGGTATTGGCAACTGCTGGTGTTCTTGATAGACGTGAGGCAACGAGCCACCTGTCGGTCCGCTCCAAACTTCCTCGAGCTAGTGACGAGCCCATCATCGTCAGTGACCACATTTTGACGTCCCAAGGCGCCGGCACAGCCATAGATTTCGGGCTCGAGCTCGCTCGACTTCTAACTGGCGATGAATCCGCTAGATCCGTTGCCGAGTCCATTCATTCTCAATAGTAGACCTCTCATTTATGGTAAAAGAACACGATTTCATCGCCATTGGCGGCGGCAGCGGTGGCTTCAATGCGGCTAGAGTCGCTCGCCAATACTCAGACAATGTAGCGATAGTAGATGGGGCCACCGAGCTCGGAGGACTATGTATTTTGCGCGGCTGCATGCCTTCGAAAACGCTGATCTACTCCGCTGAGGTCCTCCACTTGGCTCAAAAGGGAAGCGAGTTTGGGGTAGATAATCCAGAAGCGCGCATTAGCATGGAAAAGCTGCATCAGCGAAAACTGGATACAATCAAGGAATTCACCGACTACCGCGTCGAGTCCATGCAGAGCGGTAAGTATCATCTCTATCGGAACTTCGCCAAATTCATAAGCGAGGATACGGTCGAGCTCGAGAACGGGGATCGCCTTAGAGGCAAGCATTTCATTATCGCGACCGGCTCCTATGTCTCCAAGCCGCCTATTCCCGGAA
>CAZFUD010000109.1:0-13816 GCA_964521705.1 uncultured Opitutaceae bacterium | reverse complement strand
GCGTGGGAGCGGTGTTCGCATGGACTACAGATACGGTAAAGCTTTGGCTGGCAGTAGCACCTTCGCTATCGGTCGCGGTGATGGTGAATTCGTGTTCTCCAACTGCATCTTCACCGGGAATGCCACTAAGTTTACCAGTGGAAGGATCGATGCTCAACCAGGTAGGAAGCTCAGCAGAATAGGTAAGCGAGTCTCCGGCATCTACATCAACGAAGGTGTTTTCAGGAAGTTCTAGCGAGAAAGCCGCATTGGTAACGATCGATTCGCTGCCGATGTTAACTTGAACGATTGGAGCATCGTTTAATGAGGAGACTGTGATGAGAACTCGGGAGCTGCCTGAAGACCAGGACTGCCCATCGAATCCTGACCAGGTGAAGTCCGTATTTCCGTTCCAGTTAATGTCGGGATGAAAAGCCAACTCCTCCACTTGATTGATATCGATCAATTGGCCGCTGGTGACTTTTGACCCATCGAGAAGAAGCACGCCATTGTCGGGCAACGAATCGATACGAATCATCTCGAGGTAGTCGCTGTCCTCGTCCTCAAAGGAATCTTCGAACGGCTCTGGTTGGAAAGTTACTACTAGATCTTCAAATGACTGTATTCCTACTGATGATACGGTTGCCGCTTCATTGACATCTTCTGGCCAAACGGAAAGCGTTTGCTCGATGCGGTTTCCTTCCTCGTCTGTGGAGGAAATGATGACCGGGTATCGGTCGGGCTGAGCCTCGTAGTCGATGCTAACGCCATCCTTCAGTTTGAGTACGTTGCCCTCAATTTCGAAAAGCCCGGAGTCATCCTTTTCGATCCGGTAGGTGTAGTTCTTTCCCTGTCCGGAATCGTCGGTGTCCAACTTTCCAATTAGAGCCCCTTCAATGTTTTCAGTAACCTGGTTGTGGCTGAGAATCAAATGGAAGGCTTCGCCACCGCCGTCTTTGGTTTCCGTTATCGTGATCTCAGTTTCCGTTTCCCCGTCTTTGTCCTCAATCGTTACGGTCAATCGGCGTTGATTGTCGTCATCGAAAGCGTTGCCGGGCAGGCGTAGTGCGCCTTCTTGTGGATCGATCTCGATTCTAGTCTCTGGATCGTCATGAAATTTGGCGGTAATCGTCAGGTCGTCAGAGACCTCGTCTTTGTGCAGTTGCGGAATGAATTCTCGGATGTCGATCTCGATTTCATTTAGTTGCGTGGATGTGTTGTAGGGAGCGGCACCGGTATCCTCTCCCTGACTTTCGTTACTGTTACCTGAAACTGGCTGTGGATCCTGCTCTATGGAAACGGATGGATCGTCGACTGTTGGGTCTATTGAGGCGGTTTGATAGTCCTCGCCCGCTTCTTCAGGGTCTTCCGTTTGCGATTCAGATTGGGGCTGGACTGGAGCCGAAGCGGATTCCTCGCTTTCGTTTCCCGTTTCGGGAGCAATCTGGGTAAATCCCCACTTTTGGGACTCGGAAGCCAAAGCGATTACGTGAAGGTGGGCGAAGAGAATACTCTGACTATACTTGTCATCCGGCATGTCATCCAAATCCACACCCTCAGAATGTTGGACGAAATCGTGCCAGGTGATGCTGGTTCCCTCTTTGAGCTCGAGCATAGGCTCTCGGGAGAATTCGGTGTCCATGAAGCTCTTGAGGAGGTACGATGAGCCATCGTGACAGACGATTTGGAGGTCGTTGGCTTGGGGAACGAACTGGGCGACGTTTTCCGGATTGATGATCTGGAAGATTTCCCCGGCGAAAACTTGGAGACTTTCGCCGTCCTGGAGAGAAACGTGCTGAGGCCAGGACTTGGCGCCCTGCTTGAAATTGATTTCGAGGCTCATTTAAGCGTGCGAGTGAGTAGTTGCGTTGGCGACTAGCGCGATTTACCTACTCAACGGTTCGATCGGTTACAAAATGTACCCGAAATTTGCCCTTCGGATACGATTTAACATAATCGGAAAGCTTTATGGGGTATATAGCCTAGGAGTCATGTGGAAACCCTCCAAGTTCGCCGCCTGAAAAATGGCGGAACTTCGCGCTAAGCGGAAATAGTTTGCTCTGCCGATCGTTGCGGTTTCGACGAGGTATCGATCGGGATCGTTAAGCTATCGAGATCGATTGGAACTTCGAAGCGGCTAATGATATCATCGGTGGAAAACCGTCCTTTGCGTTTAATGATTTTCCGTGCAGTGAGGCCATCCGAGTCTATGTCAAGGGCGGTCGCTCCAGGCCATGGCAGAAAAGATCCCGTATTAATTACCGTGGTGGATCCGAGCTTGGTAATATTCGGCTTGTGCGTGTGGCCGATAATAAGGAATTGGGGCGTTTTCCCAAACTTGTTGACGAACTCGACCGCTTTCTCAGGTGCTTCCTGCCAGCACTTCAGAATCGTTAGGGCTCGAGTGGGCGGCCAAGCTTGCCGAAGAAATATTTGGATTTTTCCCCATACAGTAGGATCGTAATCTTGTACGAGAGCGTGTTCTTCCAGGGACGCATCCTTAAACATCTGCAAGTAGGAATAGAATGATTGGGTTGCTGTGCTGCGGGCGAGCCCTCTCTTGACGGCGTTTTCCAAGATTTTTTTGTTCGAACTCCAGGGAGCCACGCTGCGGAAGATGGCATCGCCATGGGTAACAAGGATTTCTCCGCTATTCAGCTCGCAATAATGAGCATTTGAAATACAGGGATCATGGTTGCCGGTCAGAAAGATCGGTTCAATATCCCACTTTTCGAGAAGGTCTCGAAATTGGGCCAATGAGGGGAGAGGCTTCTTTAGGCGCGATGGCGAATCTTCGAACTTCTGCTCCAGTGTATCCCCATTGAAAATCACTTTATCCGCTTCGCGGACAAGCCCTTCCAGCGATTCGGATGCTTTGATCAAACTCGCTTTGTGGCCCCAATGGAGATCTGAGAGGACGCGTATCACTTATCGATGCTGGGAAAAGGATTCCTAAAAATTGTTCAGATACAACTCGGACAGCGAAAAATTCGGTGAATTGCATGGAACGAAGTTTTAAGATCGGTGCCCAGTCGCGAATCTAAAGACGGGATCGTGAAATCCGATAACTGGACAATGCAAACCGTGTTGGAAATTCAATTAATGATCAAGGCTGCATCTGCGACCGGAGGCCTCAGTCGCGATGCGATTATGAGTCTGGAATCATTAGCCAGAGGACTGGACGGAAGTAAGCCTCTACTGGAGGATGTGATTGCAAATATCGAGCCGGGCGATGAAGGCGAACTCCGACAATTGCGTAAGTTGAGCGAGAACGTGAAAAACGTTTCCTATCTCGACTAAGGTGAGGTTTTCAGGACTGGCTATTGGCTAGAGCTCTTTGACCAAGATCTTTGAGTTCCGCTTTTCGCTGAGGTAATCTTGGCGTCGCGAATCAGGTAGAGCTTCTGTATCCGCTTCCTTGAAACCGCAAATATCCTCGAAGAAGCGAAAACTTTGGGTCGAAAGCGCCAGCGCTTTGCTGGCACCCGATTCCTTAATTGCGTCGCATGCGAAGTTAACGAGACGCGTACCTATGCCTTGCTGCTGGTGGGTGGACTGAACGAAGAGGGCATTGATCTCGGCTATGTCGGGATTGCTATCGAAGTAGGTTATGAGCACGCAACCGACGAGGTTTCCGTCAATCTCGTAAAGGTAGAAGTTTTCAATATCCCTTTCAATGGAAGCGATATTCCTGCGAGCGAGTTCGTCTTTCTCGACGGATCCGCTAGTCAGGTTGTAGATTCGGGCGAGATCTGTCCGGGTTGCTTTGCGAATCCGTCGATATTCGTTGCTGTACACGAGAGTGCCGACGCCATCGTTCGAAAAAACCTCTCTAATTAGTCCATCGTGTATGTTTCCGTTCAATACATGTACGCGAGATATGCCTCCTTTAACACCAGTGAGCGCATGAGTAGCTTTGCTGTACAATGCTGCTCCTTTAAGCTCGCTGAGTTTGGATTCCAAAACTTCCACTGGCAATTGGCGTACGATCTCGCCACCGATTTCAAGACCGTCGCATTCTGTAAGAAATATCGATTTGGTCGCTTTTAAGGCGAAAGCGGTTTCGATGGCTAGCAGATCGCTATTGATTCGCAGCGTATGACCGTTGCGGTCAAAGCCGATCGGCTGGACGATAGGAATGATACCTTCCTTGATTAGGTGGTTCAGGAAATCGGAATCTATCCGGTCCACGCGGCCCCCTCGCAAGTAGTCGACCCCTTTGATGACTCCAATGTGCTTGGAGCGGACAGAGTTGGTGATGGCGCACTTGAGACCCGATTGGGTCAGGGTTTCAAGAATTTGGTGGGATGCCCGAGAGGATGCCCGAATTGCCAAATCCAATGTAGCTTCATTAGTAGGACCGGATCCATCCGAATTGCTGATATCTATGGATCGTTCTTCGGCTAAACGGGAAAGCTGTTTCCCTATTCCATGAACTATGACTACATTGATTTGCAAGCTGCGCAATACAGCAATATCCAGGAGAATATTGGGCAGATTATCGCTCTCGAGAATCGAGCCCTCCAAGGATACGACGAACGTTTGTCCCAAAAATCTTGGTACATAGTTGAGAATCCCGCGAAGATCGGTTGGCTTAATGCTGGAAATGCTTTCGTCCATTTTACTGGAAAGTCGCTGGTCCTATTCGCTTATCGTCTCGCGAATGGCAATTGAATTTTCTTGCGGCTGGCTCTTGGCAGAAAGTTTTGCGACTCCAAGAGGCGCAGACTCTACTCGGACTCCGTAGGTTGAGCGGATTTGGCCTGGATCTGCCATCGAATGATGGACGTGGCGTTGTAGAGGTTAACATCGATCGAGGGAGCGGTCAGAGGTCCGGTTTCGATCGAAACGTACATAGTTTCCATATCGCCGTGCTGTTCGTCCGTAAGGCTAGTCGACTCCTTTTCTATCCGAAGCTCTGGCAATATCAGGAGTTGGTTCCCCTTGTAGAGCGTAGTCACATACAAGTCCGGGTGATTAGCGTATCCGCTCGGCAATTGGAGAGCCAGATTGAGCGGTTCTGATGCAATATAGAAAGCGTCGGTTCCGACTACTGTTAAGTCTGGAACAAGTATGGGCTTGCGAGGGAGGTAATAGACAACCTGAGAAGGTAGTGCTTCTTCCAAAGGCAGTTCTCGAGGAATCGGTGAGACAGAAGTTAGGTCCCAGTCAGACAGCCTGCCAGCTACCTGATCGGAGGGGAGGCTATACCATCCATACATGTTTTTCAATTCGGCGGCTCGAGTTCTGTCCTTCATCTCCTCGCTCGGAAGATAGGGCGGCTCAAGTTTGCGAAACGAAAATTGTACCCAGGTGTAGAATGCCATGAATCCAATGATGGCCACCACGATGGGCCACATCGGCCAAGGCTTGCCCTGACGGGCCGAAGATCCGGGTTTGCTTTGGTAAGGCTCGTTAGTCATTGGTTTCGCGACTTTTCCGTATGCGTCGCTCTCTTGCCTGGAACAAGCTAAATTGGGCTATTTTTCGTTGCGTGGCTAAATAGGGAGAGTCATTTGGTAGGTTTCCAATTATGCAATACTGGAGCCAGACCTACATACCGACCTTGAAAGAGAGCCCAGCGGAAGCGGAGATTGAATCTCACAAGTTGCTGCTTCGGGCGGGCCTCGTTCGAAAGATTGGAGGTGGGCTGTACGCCTTCTTGCCACTGGGCAAGCGGACCTTGGACAAGGTGTCCCAGATTTGCCGTGAAGAGATGAATGCGGCTGGGGCCATTGAGTTACTCATGCCTGCCGTATTGCCGGCAGAGCAATGGAAAGCGGGGCCCAGATGGAATGCTGTTCGAGAAGTCATGTACGAGGTTTCCAGCGCATCGGCTCAAGCGAATCCAAGCGATGAAGGTCCCCAATACGTGCTAGGACCTACCCACGAGGAGATCATCACGCCCCTGATCGGCTCGGAAATTTCGAGCTATCGGGACATGGGTAAAACTTTCTATCAGATACAAACCAAATTTCGAAACGAAATCCGTCCCCGTTATGGGCTGATGAGAGCTAGGGAATTCGTTATGAAAGACGGTTACAGTTTTGATGTAGATGATGAGAAGGCGGAGGAGACTTACCGAAGAATGGCGGAAGCCTACGAAAAGTTCTTCGCGCGCTGTGGCCTGAATTTCATTTCCGTCGAAGCGGATACGGGAATCATGGGGGGCTCTTTCTCCCACGAATACATGGTGCCGGCTGAAGTCGGTGACGACGATGTCGTCTATTGCGAGGAAAGCGGCTACGCTGCGAACGTTGAGAAGGCGACAAGCGCTTTGGTCCCCGATGATTATCAGGTTCCGGGACCAATGGGGGAATTGGAGGAGTTCGAGACGCCAGGGGTGGTGACGATTGCAGGTCTTGAGAAAGAGCCTTATGGCATTGCTGCAGAGGAACAGTTTAAAACGCTTGTCTATATAGGAGACGGGAAGCCATTCGCGTTAGTGATCCGAGGTTGCGATGAGCTGGAAGAGGCGAAATTGGGTTCGCTCGGTTATGAATTGCTTAGACCTGCCACGTCTGCTGAAATAGAGCCGTTGATGGGGGCGAAGCCAGGAAGCTTGGGATTGGTTAAGGGAACGATACCTGGTCGTGATAAACTCGATGGCGTGTTTGCCGACCACGCGATTCGGTTGGTGGGCAACGGAGTAACTGGGGCAAATAAAGACGGTTATCACGTGCGGAATGTTAATGTAGAGCGGAATCTAGACATCGACTCATTTGGGGATTTTAGACGTGTGAAGGAAGGGGAGCCGTGTCCAATTTCGGGTAAGCCATTGAAGATCGCGCGAGCTATCGAGGTTGGGCACATATTTAAACTAGGAACGAAATTCAGCGAGAATGATTCCTGGGGAGCCAAGTATCACGATGCCAATAAAGAGACTAAACCCGCAGTGATGGGTTGTTATGGTATTGGAGTTTCCAGGACACTTCAAGCTATCATCGAGCAGTCCCGTGATGATTTCGGTATCGTATGGCCTTGGAATGTGGCTCCGTACCACGTGGTAGTAACCGTTTTGGATCCTGACATGGAAGAAGCGATGGACTTGGCTCTTCGAATTGGAGAAGCGGCGGAAAAAGAAGGGGCTGATACGCTTATTGATGATCGGAACGAGCGTCCAGGGGTGAAATTCAAAGATGCTGATCTAATTGGGATTCCCCTTAGAGTCACAATCGGGGTACGAGGCCTCAAAGAAGGTGTCGTTGAAATGAAGTGGCGAGACTCCAAGGATATGGACAAGGTTCCGGTTGAGGAAATAGAAGGCGTAGTGACTTCTAAAATACGAGAACGAGTATCGACTTAAGAATGGTTTCATTGATTGGAGGAGGCGGCGCTGCAGCTCCAGAAACGGTCGTTGAAAGCGAAACGGACCTTTCAGGCTTATGGAATGTGGTGGTCCTGAATGACCCCGTTAATCTGATGTCCTACGTTACAATGGTCTTCAAGCGGGTGCTGGGAATGGAGCAAAGCGAGGCCGAGCAACACATGATGGAAGTTCATGACTTGGGCCGATCGGTTGTTTGGACGGGCGATCGAGAAAAGGCGGAGGCTTATCAGTATCAATTGCAGGAGTGGCACCTGACAGCCATTTTGGAGAAGAATGAGTCGTCAGCTTGAGTTCAGATTGGATCCTGAAGCGGTTCGCCCATTGGTCCTCCATTTCCGCTCCCTGGTAGACTCTTTAAAGAATGATCTTGTTGCCGAAAACGAACCTCCTACAAGTGATCAAGTAATGTCGGAAGTTTGGGTAGAGGATCTGCTCGAATCGCAGAGAAAGGATATAGCTTCTCTCAATGAGTTGTTCGATGATAAGTTTTTGGATACGGGTAGAGCCACTGTCAACGAAGAGGACGTGGATCCTGTTTTGAGGGGATGCGCGGCATTGAGACTGGTCCTGCGGGACTCGACGCTTTCTCGATTTGAGAACGAGTGCCTTGAGAGGGGGGAAGTGGAAGTCGGGAAGATTACTGCGGAGGAAGAGATCGGATACGGCGTCTATATATTGCTGGCCAGTTTGCAGGAATTGATCATATCTCAATTGGATCCATGAAAACGGATTCGAACGCCAACTCTGGAAAGATGGCTTTGGAGCGTTGCTCGATTTGCGGAAGACAAACCCGTTCAAAGACCGGGCTTTGTTCGATTTCATGCGCGTTGGCAGCCCGAATTCCTTTTGGCGCTTCGGCTTTGCCTGCAACGTGGGAGCTATCCGTTGCTCTTGGTACAGGTTTTATTCTATTTAATCAGTTTCTATTCTGGTTCATTGCGTGGGCTAAACGAGCCCAAGAGAGTGAGGTCATGTCAGAGCGATTCGCTATAGCTTCCCTGGTTGCGGGATTTACCTGGCTTCTTGCAGCCATCATTGCTTGGATCTTTGCTCAGCCGAAACGGCTAGCCGACTTGCTAGGACCCCTTGCGGGAATCGCTGTTGTTTGGCTAGTCGCTTCCCTGATTGATTGGCCTCGGCGTTTCCCCAGTAAACTGGCTATCTTTAACTTGTTGATATCGTTGCAGTTATATCGAGGGGTTCTGTTTTTGTATTTGGCGTCAAAAAAGAGGGAAAATTAGAGCGTCGCTGCATTGCTATTGACCGGTAAGCCAGTTTGTTTAGGTTACTGCCTTCACGTGTCCTGCCGTGTTCGAGGCGCTGACTAAACGCTCTTTGCCTACCTTAATTTCACGGGAGATATGATGGGTGGAGGATGCTCAGCCGTAAACCGGACCGCAAAATCCGCTTTGATGTCGCCCACTTGAACATACCAAGGACCAAGGGCCCTTTTGGCGTACGGCACAAAGGTGGGACACGTGAATTTCTTTTCCCTCGACCAATGGATTGCGATTTTTCGTTTGGGAAGAGTCCAGAGGGCTAGTCCGTCTGCGGTTGGCGTTTAACGTTTGCCCTGAGCGATAGTGCACGCTTTCATGCAGCCCATATGGACCCAAAAATCTACTATTTCCTTCATGTTTTCTCAATCATCCTGTTGACCGGATTTACATTCGCTATCGCTGCAAGTCCGCAAAAAGGGAAAAAGAAATTCATGGCCATCCTGACGGGCATCCTGTCTTTGGTCGCCTTGGTTGCGGGAGCGGGACTCATGTCCAAGCTGCACAACAATAACTGGGGTCAAGGTTGGGTGATTGTGAAGATCTTGGCCTGGCTCTTTGTTTCGGGCTTGGGTGGGATGGCTTATAAAAAGTCCAAATCTTTTGTGCAAACCGGGTTGATTGTCGCAGTTGCTGTGGCTCTTTACATGGTATATTTTCGGCCCTTCTAATGTTGGAAGCGGACTCAGGACGGTCGCTTTGCGGCGTGTGGATCAGTCCTGAGGGGCAGGCTTGCTTGGCCTGGGATCGAGGCGAAGGCCCCAGGGAAACCCAGACCGTCGCTTTTTCGCCATTCGTTTGGGCGTTGGAACGTTCGGCTGACGATCTCATCGTAGGGGCAGATGTATCCAATCTTTCGGGAGAGGCATCTTATAACCGACTCGTTAAATTCGAGGATATTGAGGACTACAAGGATTTCATTAAGCAAAAAGGCCGTTCGAACGCCATTGATTGGATACGGAATTTGGAGCAGCAGTTTCTTCTTTCCTGTGAAGGAAGACTGTATTCAGACATGCCATTCACTAAGCTTCGACGGATGCAGCTGGATATCGAAACCGCTTGCTCGGAAGAAGGAGGGTTCAGCGATCCAAATCGCCCGGATGATCGGATTATCGCCATCGGCTTGAAGCTCGGGCAAGACATCGAGACGATTTCCTTGGATTCTTTTTCGGACGAGTCAGAAAAGACTTTGCTTACACGCCTGAACGAGAAAATCGCTGAATGGGATCCAGACGTTATTGAAGGGCATAATATATTCAAATTCGACCTGGATTACCTGAGGACACGAGCAAAGCGCCTGCAAGCGCCCATAAGTTGGGGACGCTTTGGACAGTCGGCTACTTTCAGGAAAAGCCGGTTGAGGGTCGCGGAACGATGGATCGACTATCCGCGTTGCGATCTGCCGGGCCGAGCAGTTGTTGACACATTTCTTTTGACCCAGGTTTACGATGCTACGGCGAGAGAGCTGATGTCTTACGCGTTGAAGGAGGTGGCCCGATTTCTCGGTGTAACGCCTGAGGATGGCGGAGATCGGACTTACATTGATGGATCGAAAATCCAAGAAGCCTTTACAGATGATCGCGAGCGTTTCCTCAAATATTTGGAAGACGATTTGAGGGAGACGGAAGGGGTCGCGGATCGCCTGTTGCCAACATACTTCGAGCAGACCAAAACATTTCCTACGACCTTGCAGGAGGCCTGCTTAAGGGGGACTGCCAGCAAGGTAGACTTAGTGTTCCAGGAGAAGTATTTCCATTTGAAAGCGGCCTGCCCAAAGCCGGGGGAGCCGCGCCCATTCGAAGGCGCTTATACGGCCAGCTTCAAGGAAGGGGTGTTTCAGAGAGTTCTGCATTTCGATGTTGCGTCGCTGTATCCAAGCATTCTGCTGATGATGGGACGTAATCCAGAAACCGATACAGAAGGTGTTTTCATACCTACGCTACGAAAACTTAGAGATTATCGTTTGAAATACAAGAAGCTGGCGCAGGAGGCTGAAGATGAGAAAATCGCCTTAGAGTACGATGCTCGTCAAAGCAGTTTCAAAATACTGATCAACTCGTTTTATGGATATCTAGGATTTTCAGGGGCTCGGTTCGGGGATGCTGAATTGGCTTCTCAAGTAGCGGCGAAAGGCAGGGAAATCCTAAAATCGCTTATCGCGTATTTCGAGGAAGTCGGTTGTTCGCCTCTTGAGGCCGACACGGACGGGATCTATGTTGAGGCCTGCGAGTATTTCGATGATGCCGATTCGCTTTTGGCTGATGCCCAATATCGTCTTCCCAAAGGAATAGAACTGGAATACGATGGCAGGTATGTATCCATGTTTTGCTACAAGGCGAAGAATTATGCTTTGTATGACGGTACGCGCGTGACGATTCGCGGATCGGCGATGCGATCGCGGGGACTAGAGCCTTTTCTGCGTTCGCTTACGCAATCGCTGATATGGTATTTGCTTGGAGCATCTGAGGAAGACCCAGCAATATTGGCCATGGAGATGGAGTTGAAGATCGAATCGGGTTCATGTCCTATCGAGCTATTGGCAAAGTCGGAGATACTTAGCCAGAACCCAGAAGCCTATCGGAAAAAGATCGAATCGGGAGGCAAGCCCAGGCGAGCTTCTGCCGAAGTGGCTTTGCTCTTAGGGGACCGCATACGCATGGGTGATCGGGTATCGTATTACATTGGTCCGAAGGAAAAGGGCCAGACTGCGAATTGGCAGCGCGCCCAACCGGTAGAGTGGTTCGGCAAAGAAGGATCCGCGTATGATTCCGGGTATTATCTAAAGAAGCTCGAGGATTGGCGGAAGCGTTACAGCCCTTTCCATGCGAAGCTAGGAGAAGATGGAGCTCAAAAAGAGCTTTTCGCCTGAGCTTGAATCAATTCGTCTTGGTCAGGAAGAAGACCAGTGGCGAGTTTGGATTTCCAGATGGATTGGAGATTGATTGCTTGCGGAAGCGCTTGGAATCGATTTTCGCATACCAATTTCTTAGAGCTTGAGTTTCCTCATATCCGCCCACGTGCCCTGGGTAGGCGACAATACTGAGAATGCCGCCGGAACTGAGTAGGGACAGCGATGAATCGAGGGCTTGGATTGTGGTTTCGACTTCGGTCACCACCGATTTTTCTCCCTTGGGAAGGTAGCCGAGATTGAATACGATAGCCTTCGCTTTGGCATCCTTTGGAATGTTTTCTTGGACACGCGTATGGCATTCCTGAACGAGCGTGACCCAATCAGAGCAATCTGACCTAGCCAGTCTGGCGCGTGCAGAATCGATAGCTTGTTTTTGTATGTCGAATGCGTATACATGACCATTAGGTCCAACGGCATTAGCGAGCCATTGCGTATCATGGCCATTCCCGGCGGTGGCATCGATAGCGGTATCGCCTGGATTCAACTGCTCGAGAAGGTGGTCGCGGGCAATTTCAACGGCAATCCAACGTTTGCTCGTTTTCGGCTCTGCCTTCGAGAATCGATATGGAGACGACTCTTCGGGAAGAGGCGATCCGTTCCATATCGAATCGTGCAAGCCTTGGGCAAGTAGAGGGATTTGGGTGGCACCTTTGCTTCCGAATCCGTTGAAAACGAAAATGCGGTCTTCTTTGGGATGATGACCCACTACCGGTTTTGCTCCGGGAATGGATGGCCTGATGCCGGCGCCTACTTCGATCCATTGCCAATCATTCGGGAGGCGGGTATTGAGAAATGATTCCAGTTCGGCGATGCTATTGGCATCTGGAACTTCATCGAGCTCGTCCCAGGCATAGGTGGCCCCCACCTGAATAGAGCCGTCGTTTCGAGGTAGAAGGAAAAATCTGTCTACTATGACAGTATCTCGGAAATCGACGTTCGTCTTGATCTTTCCGATTACGCCTTTGGCGGGTCGAAAGGGTATAAATGAAAGCCAAGGATTTTTGCTTGCAAGCCATCCGTCAGCGAAAATCGCTATAGGGGTTTGTATCGATTTCCAGGAGACCCCATTGGATTCGATAGCGATATTCGAGTAGTCGAATTGATCGTTTATCAGATTGCCACGGTTTTCCAAATCCGTGTGGAGCTGACTAAGAAGATGGGGAATGTCGAGGTAACCGCCTCCCTTTATGCCAAAAAAGGAATCCGTGGAAAACGGCAATTCTAGTTTCGAAAAACTTGAATGATCGAGAATCCAGTGGCGATACGCCTTTAAATTGGATTTAGCTCTCCATATAGACCGAGTTTCGGAGTTGCCCAACAACCGCATGATGGAGCGAGGATAAAAGAAATTCGTTTCGAATTGGCGCGCCAGGTTTCCATAAGTCTCAATGGCGAAAGGTATCTGATTTTCAGCTTCCCAGACCAGATTCATGCGTCGGCCTCCGATTGGATTCACCAGTCCAGCCGCTACTTGAGAGCAGTTGGAAAGACCTGCTTTGTTGACCAGCAAGGGATTCTTCCCGTTTTTGATGAAGGTCCAGGAAAGCAGGGCGCCGGCGAGGCCTCCGCCGAAAATGATGCAGTCGAATTTTCGGGCTACGCTTGCCATGATGTCGGTCGGTGAGAGATAAAGATCATAAAATTGGGCCTTTCTAGATTTTCAATATCGAGAAAGGTTGTTGAGCCCAGCGCCATTTTATTCACATGCCAGTCGAAAGAAGCCAGTTACAACCCAACCTTTACTTGGTGGGATTTATGGGTACGGGCAAGAGCGCGGTAGGCAGGACTGTGGCTCAGCGACTCGGATACCAGTTTATAGATTCCGATCAAGCCATCGAAGAGAGCCAAGGGCGTAGTATCAAGGAGATCTTCGAATCAGATGGAGAAGCTGCATTTCGCAAAATGGAGAAGTCCTTCGTGCAAGAGGGACATCCCAATGAAAATTGCGTCGTGTCATGCGGGGGCGGATTGATTGCGCAACCTGGCATTTTGGAGATGATACAATCCAAAGGTCCAGTTGTCTGCCTTTTGGCTGCACCGCAAACTATTTTCGACAGAGTAAACGGCAGTAAAAAACGTCCGTTGCTCAATGTGGCGAATCCGTTGGCAAAGATAGAGGAGCTTCTCAAAGAGCGAGAGCCGATATACCGCAAGGCGGGAACAGAGGTGCTGACGGATGGCCGGACTATCGCGAATGTCGCCGCCCATGTCATGCGTGTTTACAAGTCGGAAACCAAATCCTGGCAGCCGAAATGACTATCAAGGGACCGGTGAAAGAGGAGCTTCGCAAGGAACTGCTCGAAATCGGCTTCGATGAGG
>CAZFUD010000108.1:0-13831 GCA_964521705.1 uncultured Opitutaceae bacterium | reverse complement strand
TCTCCATGTAGAACTGGTTGACGTATTCGATGGCGGCGATTCCGAAATCGCGCTTGGCGATTCTGGCGAAATCCATCGCATCCTTCTCGCCGCCTCGAAAGGCCCTGTGGAGCGACCACTGGGCCAAGGAAATGTCGAACCACTTTTCGTGATGGGCAGCGTGAAGCGAGGGACGGACAGCCAAAGATGCTGCCGCTAGAAACGATGAAGATTTAATAAATTCGCGACGGGTTTTCATAGAACTTTAATCAAAGGGTAAATGGTAGCGTTTGATCGAGGAAATGAGGTAAACCAGCACGCTGGCCAAGATTCAATTTTCCGGGAATCGAATCCTCATCTAATGTCCCAAATTGCGTTTTCGAATCATCTGGAAAAAATCATTGCCCTTGTCGTCTACGAGGATGAACGCCGGGAAATCGACCACATCGATTTTCCAAATGGCCTCCATTCCCAATTCTTCGTATTCAACGAGTTCCACTTTCTTTATATTCTCCTTGGCAAGAATCGCTGCCGGCCCGCCGATTGAACCTAAATAGAAACCTCCGTACTCCTTGCAGGCATCGACGACCTGCTGACCGCGGTTGCCCTTAGCTAGCATGATCATGGATCCGCCGTGCTTTTGGAAGGGTTCAACATAGCTGTCCATACGCCCTGCGGTAGTCGGCCCGAATGATCCGGAAGGCAGCCCTTTGGGTGTCTTGGCCGGACCCGCGTAATAGATTGGGTGGTCTTTAAAATATTGGGGTAGCCCCTCACCAGCATCCAGCCGTTCCTTGAGCTTCGCGTGGGCAATATCACGAGCGACGATGATCGTGCCATTGAGAGACAGACGTGTTTGAACCGGATACGTCGAAAGCTCAGCCAAAAGCTCCTTCATCGGTCGATTGAGGTCAAGCTGCACAACCTCAGCATCTTTCCGTCCGCCTGCAGATGCGGGAATCAGGCGCCCTGGATCACCCTCAAGTTTCTCCAGCCACAGCCCACCCTTGTTGATTTTGGCCTTAATATTTCGGTCAGCTGAGCATGATACGCCAATCCCTACGGGGCAACTCGCTCCATGTCGGGGCATTCTGATAATACGTACATCCAAAGCAAAATATCTGCCTCCAAATTGGGCCCCAATGCCACATTCCCTAGCCTTCTCCAGCATCTTTTCTTCGAGATCGAAATCTCGAAAAGCCCTGCCGTGCTCATTGCCCGAAGTAGGGAGTTTGTCCAAATCCTTAGTCGATGCCACCTTAACGGTTTTCAAGCAAGCCTCCGCTGAAGTTCCCCCAATCACAAAAACGAGGTGATATGGCGGACAGGCAGATGTTCCAAGCGAGACCATCTTATCCAAGAGAAATGCTTCCAAGGTTTCCGGATTCAGCAGCGCCTTGGTCTCCTGATACAAAAAGGTCTTATTTGCCGAGCCACCCCCCTTTGCCAAACAGAGAAATTTGAATTCCGTTCCGCCATCCGCGTAGACATCGATCTGGGCGGGAAGATTCGTGCGGGTGTTCTTCTCTTCGTACATCGTCAACGGAGCTGTTTGGGAATAACGAAGATTGTCGCTGGTGTAGGTATCGTAAACGCCTTTGGCAATGGCAGCCTCGTCATCGCCTCCCGTCCAGACCTGTTGTCCTTTTTTTGCCATAACAATCGCCGTTCCCGTATCCTGGCAAAACGGAAGCACCCCTTGAGCCGCCACCTCCGCATTTCTCAAAAGGGTAAGGGCTACGTGCCTGTCGTTTTCCGAAGCCTCCGGATCCTCAAGGATGGAAGCGACTTGCTCCAGGTGCTTAGGCCGCAGCATGAAGGAAAGATCATGCATGGCATGACGAATCAAATGACTCAGACCTTCCGACTCGATCTTCAGAATCTCTTTCCCCTCGAATGAATCTGTGGATACGAATTCCGATGTAAGCAATCGATACTCCGTATCATCCTCACCCAGTTCGAATAGCTTCTGAAAATGAAAAGGTGGCGTAGACATGAGAGGCAAATTGGTCTCCTTAAGCCAAGCCCGCAAGCCAACTTCACAGCTTGCTGCTATCTTTCATCAACAAATCGGTCGATGATACCGCCAAATGACCCGTTAGTAAGGAATATGACGAGTTGTTCGCCCGAATGCGATTGGCAGCGCTCTCTCAAAACTTGCAGGGCATCCTCATTTGATTGGGCAGCATGGGCCTCGACGCCCCTGCTTCGCATATCCGAGGCAAGATCCTCCGTATCCAAAAGGGCCACCCCTTCGCTATACACCTGCTTAGCCGCTCCTATCACCACGGCGTCCGCAACAGACAAAGCCTCGCCCAGCCTCCCGCGCATGGACTCCAATCTCGAGGTATTGCTTCTCGGCTCGAAAGCGGCGATCAGTTTTCTGCCCGGAAAGCGAGCCCTGATCGACTCCAGAATCTCGCCAATCGCTGTCGGATGATGAGCAAAATCCTCAATGACAACGAGCTGTTCCGATTCTAGTCTTAGCTGCTGCCTGCGGGAAACGCCGCGGAAGGACTCTATTCCTTCCGCTTTGAATGATATCGGGTCGCCTTCTGGGTCCGCTATCAGCGCTGCTCCCAAACAGGCCACGGCTGCGTTGCGAGCATTGAATTTTCCCGCTATCATCCAATCTACAGTCCGCCAAGGCTTGCCTTTCCAGCTCAAATCAAATCGCGACCCTGTCAGCGTTGTCTTGTACTGTTCGATACGAAGGTCGCAATGCTCTCCCTCGCCCACCTTCAACACGCGAGTCCAGGGAGCCGGAAGCAACGACATCGCGTTTTCATCGTCCCCATTGATAAGCAGGCACCCGTTCTTAGGAACAATGCGGCAAAAATGGCGGAAGCTTCGCTTGACGTCCTCCAAGTCCCGAAAGATGTCGGCATGGTCGAATTCCAGATTGTTAACCACCGCCACGCTCGGCGAATAATGGATGAATTTGCTCCGCTTGTCGAAAAAAGCGCTATCGTACTCATCACCCTCGATCACAAATGGACCATCGCTAGATCCCGCATTCCATCCGCTCTCGGGATCGACCGGAGCCCCTCCGATCAAGTAGCCAGGACGGGCCCCCGATTTTTCCAGCAAGTAAGCCGCCAGAGCGGTGGTCGTCGTCTTCCCATGCGTTCCCGTTATTACCAAGTTCCTACGCTTGGATAATACGAATCTGTTCATCGCCTCAGGAAGCGACGCAAAAGGAATTTCTCTCGAATCCAAAAGAAACTCGATTTCCTCATTTCCCCTAGAATAGGCGTTGCCGACGATAACCAAGTCCGGGTTCAGCACCCGTAACCGACTGGCATCATAGCCTTCCAAGACCTCGATCCCCGCTTCAGCCAATTTGTCGCTCATCGGCGGATACACCGCTTTATCGGACCCATAAACTTCATTCCCGGAATCCCGCAACAATAGGGCCGCGTTCCCCATGGCTGTACCCGCAATACCTAGGAAATAGATCCGCATCCGGGCACCATAGAAGGGACTTCGAAGGCTTCAATCCAGTTCTTTCCGAACTTCACCCGAGCGATCTACCGACTGGCGAAACAGAGTCGGCCTGCGATCAGGCATCGCAGCTTGACCGATGCTGCTATTGCCTATTCAAAAGCAGCCACTTCCCGGCCATCCATTTCGATGCTTTTCTTTAGCCCGATCTTCATTTTCGCGTTTCTTCCGATAGTTTGGACTGGCTTCATCCTAATCAGCTCAAAGGGCTTTTCCCGAGCTTCAATTGCCTGGCTTCTGCTTTGTTCCTGGGTCTTCTATGCCTGGGCTCACCCTAGCCACTTGCTCTGGCTACTCGGATCTATTTCCGCGAACTACCTCTGCTCGGCCGCTATCGTCAGGTCGAATACGCTGAAATCGGCCAGGAGACTCCTTATTGGCGGAATCATAGCCAACCTCCTACTCTTGGGGGTCTTCAAGTATTCCGGTTTCGCTGTCGGATCTCTCGTTTCTTTGTTCGGTCTCGATCTAAGGCCTCCTTCCTTCCTGCTGCCCTTGGCAATCTCCTTCTTCACCTTTCAGCAAATCTCCTATTTAATAACCACATTCCGAAGCCGCCAATTGATGGCTAAGCCCCACGAATACGCTCTCTACGTTTCCTTTTTCCCCCAGCTGATCGCCGGGCCCATCGTACAGCCAGGTGAAATGTTACCGCAGCTTCAGTCCCCGATGTTCGGCAAAGTCCGCATCGATGATATCGCTCTCGGTATTGTCTTATTCGTTATCGGCTTGGGCAAAAAAATCTTGCTGGCGGATAATCTGGCCCCCATCGCCGATGCGGCATTCGGGGAATCGTCCCAAGGCCCCATATCCGGACTTACCGCCTGGACCGGGCTGCTTGCCTTTTCACTGCAGATCTATTTCGACTTTTCCGCCTATTCTGAAATGGCCCTTGGCCTAGGGCGAATGTTCGGCATCCGGCTCCCAGAGAACTTCGCTTCGCCATACCGAGCTACGAGTGTCATCGATTTTTGGAGACGCTGGCATATCACCTTATCGAGCTTTTTTAAAAACTTCCTTTATATTCCGCTCGGCGGCAATCGTAGAGGCTGGAGCCGGACCTACATAAATTTACTGATCGTCATGACAATCGCAGGACTTTGGCACGGCGCCAACTGGACATTCCTTCTCTGGGGAGCCGCTCACGGCATCCTCCTAGCCATCAATCATCTTTGGAAGCGAACCAAACTAAAGACACCTCCGGAAATCGCCTGGCTGGCGACTTTTCTCGCGGTGACTCTCTGTTGGACCTTGTTCCGGTCGCAAAGTCTGGCCGAAGCGCTCACCTACTTTAGTTCCCTATTAGGCGAACACGGATGGATCAGTGTAGACGGCAACAGCGCAATCGCTTACTTCAAATCTCTGGAACCCAAAGAAATTTGGAAACCTGTCCACTACGCACTCCATTTCCTCGGCTGGTATCCAGGACTTATTGGCGGCGTCCACCCAGGCCATCTGCTCTTTTCGGAGCTGGGACTGTCTATTGCCCTAATAGCTCTTGCCGGGATAATCGTTACTCTATTCCCCAGACCTCTCTCCTGGTTAACGATACCCGCAAATGGTAGACCCGTTTTTAGCAAAAAAGCGGCTATTCTTATATCGATGATCGTAGCTCTAATCATCATTCAAAGTGGATCCTTCCAATCCTCGCCTTTCATCTATTTCCGCTTCTAACACCGCAACCCGCAATCTCTAGTGAACGCTCGACGATTTCTCATCTATCTCGCCCTATCCGTATTGTCCGGGATCGCGATAGTTGCTATTTGGTTCGCCGCTCATCTGGGCATGCCCTGGTGGCCGCATCATTTGAATCGGGAAGCGCGAATAGCCAAGCACTATATCGCTGAGTCCGTATCTGGACCGACGATTTGGATACAGGGTGGATCGAGCGCTTGGTTTGGCTTTGATTCGGAACTGATCCAACAGGAGACGGGATACAGCGTCGTCAACTTGGCCTTCAATGTCAACATGCCTACAGAATTCTGTTTCGACGAAATTCGTCTATTCGCGAAAGAAGACGACGTTGTTATACTCGGTCTGGAAAACTCCATGTATTTTAGAGATAACTACTCAAGCTATGCTGCTGACGAGATCGCCATATGGGCGCCGGAATTTTTCTGGTCGCTATCTTTTCCCCGCAAAGCCCGGTTTCTACAGAGCCTTCCTTGGCAGAAGGTACTGGCAAGCAGCCTAGTCCGTCTCGGCACCCTGACAGGAGACTATGATAAGCGTTTGAAGCCGATTTCAGAAGCGGAGGTAATCGAGAATCTGACCGCCCGTTGGGAAGGCCGGTACGAAGGCGAAATTCCCGCTTACTACAACTATCTGACAATGAACCGGCACGGCGATTTCATACAAACTGACCATGAACTCTGGCGGGGGGAGCACGATTATAATTTGATGGGACGTTCGCCGATCTCGGAAATGTCAAAGCGGGATTTGACCGAGTTCGCTAGTTGGGCCCGAGAAAACCTCATTACCGTCCTCATGGCCTGGCTTCCTATGGCGGAAAACCCAGCCCTTGATCTTTCCCTCCCTCAGACGCAGGCGACTATCAAACGGATTACCGACTTTTCCGAATCGCTAGGCTTAGAGTTCCTAGGAAAGCCCGAGGAATACGTAATGGATATCGAGTTGTTCTACGACACGAGCCACCACACCACGGCCGAAGGCGCCCGTCTTCGAACCGAACGGCTATTGCCCCATTTACGGCAACATCTTCCCTGAGCTAGTATCTCCTCGTCCGCTAGATACACTTAAGGCCGGGACTGTCGTCCCGGCCCGTTAAAAGAGAGTCGTTGATTTGGTCTTTCGTCCCACCACCGTAATGGTCGATACGTCGCTCTGGCTCCGAAGAGATTCTTCAGACCCTGTTGGATAAGGATTAGCGAATATCTTCCTGGGCGATGAAACTGAGAAACACCGCATTAGCGTTTCCTGCTTAGAGTTACGGCTATTTCATGAGCCCCTTTAGCAATGATTTAGGCAATTTCCACTATCAAGACCGTGCGTTTGAACGCATGAAACGCTATTGGCCGCCAAAGTTCGAATCAGCTCAACATCATCGGGTCAGCATCCAACACCTGCACCACATCGGCAGGCCAAGCGATTTCTCGCGCGATTTCGCGCAGAACCCCCATCACCGGGGTAACATTCGCCGTGAAATACCAGTTTTGAAATCGGTAGTTGTCCTTCATCTTCTCGATCGGACACGGCACGGGGCCGCGAATCTCGACGACCCCTTCTAATCGTTTCTCCACCTGCTTCGCGAACTGCTCGGCAAAAAACGCCACCTTATCCGGATTGTGCCCTCGAAGTACTTGTCGAATCAGTCTCCGGTAAGGCGGATATTGGAACCGCTCCCGGTTCTCCAGCTCCATTCGCAAAAACGCATCAACATCGCCATGCCGAGCAAATTGGATGGGATCCGCATGGGGAGTGCATGATTGAACGACAACTTCGCCAGCCAGGTCCCCTCGTCCCGCCCGACCGGAAACTTGGACCAGCAATTGAAACGTTCGCTCGTTGGCTCGAAAGTCAGGAATGTGCAAAGAAAGATCCGCATCCACTAGGCCGACAAGCGTGACGTTCGGGTAATCCAAACCTTTTGCGATCATCTGCGTTCCGACAAGGATATCAATTCGCCCCGAACGAAAATCTCCAAGGATCTGGCGAAAAAGATGCTTCCTGCTCATCGTATCCGCATCGACGCGAACTACTTTCGCGTTCGGCAGAATCTTCATCACCGCATTTTCAATGCGTTGCGTTCCCATACCCTTCCAACGAATTCTGGGACTACGACAGGAAGGGCAAACTATCGGAGCCGCCGCTTCGGCTCCGCACAAGTGGCATTTCAAGGTTTCATCACTACGGTGATAAGTCATCGGGACGCTGCAACGATCGCACACTTCGACATGCCCGCATTCCTGACACAGCATGGATGCGGAAAATCCTCGCCGATTGAGAAACAAGATACTCTGCTCCTTGCGTTCAAATCGCTCCCTCAGCTTTTCTACGAGCATACTGGAAAGCTGAGTGGGCTTTCGAGCGCGGATGATCTCCTGCCGCATGTCCACGATGTGCATCATCGGAAGCGATCGCTCATCCACTCGCTTCGTAAGCCGATCGACTGCATACTTTCCATTGATTGCATTGCGATAAGTTTCCAGAGACGGCGTCGCCGAACCCAGAATACAAAGAGACTTTGATAAAAACCCTCGGTAAATCGCTACATCCCTGCCGTGGTAACGAGGAGTCTCATCCTGCTTGAAGGCAGGTTCATGCTCTTCGTCCACGATAACCAAGCCCAGATTCCGAATCGGGGCAAATACCGCCGAGCGAGCCCCGACAACCACTCGAGCTCGTCCAGTAGAAAGAGCCATCCACCCGTCCAAGCGTTCCCCATCCGACAAATGGCTGTGCCAAACAACGGCGTCGATATCGCCAAGCCGAGCTAATCGAGCCCGAATCCGTCCAACGGTTTGAGGGGTTAAGGCAACCTCAGGCACAAGATAAAGAACTCCCTGATCTCGGTTTAAAGCGCTTTCCATGGCTTGAAGGTAAACTTCGGTTTTTCCCGAACCGGTAACGCCATGAAGGAGATGAGTGGCAAAGCCCCCTTTAGCTAGTTCCTGCCGCAGGCTTTCGACCGCGACTTGCTGCTCATCATTCAGCTCAATCGAATTCTCCTCGACGTACTCCAAAGAGCCAATTTCATCATCATAGGCAATTCTCTCCTCGATACGGGCTTCTTCCTTGACGAAGCCCTTATCCAAGAGGCTCTTGTATGTCGCGGCTGAAAGATTGAGCCGTTTTAAAATCAGCCCTTTATTTTGCGGTCTGATTTGCTGCGAGAGAAAATCGTAGAGCGCTTTTTGCTTCGGAGCCCGTTTCTCCAATCGCTCTAATTCCTCATCGCTGGCCTCTCTACCTAGCGAGACGAATCTTACCTTCCTTGGGGTCATGCCTCGGCGAACTGAGGCTGGTATCATCGTTTCCAATACGGACTCTCGACTGGATCCGTAGTAGGCGCGAATCCACTCGACGAGCTCTAGCAATTCGCGAGTGAGGATAGGCTCATCATAGCAAAGTTGAGAGACCAATTTTAGCTTCGAATAGTCGACGTCCGCAGTCGCTCCGGTTTCTACGACAACACCCAGAACGAATCTACGACCAATAGGGACGCGAACAAGACACCCCTCGGCGACCGTCTCAGCCAGCTTGCCGCTCGCTCGATAATGGAGCGTCTTATCGAAACCTGCCAATGGCCAGACAGCGACAACTTCGTCATGCAATCCCAAGCCCGACTCCATCGTTGACAGTTATTGAGATCGTATTGAGACTGCATAGGTGACCAACGAAGAGTGCAGAGACCGATTTCGATCCTTTTTGGTAAAGCATAATCTGAGAATGACTGGCCAACGTATGGCAATCTTCGAAGCCGTATTCAAGGAGTCGAGTCATTTCACTGCTGAAGAGCTCCTCGACAAGGCCCGTCTGATCGACCGAACCGTTTCGAGAGCGACGGTGTATCGTACATTGCCAATACTCGTTGAGAGCAGTCTCGTTCGCGAAGTCGATATCGGAACGAATTTAAAGTACTACATGCCCAACAAGGAGCAGGACAGCCACCAAGCTCAGGTGATCTGCAACGACTGCCAAAAAATATTCGAGATCCCGGCTCCCTTCATGGAGTGGTACGGCAGCACGGTATCCGCCAGGCTGGGTCTGACTCCCATAAGCCAGCGCCTTCAGGTCACCGCCTCCTGCCAAGAGTTTCAAGCTAAGGGATACTGTTCCAAAGACGCGGCACGCGAGACCGCGGCTACGGAATAATACCACATGCAAAAAGGTTTGATAAATTGGCGGGAACCGAGAGGGGGGCAGGCGGCTTGATTCCCAAGCGGGCTACAGCGAGGGGAACAAATAACTCAGCCCAGGCACATCTGGGACCCGTCCTCGGATGCGGCTCCCATTTAAGCCTGCACCATTTTTATCAAACCTTTTTGCATGTGGTATTAAAGCGATAGGCTGGCGGAAACCGCCAGCCTATGCTACACTCGTACAAACTCAGACTGTCTAGGACAGCCTCACACCTACTATAAACAAAGGTTTCTTAGGCTTCTACCAATCTACTTGCATCTGCAAGAGACGCTTCTGCGAGGAGTTGTGACCTTGGCGAGCGGCGTCCTGATAGTGAGCGATCGCTTCATCCTTGTTACGGGTAATACCACGGCCTTTTTCCAGCATCGAAGCTAGACTGAACTGGGCAATCGGATCACCCTTGCCAGCCGCTTTCCGGTAAAAAGAAGCAGCTATATCGTAATCCTTCTTCACGATTTCGCCCGCGAGATAAATTTCGGCTAGTCGGCGCATAGCTTCTGAGTTTCCTCTTTCAACAGCATTGTTAAAAAGCTCGAGCGCGACTTCTGAATCCGTTTCAATACCACGGCCTTCCAGATAGCAATCGGCCAAGGCAACGGTCGCTTCCAAGTGCCCGCGTTTGGCAGCCTTGCCATACCAATCGAAGGCAGAGGCTTCGTTAGATTCTACGCCAATCCCGTTATCGAAGACGCGTACGAGATTCCACATGGCAGGAGCATGGTCCAGTTCCGCAGAGCTGCGGTACCAGAGCAAGGCCTTGCTAATGTCCTGATCAATGCCCCAGGCATTTTCGTAACACTGGGCCAGAGCGTTTTGAGAGCAAGGATTCCCCTTATCGGCAGCGATCTTGAACCAATGAACAGCTGCTTCATAGTCCTGCGGACCTCCAGAAGCGTCTCGGCTCATCGAACCAATAACTGGCATAGCGGCATCGAATTCGAGCTCTGCAGCCCGGCGGTAGAAATCGCGAGCAACCTCTAGGTCGCGTAATTCTTCCGGCCCGAAAAATCTCAACGAAGCGAGCTTATGCAAAACGACCGGATAGCTCGGCTCCAACTCCAGAGCTCTCTCATAGCTAAGAATGGCGCTGGCTGGCTTTTCTAGAACTTCGAGAAGTCTTCCGAGCTGGGCGTGAAAGCGAGGCTCTTCCGGGAACTCCGTCAAGGCAGAACGGCAAGCGTCCAGGGCCACCTTCCGGTCAATCTTGTCGTCATCCACAGGATCCGACAACGAGAACTTATCGTCGGGGATGGAGGCAAGGATATCTGCTTCGGCAACCGGGGCTACAGAAAATATGCGAGCATTTTGCCCAATCTCCAGTTTAGCCCTGTCGATGTTCACGATCGCGTCCGTCTCCCGGATTTCAATGATTTCACCTCGAATCACTTCGACTTCATCTTCGTCGTTGATTCGATCGATTCGTACGCGATCGCCTTCCTTGACGCTGCCAGCAACTCCAAGCGACACGGTCGCGGTGTCTTGTTCAAGCGAGAGGATGACCCCCTTCGACTCGACTGATTCCTCCGCTTGCCCTGCAGCGATCGCCGCAAACAGTGTGGAGATGATTAGTGTAATGCCAAATCGTGCATTCATACTAATAATGGCATAATCAGTATTGAGCGCATCTCCCGTTTCTAGGGGATACACGTGATATGATATCGGATCAAAGACCCGCATCTCTCCAACGGATTCCTTCAAGGGGCATTTTATAGAAATCGCTCCCTGGCGCCTATGGAGCATAAGGGGCCCTAGGAATTACAAAACTTCGCGTGGATCGAATGGCCCACCAACTGAGCTAAACTGCCTATAACGAGCCTAGAGAATGCCCGGCAGCAATCCGCCCAAAAAACCCATACTTGCCGACCGACCTTCCCTGCGCGACGCTTAGCGGCAATGGAGATCGATGCCCAGGACGCCTACGATATCAACTTTTTAGAAAAGCTGCGAAAACGTCTCCCTAGCGACCCTCAAATTCTCGAGATCCTAGCCGGGCTCTACGCCAGATACGGCATGGACCAGCAAGCCCTAAGTATTGACCGGAAACTGGCCCGCCTGTCGCCGGGCGATCCAAGAGTACGCTATAACCTCGCTTGCAGCCTTTCGCTTTCCGGAAAAACGCGAGAGGCGATCGTCGTCCTGAGAGAAGCTATTGAGCTCGGTTACAACGACGCGCGATGGCTGGAAAAGGACCGCGACCTAAAGGCGCTGCGAGAGCTCCCCGAGTTCATCGATCTAGTCGAACAAATTAAGTCTTCGACCTGAAGTAGATCGCCGCCATTGTCGGCGGCCTAGCCAACCGTATCGGTTCGCAGCGCCGCATTAGCGCCGGTTCACCACATCCAGATCATCGAATGACTTCTCCAGCACTCCAGCATACAGACACCGAAACGGTGGAGATCGCTCGCCGGACGCTTCGCTGGGACATGATGCGGAGTAGCCTAGCCGGATTTATCGATGCCGGCTGGCGAACCTTCGCCTTGCTGGTTGTAACCCGCTACTTCGACGCTTCCTCGTTTGCCAAAGCCCTCGTGCCAGCGGCTTTCATGATCGGACTGCTCACTACCCCAATCGCTCTCTTCTACTTTCCCCGACTGAGAATGCGCACGAGCACGATTTGCAGCATCAATTATGTTTGCGCGGGCTGCCTGTTCCTTGCCGCTTCGGCCGGGTCTGACAAGCTATGGGTATTCCTCGGAGCCGGCACGATTGCCGCCGCTGTTCTAGCCCAGCAAATGCCGCTTCTTGTTCACATTTATTCCACGAATTATACGTCCTCAATTCGCGGCAAACGCGATGCTTATGCCATCACCCTAAGCGTCGCCCTGGCCCCTTTTTTTGGTTGGTTCGGCGGCCAGCTACTCGAGCGTGATATTTCCGCATTCCCCATACTTTTTCAAATCATGGCAGGGGCCTGCTTCTTTTCCGGAGTCTGCATCTACATGACGCCTTCGCGCATTTTGCAGCGAAGCCCGAAGAGTAATCCGCTAACCCACCTTTCGCTAGCCTGGAAAGACAAAGTATTCGGGTGTATGCTGGGAATGTGGATGATACTCGGATTTGGAAATCTAACGACCATGCCCCTCCAGATCGAGTACATGACCAGCGATGAATACAGTATACAAGCTACCAATACACAAATCGCAATCGCGGCGATCGTCATCCCCAGCATCACGAGGATCATCGCCACATCTATCTGGGGGCATCTTTTCGACGCCTTCAATTTCTTTCTCATACGTGGATTGGCGAGTTGCGTTCAGCTAGCCGCGATCGTCTCCTTCTTCTTCGCCGACTCGATTCGCGGAATCTACTTGGGCGCCTTCGGCTACGGTCTCGCGTTGGCGGGTGGAAACGTCAATTGGAGCCTTTGGGTCACCAAGTTCGCCCCGGTTGGTGAAGAGACGAACTACATGTCGGTCCATACATTCACAGCAGGAATGCGAGGACTGGTGGCCCCCTTCATCGGATTCTATATGATCCAGTTTTTCTCAATCCAAGGATGGGCATTATTCGGATCCCTTCTAGTTGGGCTTTCCATTTGCTTGTTGTACCAGATCAGCCGGTTCGCTCGGCGATGAGGTAGGATTCAGGATGGGCCTCAGAGATGCCTTGATTCGTATCTCCTTCCGCGCAACGTGTTGCTGCCTATGGAAAACGTTCGCGTCAGATTCGAGCCTAGCCCTACCGGCTCCGTGCATATCGGCACGGCTCGGGCCGCTTTATTCAACTGGCTCTACGCCCGCAAAACAGGCGGACGTTTCATTCTTCGCATCGCGGATACAGACAAGGAACGCAATACGCAAGCTGCTCTTGATGAAATTCTTAGAGTCCTACGCTGGCTTGGCTTGGACTGGGACGAAGGCCCCGAAGCGGGCGGTGAATTCGGGCCCTATTTCCAAAGCCAACGCGGCGATATCTACCGCGAGTATTTGCAGAAACTGGAAGATGCGGGGCGGGCATACGAAAAAGATGGCGCCATATTCTTCAAGCTCGAGGGTGAACGCTATACCGAGTACGACGAGTATCACAAAGCGGAAATCGAAAAAGTCAGGACAGAGCCAGTTGTCATCGACGATCTAATTCGAGGCAAGGTAACCCGACGGGAAGAGCGCGATTTCGTGCTCGTTCGCTCGAACGGCAATCCGGGATTTCACTTCGTAAACGTAGTCGATGACATTTCCATGGGCATCACTCATGTGTTGCGTGGCGAAGATCACCTTTCCAACACATCCAAACACCTCGAACTCTACAAGGCGTTTGGAGCTCCTCCCCCGATCTTCGCCCATATGCCGATGATTCTAAAGGATCCGAAGATCGGTAAAGGCAAGATGTCTAAACGGGACAAAGGCGCCCTCATAGAAGAGTACCAGCAAAGGTATTTCCTATCTCAGGCGGTGGTCAACTTTATCGCTCTTCTTGGGTGGTCGCCAAAGGACGGCAAAGAGATGATAAGAATCGAAGAACTGCT
>CAZFUD010000107.1:0-13850 GCA_964521705.1 uncultured Opitutaceae bacterium | reverse complement strand
CTATTGAATACCGCGCTCTGCTTAGCTTTCTCGACTGCGCTCCATAGCTCGTTTTGCAACGCTTCCAGCTCTCCTTGCTTGAGCAGAGACTGAATATTCCAAATGAAAAGCGACGACAGCAAGGCGATCAGCGCCATAGTGAGCATGAGCTCGATCAGCGTAAATGCACTTCGGTTCCCTGAGGGATAACCCGCTTTCAAACTCATTCGCCCCATTGTCCTAGGCGCGGGACCGAAAGGAGACGATACCGCCAAAATTAATAAATAGATTTCAGGGAAGCCGCTCTACCAATTAGTAATATCGTCCCCGGATTCGGTCCCATCGGGCCCAAGAGAGAAGAGATCGTAGGCCGAAGTATTGTGCGTTCCCGGGTAGCGGTATTGAAGCTCTCGACCCCAAGGATCCACTAAGTCTTCCGGACCCTCAATGTAAGGTCCGCGCCAACGTCCTCCGTCGTTTTCTGGCCGCTGCACCAAAGCCTTCAATCCCTGCTGGGTAGTTGGAAAACTCCCCATGTGAATACGGTAGCTGGTCAAAGGAGTCTTAAACGACTCTTTTACCTTGAAGCGAACGAGTTCCGCCTGATTGGTGCCAAAAAGGTTATCTACGTTCGTAACCACCAGTCCCACGAGCAGCACCATAAGCCCAATGACGAGCATGATTTCGATTAAGGTAAAGCCACGCTTGCTGGAGAAGGAACGGTTTCGTTTGGTATGCCGTCTGTTCATCGTCTAGGTTCTTGGAATTCGAATTCTGAAAAGGAAGAACGAATCTACGTTTGTTTGAACTCCAGATGCAATCCTCGGGTTTCAAATTTGCGCATTGGACTTCCTGTTGATCGGAAATTGCCGACAGCCGCTGTCCATCCTTTGTTCAAATATCGAGTGATCCTACTTAACCAACCGGCAAAATTCGCCCCGTTTAGCAGGCAGATTTGCTCAGGATCCTGGTTGCGCCAATTGCTCTATTTGACGGTGTCTTTGTAAATCAACGAGTTACAAGGTTGGCATGCTTCTCGCTGAACACTCGGCGAACAATCCATGATCGCATCAACCAAAGTAACGGAACAAGCGGAAAGCCGCTGGGCGAAGATCGTCGAACGATTTCGAGCCGCTTGCGTACTTTATAAAGAAGGCGATGAGGGCGAATCTCGAAGAATCATCAAAGAAGAACTCCCCGGACTCATTCGATCTTGGATCAAACTGCTTCCAACTTCCCTTAAGAGTGAGGCTAAGGCTGACCTTAGGGATATGTTCAATCGCGAGCAGTCCATCGTTGATCAAGGAATGCGGCTACGAAATGTCTACAGGGACACTCTGGTAAAACGAATCATTCCTAAGGTAGAGGAACAAGTTGCGGCCAAATATCGGGAGATCTATTTGAAAGAGCAGCGACGCGAAATACTTGCCCATCAAGATGGAGCCGCTCGCAATCGACCGTGGGTCCAGACCGCAGCTAGCCATTCCCAAATCAGACGGGATTTAGCCCCAGGATCTATCGCTATCGATGACGTGCCTTCCATGATCGACGCCGTCCAAAAAAGCGATTCCGAGTCGATCGCAAAGTCGGTCCTGCCTCTGAACGAGATCGTTGGATCGATCAACAATGCCCAGGCAAGCGAACTGATTGACCAGCAGAGCGTTGCGAAGTCCTGACACCCATCTGAATTACCGTTCCCAATGAATCCGAATTCCACAACACCCTTTGAAGAAAGTTTAGCCTCTAGCCAAGAAACCGCATTTCTAGGCTACCCAGCCTCTCAAGATCTGATTTCGACAGCGGACGCGGAGAGCGAATCGGAGCGAAGCCCAAAGGCTTCAGAGTTCCAGAGGACGACTCAAAAGCCATCGAATCGTATTCAATCGCTATCAGCGGGCTCGGTCCTGCTTGGTCTTGACCTGGGAACAAGCCGAACCTGCGTGCAGGTCCTATCGGACGAGACCGCCAAACCTTTGCATATAGATGAGGTTCCGACCGTAGTCGGTTACGCTCGTCCCGGCATTCTTCCAGGCGTTCTCCCCGAGAATCGGAGCGAGTTATTCGGAGAAGAGGCATTAGCCCACAAGCTTCATCTGAATTTGGTCTACCCGCTGCAGAATGGAGTGATCACGAATCTAGATGCCGCCAGAGCCTTTCTTAATCATATCGCGGAGCGTGCAGGAACAGGCCACGTCGAACTTCGAGCCGTCATTGGCATGCCGTCCAAAGCTGCAGAAAAGGCGAGTGAGGACATTCGGCTAGCGTCCACCGGAATTTTCGACCGAGTCATCCTAATTCCCGAACCCTTTTTGGCTGCGCTAGGAACGCGTCAAGCGACGGATAGAATCGACGCCGTAGCGAATTCCCTTTTCGTGGACATAGGAGCTGGCTCGACCGATATCTGCATTATCCAGGGGTGCTACCCTTCTGATGACGATCAACTGACTCTCAATTTTGCCGGAGATCAGGTGGATGAGATTATTCAGGAAGCTATTCTCTCTAGATACCCAGATTGTGGAATCTCGATCCCACGATGCCGGGATATCAAAGAGCGCAATTCTTTTGTAAATGGAGCTAGAGATGCTGTGACGGCTCCCGTGATGATTCGCGGAAGACTCAGGAGTCTAGAAGTCGCCGACGCGATCGATCGCGGCTGCACGGAATTGCTCAAAACCGTTTTTCGAGGAATGGAACTTCTAATAGAAAGGGCAGACCCCGATAGTATCCCGGATCTCTTGCGGAACATTTTTATCACAGGAGGCGGCAGCCGCATACCCGGCTTCTCTGACAGCCTCCAAAACTTGCTCGAGGAAGCCGGTTTCGAAGGATGCCGGGTCATCGAGGCAGGAACCGACTATAAGGGTCTCGTAGCGCTTGGAGCGTCAGTCGCGGCTCAGCAAGCAGAGGAACGACAGTGGCAGAATCTTTTACGTTAGTGTAGTTACAGGTGATATAAACCTAGGGGTAGGTTTGTTAGTAAAAGCACTTTGTGGTGCAGGAATAGGATGGCGGGCTCCGGATTAACCGGAGCCCGTCTTTTCTTTTTCAAGTCGGACTAGGCGCCTTTCCCACCTAGAAGGCCTATCGGAAATACCCCAATTCGAGCGATTCGCTCTAAGACAATCGCGGCAAAAGCCTCCATTCGAGTGAGTTCTCGAGGATTTGCTACTAAAGAAAAATACCCCGCGTCCGTAGTTCAAGGGAGCAACAGGAAGTTCAAATACATGAAAAGCGTCATAATTATAGAAGATCAAACCGCAATCAGAGAAATGGTTTCCGAATTCATTTCGATTCTGCCAGGCTATGAAATTGTGGGATCCTTCGGCAACGGCGAGGAAGGTCTGCAGGGATGCATCAAGCTAAAACCGGACACCGTCATTCTAGATGTCGGTCTCCCTGAACTCAGCGGCACCGAGGTCCTTCGTGGGCTGACGTTGCATGTACCTAGTGTGAAGGTGCTTATTTTCTCCGGAATAGCGAGCTCCGCAAACATTCGGGAACTCCTATCCGCTGGAGCTCAAGGGTACGTCGACAAGATGGACGGTTTTGATGAATTCAAGAAAGCGTTAGATATCATTTCTGGGGGCGGAACCTTTATCGGTCCCAAAATGGCAAGCGTCATGCGCTCCTTGATTCTCGATCCCGATTCCAGCTCTGGCGAGATCCCCCTCTCCGATCGCGAAAAGCAGATCCTGCAACTCGTCGCCGAAAGCTACTCCACAAAGGAGATCGCAGCCCGCCTCAACATATCCGTCCGCACGGTAGACAATCACCGGACGAATATCATGAGGAAGCTCAATCTCCACGATGTCGCCGCGCTCACGCGCTATGCGATAAAGAACGAGCTTATTTCACTGGCCTAACCCGCGAATCCTATTCCAGTAGAATCACAGCCATTTTTTCCTATCCTAATTCCATCGGGATTAGGATAGCCATTTTCCAGGAAATCGCGGATCTAGAATTTCTCATTCCGCGATTTCGGGCTGAAAGGACTCAGCCCTCACAACAATCAATAAATCCATGGATTGTAAACGACCAGAGGCTTCTGGCGGTTCGCAGCCAATCGGCAGCGACTCTCCGGCCAATCATTTCCCCACTATATGCTCTCGCTCACGAGACGTTGCAGACACACGGCTCCAGCCTGATGGCGACGCGTCTAGCAACCCGTCGCCCAAAAATCAATCAGCCCTACCCCTACTGAACTGGGATCTCTTCCGGGACTTTAGCCTGTCCAGCGAAAATGCTGCTTATACGCTTCATGATGGATTCGGTCGCTTCCTCGATGCTACTGGTGAATCGAGATCCATCTGGAATCAGCGGAACGGTGACCTTCCAAAGGGAAGCATATTCGATCTAGTTGAAGATCCCTCCTCCTTCAAGGCCTGGTTTACTCGTTTGGATCTTCCCCAAAACCAAGAAGAGGCGACTATAAAAACGGTTTGGCAAAAAGGTCCGTCGAAACAGATCCGCCTTAAACGCATCCCACTTTTCGTAGGAATCCACCCGGAACAGACTCGGATAGTCCTGAAAGCGGTAGAATCCCCGAGTTCGAAATCGGAAACTGAGGCGACTGAAACTGATCGAATTTTAAGATTCAGTTGCTCAAGCAAAGGACGCTTGGAAAGCGCCAATGCGGTCTTCGCTTCGCTTTTCGGTTTAGGTGAATCCAATTTACAGTCGGTAAATATTGCCGATATCGTTCACCCAGCCGATTTGGATCAAATTTCCGAATACCTTTCAAATGAGGGTCCATCGGATGAAAAGGATTTCCTCCAAATAAGATTCAACATCGGGGGGAAACTCGAGCGCAGTTTTGTTTTACATGGCCGGCCCACTTCAATCGGACACGTCTTTAGAGGTATCGACATCACCTTTTCCGAGATTGGAACTACACGGATTATCGACAAGCTGAACAACGCCTTGCCCGGCTATTCCATCGCTGTCCTCGGCAATCCCACAGAGAATTCGCCATTCATTGATTCCAATCTCCTCTTCGAAATCGAAACAGGCTATTCTCAGCAAGAATTCATCCGCAAATCGTTTTCCGATCTACGAGGAGAGGCTACAGACAAAGATACCGCCGACTACGTATCATCCTGTATCGCGAGAAGTTCGATTTGCGAAAAGGAAATCTATCTGTATCGGAAAAAAAGCGACGGTTTCTGGGTCAAAGCGCGTGTCCTGCCCTTGCGTAACAGCGAAGGCGCGCTGCGAGGCTCGGCCTTAATGCTGGAGAACATAACTCGTGAAAGAGAAGCTCAAAGCATAGCTATGCAGCAGGAAAGCCTCCGCACTCTTGGCCAGATGGCTAGCGGAATCGCCCACGACTTCAACAACCTGCTCGCTCCCATTCTCGGCTTCTCCGAACTCCTCTTGAAAATGCCAGAAGAAGGTCGAGATAACCAGAAGCTGGTATCTTTCCTTGAAAAGATCAAAGTAGCCGCTCAGGATGGGGCGGCCGTCGTTAACCGACTGAGAGAATTCTATAGTTCCCAGAATCAGGAAATCGAAGTGGCAGTCGATATCGACCCTCATTCACTTGCCCAGCAGGTCAAAGACCTGACCCAGCATCGATGGAAAAGCCAAGCGGAAGCAAGAGGCGTGGATATCGCCTTCGTAACCAAGATCGATACGAATAAGTGCCTCCACGGGAATGAATCAGAAATCCGGCAGGCTCTTTCCAATATCGTCCTGAATGCCGCAGACGCAATTGAGAGTGATGGATCGATAAACGTTTCTATCCAGGACTATGAAGGCCAAATTCGCATACAAATATCCGATACCGGGAAAGGGATGTCGGAAAGCGAAATACTCAAGTGCCAAAATCCCTTTTACTCCACCAAAGGTGAGTCCGGGACTGGACTCGGACTCTCGATTGTATCCAATATTGTCAAACGCCATGGTGGTGAATTCCAGATCGAATCCAATAAAGGAGTTGGCTCCAAGGTTACCATACTCCTTCCAGCAAAAGAAGCTGCCAAACCTGCTTCGCTCACTTCTCCTACCGATAAGCGTATTCGACCCCTGCGTGTAATGCTCGTTGATGATGAAGCCGTACTTCTAGAAGTCATCTCAGAATTGCTAGGCAACGGCGGCCACGAGGTTGACAATTTCGAGTCCGCCGAAGCTGCCGTAAACGCTTTCGGATCAAAACCCTACGACCTCGTCATTACGGACCGGGCCATGCCCAATATGACTGGCGACGCCCTCGCGAAAAAGATAAAGAGCCAAAGCCCTGATACGCCGCTCATTATGGTAACCGGCTTTAGCGACATTATGGACTCTTCGGAAGACCCACCAAAATACGTGGATCTCGTCCTAGCGAAACCCGTTCCTTTAAACACGCTTAACCAACGGATTTTCGAACTGGTAGACCGAGAACGGTACTAAGCAGGCTTTCTCATAGAAAATACTGCCGCTGCTTTTCGCTGATCGGGAGTTCGCAGCGGTCCATAACCTTCAAGAGATCCTCCCAAGCCGCTCGTTTGTCACGCTTGCTGTCATTGCGAAGCAAATACGATGGATGATACGTTGGAATTAAAGGCGTGTTTGCGAATTCATGCCAAACTCCTTTCACTTCCCTCAAGCTTTTGACCGAATCAAATCCCAGTAGCCCTTTGGCGGCGGTCGCCCCTAAAGCTACGATCAATTTTGGTTTTACTATCTCTATTTGCCCGATCAAGTAAGGGAGACAGAAGTTCATTTCTTCTCGCGTCGGTGGTCTATTGCCAATCCGGGTGGGAAGACTCGGACGCCAATTCATTATGTTCCCGATGTAGACCTGCTCTCGCTCCAAGCCCATCGCTTTGATCATCTTGTTAAGCAATTGGCCCGCTTTACCTACGAATGGTTCGCCTTGCTCCTCTTCATCTCCTCCGGGGGCCTCGCCGCAAAAGAATATGTCCGCGTCCAGATTGCCCACACCAAATACGGTCTTGAAATCTTTCCGCGTATGCTTCCGGCAAACAGGGCAATTCATAACGATCTCCCTAAGGGCTTCCCAGCGTTCAGCCTTATCCCCTTCAGGGAGGGAAAACGCGGGCAGGGCGCCCAATGATGATCTGCCCGAAGTTGATGCATTCGGCTTTTCGTCCACGTCCTCTTTGAGCAATCGATCAAATTCCTCTGGCGAAGCGGAACGAATTTTATCCGGGATTTCCACGGCAACCGACGAACCAACTTCGGGCGGTGAAACTACCTCCCTGCTTTTATCCTCAACCGCGGCATTCTTTAACGACTGTAGCGTTTGATCGGATACATTGACGTAGGATACTCCCTCTTCCCGCAATCGTTTCAGTTCCTCAACTATCGCTTCTAGCTCCGATTTCATTTCGATCGATCTTGGTCCATTAGGATTTTCTCTGCATATTTAGCTAGTAAATCGAATTCCAGATTAACGGCTTCACCCTTTTCTCGATCTCCAAGATTCGTCATTTCCAAAGTGTGAGGAATAAGCCAAATGCTGATTGTTTGCCCAGAGACTTCCGCGATGGTGAGGGATATGCCATCAACCGCGATACAACCCTTATAGACCAAATACTTCCTGAACGGCTTAGGTGCCTCGATTCTCAACAGCACGTCTCGCCCTTTATGCCTGATCTCCTTGATCTTGCCAATACAGTCGACGTGACCCGTAACGAAATGGCCACCCAATCTTCCATCATGCCTCAGGCTTCGCTCGAGATTTACCTTCGATCCCAAATCCACATCTTTCAAATTGGTAACGAGTCGCGTCTCTTCCAGCACGTCGAAGACAAGCGTATGCTTACTAGTCTCCGTAACCGACAAGCAGGAACCGTTGACAGCTATGCTGTCGCCAATCTGTACATCTTCAGAAACCAGCTTTCCTCTCAGTTTCAACCTCCAGCTTTCAGGCTGCGTGTGGAAACTCAATACTTCGCCGGTTTCTTCGACTAATCCTGTAAACATTTCCGCCTACTATTTCCGTTCCACCGGATTACGCAACGGATTTTCCCCATACGTTCGCTACCTTCACAAATAAAAAGCCGGGATCCGACTGTTCGGAACCCGGCTGAAAATCCGATTTGGGCGATGCTTTCTAAACTTTCGCCGGCACTTCGTAATCCTGACGATACTTCCGTTTTAGGAGCTTGTTGGCCTGACGATACCCTTTACCGCCGACAAACTTTTCGGAACTGGCGTCGAACTTCAGCTCGTTACCTATTTTCCAAAGTTCGCGAGACTGGTCCACGCTCCACTCTTCCAGCTGGGCATGAAAACGGCCGTGTGCCTCTTCCAACAATGAGTCTTTACCAGCAAACTTCGCGGTCGCTTTGCCATTCGCTTCTTCACCTTCCAAGTAGGAAATATTCCCCAGATGAGCGAGGCAGCTCGACTTGTAAGCGCTTTCCAAATGGGACGCCACATCCGCCTCGCTACGACTATTGATCGCCCTGATGAAGGCTGGGAAATGATCGAACCCGCCATCACCTTTGAATGCTGTGAGTTTCTTCCCATCATTGTCGTAAACGATTCCGCCTCCACGTCCACCGCGGAATTCGCCTCCCTCGCAAGTGACAATAACTCCAACTCGGCTTCCCTTGAAATTCGGGGCGCTATTCAATTCCGGTTTCACCCAGAGGTTTCTCACTTCGAAGATAGCGGGTACGCCGCCCCAATCAAAAGATGTGATGCCCATGTTCGGAGTGTTTCCCGCATCGTTCCAGCCGAATCTTCCTCCCAAAGACTGGACTTTCAACGGATGATCCGGATCGCCAAGGATCCACCGCATTAGGTCAAGCTCGTGCGGACCTTGGTTCCCCAAGTCCCCATTGCCGGTGTTAAAATCCCAATGCCAATCGTAATGGAATCTCGGGCGATAAACATCCTGAAGCTCGGCGGGCCCGAGCCACATATCATAGTCCACCGATTCTGGCGGGACCAGAGGGCTATCGATCTTGCCGATGCTCTCGCGATTCCGATAGCATAATCCCCGCACCATCTTGATTTCGCCGATATTGCCGGCATGAATCCAAGGAAATGCTTCGTTCAAACCAACGTCGGAGCGGTTCTGGAACCCTGCTTGAACGATTCTGCCGTTTTGTTCGGCAGCTTTGACCATTTGGCGTCCTTCCCAAACACTATGGCAAACTGGTTTTTCGACGTAAACATCCTTACCCGCTTGGCATCCCCAAATTGTCTGCAGAGCGTGCCAATGATTAGGCGTGGTCAGAACGACTGCATCGACGTCCTTTCGCTCGAGAAGCTTCCTATAGTCCCTCTCCTGGCTGATTGTAACACCGTACTCTTTGTCTACATCGGCAGCTCGTTCCGCTAGGACATCGGTATCCACATCACATAGGGCTACTAGGCGGGCTCCTTCTGTTCGAAAGACGTCCTTAATGAGGCTCTTGCCTCTTCCACGCAGACCGACCACAGCGACCCGGATGTCTCCGTTGGCCGCTTTGGCCCATGAAGGGGTTATGGCGAAGGCGCTCGTAGCGAGAGCAGAGGCTTTGATGAATTTACGGCGAGATAACATAGATTTTCAGATTTGCTTGCCGGTTTTTAGAACACAGCTCAATTGTGGTGGCAATCAAAATCAGGCTGTCGCACCTGGCGACCAAACCTAAGCGAATTTGATCTATCTTGCTGCTCTCAGCTCCGAAAACTTTTCAAAACACCGTTCTTCCAGTTTCCAATGTCTGAGGGCCAATTGCCGCTTAGCGATAGAAGAGGCAGTACCGCTGATCCAAAGCTCTCTCGAGACGCCTTCCATTTCCTCGGAGAGCAGCGGATCAGTAAGATCCGGCGACCAATGGAGATAGTCCAAAGCCAATGGAAGAATGATAGATCCCTCTTCGCTCACCGCAACCGCCAGTCCCCTCCGAACCTCCAACCTGTGCAATGGCTTTATCAGCTGACTGTAATTTCCAAAGACAGATACTATCTTCACTACGAGCAGCGCCTCCTCCCTGCTTTGAACCTCCAACAATAGGCGGACAAGCTCTAGTCTTCCATCCACATCGAGCCCTTCTAACGTTAGAACGAGTTCGGTCTTTTCAGTGAGCGTGTAGTGGTCGAGATCGTTGAAAATCATGATAACGTCTTCCTCGATACCCATATTCTTGATAGCAATCGAGTTTAAGCGCTCTAGCTCCAACGCGGATTTGCTCCAAACCAGCTCCTGAGCCTGCAACGTGTAGGAGAGAACCGAGCTCGCTGGCATGGCAAACTCTGCCGCGAAAGAACCAACGCTCGAAGCCCAAGCTATTCGCTCCAACTCATACTGGAGATTATCGTTAGTCGTGTAAGGATCCACCTTTAAACGCCTGGCCCAACCCCTCTTAGCTCGGTCGAATCCCAAATGCCGACGACTCAATTTTTTGGTGGCTCCTCCAACTTTCTTAACCGTTCCCTCCGACGATTCGCCATCTTCCGAAGCTTTAGGCTCTCTATTTTTGAAGTTCTGGGAGTTCGCCTTGGACGCGACCACTCGAGATCCCTTTTTGACCTCATAAAACTTGCCCTGCATATACCGAACAACTCCACCCGGGATTCCCGCCACTGTCGATATTGGTTTTCGAGCTACTGTCCAAGTCCGAACCAACGGGTTTTTGAGCGCTTCCGAAAAGGACTTAGCAAACGCGTCTGTCTTACTGATTTGCTCCAGCCTCTCGAGGGCGTGAATTTCATTAACCCGCTTTTCAAGCATATCGATTCCCCGTACACGGTACTCTCCAAAATCACTGTAGAGTTCGAACTCGTATCCAAAATTCACTACATGCCCGATCGGGCCAAGTTGATATCGTTCTCCTCCCCTCAGGTCTTCAGGGACGAGGTGGTGCGAAAATACGAGCGGAGGCCCTTCGTCAGGCTCCATTTCCGCGCTCAGCGCGGGAACCCACAAAGCCAAAAATAAAATCGCTGCCAATACTGGAGGAACGCCCATACTTGCTTCTATATTGAACCCCAAACTTAGACTCGTATTCCAATTCGAACCTAACGCATCAATGTAGCGAAACAATCGAATTTTGTTAATAGAGAGTTTAGCCTATTTATTTGTACAAGAGTACACCATCATGCTCTGCCATGCGAGGCGAATCGTAATAAGCGGTCGCGAATACTTATGCCTAAATGGGGGGAGACGACCAGAATCATGTATGTGAACATCGCCTTCGACAAGCGCTCTACACACAGTATTAATCGACGATAATGGTTTCTGTGGAACTAACTGGATTTTCGCGGCATCAAGAGGCGATCCTTTCCATACGCTTCGATGTCTTTGTCAAAGAGCAAGGAGTAGATCCTAGTCTCGAAATCGACGGGCAAGACCCAGATTGCCTTCACGCTATCGCGTGCATCGATGGCAAAGCCGTGGGGACTGGACGTTTGCTTCCAGACGGCCACATCGGTCGAATGGCTGTACTACCAGATTATCGTTCGCGGGGCATCGGATCCGCGATACTCCGAGCCCTGATCAAGGCTACCCGTGATCGTGGAGACAGCCTCGTGGTTCTGGCTTCACAAGTTCACGCCGCCCCTTTCTACCAACGATTTGGTTTTCAAACTCACGGCGATCCCTTTATTGAGGCTGGAATCGAGCACATTCATATGCAACTTCAGTTGTGAAGTCCCGCGACCATTCCCGGTAAAATCGAAACGCTATGAAATCAGTTTCACCTCAATCGCTCAACCAGGCGCATGCCAAAGAACCGCCTATTCAAGTTATAGACGTTCTCACTGAACAGCATTTCCAAGCCGAACATCTTCCTAATGCTGAAAATGCCTGCGTCTACGAAATCAGCTTTATTGAAACCGCGACCAAAATTGCTCCAGACAAAGATCGGGAAATCGCCCTTTACGGCCTGAGCGATCAATTTGAAGCCGCCCGTTCCGCCTACGAAAAATTGACAGAGGCTGGATGGACAAACGTCTCCGTTCTTCAGGGAGGGATCGAAGCCTGGAAAGATGCTGGGGTTCCTGTCCTTGGCGACGGCCAATCCTTGGCTGCTCCTAGCGGCGAGTTCGCAGTCGACGTAGACAAAAGCGTCGATAGATGGGTTGGACGAAACCTAGTCAATCAACACGACGGTAGCGTTAGTCTTTCAAGCGCGGCGATCGAGTTGGATCAGGGTCGCTTATTCGGAGGAAAAGCGGTTGTGGATATGGAATCCATATTCTGTCGGGACATCGAGGACAGCAAACTGGCTCAGGTCCTGATCGATCATCTGAGAACGGGCGACTTTTTCCTCATAGACAAATTCCCCACGGCCAGTTTCGAGCTCCAATCCGCGGAGTCGATGCCGAACGCATCCCCAGGTTCGCCCAACTACCGGGTCAAGGGAACCCTATCGTTGAGCGGGCGTTTAGCCAAAATCCAATTCCCCGCACTTTTAGGATACAATGAGACCTCTATAGCCCTTCAAGCTCACTTCGATTGCGATCGAGTCCAATGGGATTCGAAATATGGATCCGGAAGGATTTTCGAAGCCCTAGGACAGCACCTGGTAAACGATTTCATTTCGATTAGCTTCCGATTGATCGCCCCGGCACAAACCAGTTAAATTGAAACTGTTTCGAAAGATCAAAATAGCTAATAGGCTTTCACGATAGCGGTATGTTCAATCGTCTCAAAGGCCAGCTTTTGACGGGAGGTATCCTCATGGCGATTCTCTTGGCCTACTTGTTTCCCGATATTGGATCGGCAGGGGGACCCTTAAAGACGGAGATCACGACTAAAATAGCTATCGCCCTAATCTTCTTTTTCCAGGGCCTGACGCTGAACACCCGCAAACTGCTTATCAGCGTTACTCGATGGCGACTTCATATCTACTGCCAGAGCTGCATTTTTCTGATCTCCCCAGCGCTGATGCTTCTGTTGATTATCCTGTTCGGCCGCTGGATTCCCTCAAATTTTCAACCCGGACTGCTTTTTCTTTCTGTCCTGCCATCGACGATCTTTTCATCCACCGTGTTTACCGCGAATAGCGGTGGCGACGCTGGAGCCGCCCTATTCAACGCGACGCTTTCGAACCTGATAGGTGTGGTTATCACGCCTCTCTGGTGCCTGGCCCTATTGGCCAACGCGAATAATGAGTTTACCCCAATAGGTTCGCTCATCGCCAAGATCGCCTTTTTTATTCTTCTACCGCTAATAATCGGGCAGCTGATTCGGATGGCGACAACAAACCAGGCAATAGACTTGTTTGAAAAAGCCATCAAACGTTTCAACAATGGCATGATCCTGTTCGTCGTATTCGCGGCTTTCTGCGACAGCTTTTCTGAACACGTGTGGGCCGATTTCCCTTTCTTGTCCATTCTTCTGGCTGTCTTCTATTCCTCCCTGTTTCTAGGTCTTCTGTCTTCTCTGGCATGGGCATCCTCGTGGCTAGCTTCACAGTCCGCCAGCCAAAGGATCGCGGTATTTTTCTGTAGTTCCCAAAAGACGCTAGCTGCTGGCGTGCCTATCGCTGCAGTCGTATTTGCCGGTCAGTCTGGGAATCTAGCTCAAGGTCCGATTCTGATTCCACTTATGATCTACCACGCTCTACAACTTGTTCTCGCTGGGCTGGTTTCCGGCTTCCTTGTCGCTAGAAACCAGATCGCGTCCTAAGGCTGCTTTTCTTTGGAATCTGGGAACTTGTCTGGCGATATTGAAATTCCGAATTCCGAGAAGTCATTGACAACGCCATCAAGCGGCCTGTCTTGCTTAAACACCTTCAATATTTCTTGATGCTCGTAATCAGATGTGGGCCACTCTTTTAAATACCCGGGAAGCATAAAAACGGTGTAGCTCTGGTCGCGCTCGACTTTTCTGCGAATTACCAACATGCATCAGTATCCATATCGCGCATTCAGTCCCTAGCAACTCCAATTCGACTAAAGCGGGCCCGGGAAAAATCGTGATT
>CAZFUD010000106.1:0-13885 GCA_964521705.1 uncultured Opitutaceae bacterium | reverse complement strand
TCGTCCGCGAATTGATATCCAATAGTTCTGACGCCTTGGAGAAAATCCGGCACGTCAAACTGACCGAGAAGGACATCTTCGACAAAGATCTAGATCTCGAGATCAAAATCAGCACGGACGACACGGCCAACACCATCACGATTCAGGATTTCGGAATTGGAATGACCAAAGACGAGCTCGTAAAGAGCCTCGGAACGATCGCCCATTCTGGATCCAAACAATTCCTCGAAGCCCTGAAACAAGGAGGCGAGAAGAACGAGAACTTGATCGGCCAGTTTGGAGTCGGGTTCTATTCGGCATTCATGGTCGCCAAAGAAGTCAAGGTCTACTCCCGCTCCTGGAAGGAGGAAGAGCCCGGCCATGTCTGGACAAGCTCCGGGGCAGGTGAATACCAAATCGAGGAAGTCGAAGGCCAGCGAAGAGGAACGAAAATCGTCGTTTTCTTAAACGACGAGGACAAGCAATTCGCCAGCGACTCTAACATCAAGGAAATCGTCAAGCGGTACTCGAGCTTCGTCCAGTTCCCAATTAAGCTAAACGGCGACGTCGTCAACACAATCGATGCCCTCTGGTTGCGGAGCAAATCCGAGATCAAGGATGAGGAGTACACGGAATTCTACAAATTCCAGGCCAACGCTTGGGATGAGCCACGCTATCGTTTGCATTTCAGCGCGGACGCGCCCTTGGCCATCAACGCCTTGCTTTTCGTTCCCCAAGAGAACCCCGAACGAGCTGGACTGGGCCGAATCGATCCTGGAGTCGCTCTCTACTGCCGGAAAGTACTCATCGATTCTAAGCCCGACGAGCTTCTCCCGGAATGGATGCGTTTTACCAAAGGGGTCGTCGACTGCGAAGATTTACCTCTCAACATTTCTCGGGAAACCATGCAGGACAAATCCCTGCTCCAAAAGCTAGGCAAAGTAATTACCAAGCGGTTTCTGAAGTTCCTTGCCGAAGAAGCCAAGAAACGCCCCGAGCAGTATCAGGAATTCTTCGACAAGTTCGGCTTCTTTATCAAAGAAGGCGTAGCCATCGATTTCACCTATAAAGAGGAGCTTTCGAAACTCCTGTATTTCGAGTCTTCAACCTTGGAAAAGGGCAAAAGGACCTCCCTCGCTGACTACGTGTCTCGCATGAAGGAGGATCAGAAAGAAATCTACTACATTCTAGGGCAAAACCGGGAAGCCATTGAGAGCGGACCTTACCTAGAAGGATTTAAAGCCCGAGGCGTAGAGGTGCTTTTCCTTTACGAAGCGGTAGACGAATACGTTATGTCCAACCTCCGTGAATACGAAGAGAAGACTCTCGTGTCTGCCGACCAAGGCGATCTTAAGCTCGAAGATACTCACGAGCCAAACGATGAAGGCAGCCTTTCCGAGGACGAGAGCAAGGGCCTTTGCTCTTGGCTCAAGGAAACGATCGGCGATCGGGTCAAGGAAGTGAAAGTCTCTACTAGGCTTGTCGATAGTCCCTCAATGGCCTTGTCCCCCGACGCAATGTCATCCCAGATGCGTCGCATGATGCGTCAAATGGGTCAGGATTCCGGAATGCCCAACGAAGTGCTTTTCGAGATCAATCCTAGACATTCATTGATGATCAACCTGAATCAGCAGCGAGAGTCGAATCCTGACCTAGCCAAGTTGATCGCTCTTCAGGCCTTCGACAATTCCTTGATTGCAGCAGGCTTGCTTGAGGACCCAAGAGAGATGGTCACGCGCACCTACGAGATTCTATCTCAGGCTTCCGAGAAGATGTAGGGGAGTTTACTCTACATATCTCCAAAACTAGTTCCGATGTATTAAAGGGTATCGCGCGGCCGGGGATTATGGAATCAGGTAGGGCTGCTTATCCCTAGGCAGCCACTCCGGTTCCTGCAATTCGGCTGACTGAGGATCGTCAGCCCTACCTCTTCCCTTTTTGGCCTATTTTCTTTGAACTTGTCGCGAGTCCTCGCCCAACGACAGAGTTTCCAGCGCAACATACCTTGGTTAGTCTCGTTCGCTATATTTATTGGGCGAGCGAGCCTTTTTTGAATAGGGAGCTCGCAACGGCTCCGCCAATCGCTCCACCGATTCCGGAAGTCACGATCACCGTCAGCGCTTGTTGAACAACTACACCGAATCCAATTTTCTGCGACTTCAATATATCTATCGATTCGAGCAATTGGTCTCTCGAGGATTCGGGAGCCGACTCAGCGAAATTGCTCAATAATTCCAAGTACCAATTAAGTCCGATACGATAGTCGAAGGCCACCCAAAGCAGATCGTACAGTGCCGTCGACGCCCCGAACCCCGCCAAACAGGAAAGGATCGCCACCTTCATGCCTACCTTGATCTCAACTCGTATCCTGTACTTAGAAACAAAGGTAGTCGTCGCTACGAAGCCCCCGATCACCAACGGCAAGCAGCAAAGGGCATAGCTCAGTGGAAACAGTGTCAGAACAAATGACATAGCGCCCCCAGCCAACAACGCCGGTTTGATTGGGCACTCATCTAGATTTACGATTTCCGGATCCTCTGTCATGTTCGTATCATCCTTGGCTTACTTCACTGGGCAAGCGATTTGAGCAACGATTGTGTTCCGTTGCGAAGGTGTAATGGCTCGACACAATACGAAAAGAGCCACCGCCGCTCCAAGACATAGACCCAGGACGAATCGAAGGCTTAGCAGGTTAGTGTATACATGCACCAATTCCAATAGGACATCCAAACCATTGGCAAACGTCGCCCCGGCTACAACGGCCCACAAAGCAGTGGAGGTAAGCCTTGCACGCAGATCCAGGAAAAGTTGACCGACACAACCCAAAACAATCCCCAGGTAAATGCCAAAACAGCGAGCACACACAGGCAACGCGGTTCCACCCAATGTTAGGCAGCGATCACCTTTCTGATGGCAGATATGCGAGAAGATCTCATGTCCCCAATTCCATTCGAGCCAGGCGACCAACAAGAAAATCACAAGTAGCGTTCCCCCGAAAAGGGCGCAGCCCCGAGCGATATTCCTGACCGATTGCGATCGCCTAGAATCTCCTTTATTCGCTATCATTCAATCGAATAGCGAATCGATGTCGAATAACTGGGTATCGGTCAAATCGACACGCTTTCCGTTTGGCAACTGCGTTCTGAACCAGGTACGCTGCTTTTTCGCAAGCTGCCGCGTATTGGTCGCGATACGTTCTATGAGTGTATCCCGATCATAGCGCCCCAAAAGATACTCCAGTGTCTCGCGATACCCAATCGCGTTCACAGCGCTCGGGTTCGATTCGAATCCAAATCCCTTTAATCGCTCTACTTCGTCGATGAGCCCATCGTCCAGCATCTCGATTACTCGCTTCTCGATCCGAACATTGAGATCCGATTTCTCTCTCTCCAGAACCACCAAATTTTTCTTCGAATCGATGAGCAAATTCCGCTGGGTTTGGAAACGGGTTTTCAGCGTGCGCAAACTTTCCCCAGTCTCTAGGCACCGCTCCAGCCCTTTCACTACTCTTCTTGGATTTTTTGTATCGATTTCTTCCTCACAGTGCGGGTCGACCTTCTTGAGAGCCTTCAACATCCCTTCCAAGCCTGCCTCCTGCTCAATTTGCCGAACTTTTGCCCGGGTTTCAGGCGAAATGAGGACGCTATCCACGACCGGCTCGAAGAATGCTTTCAAATAGAACCCACTTCCTCCCGTAACCAATACATTGCGTCCCCTGCCCCAAATCTCTTCGACCGTTTGAATCGCCATTTCCACATACTCGCCAATGTCCACCTGTTCAGAAGGCATTCTGATATCGATCAAATGGTGGGGAACACGCGCGCTCTCACTGGCTATCGGCTTTGCCGTACCGATATCCATGTGCCGGTAGAATAATAAGGAGTCGCATGAAACGATTTCAGCGTTGCGGGATTCCGCCCAAGAAAGAGCCAATTCAGTTTTGCCGACCGCCGTGCAGCCGGTTAATACGAATAGGGGGTTGCCTTTTGACTCCATCTGCTAAGAAATCCGCTTATTGATTATCGGGAAGGAACATTTGGATCAAGTCTGCTCCCCGCTTGTTACAATTAGGCAAATACACTTCATTTTGCTCGCTAGACCCGTATTTCGGAACTCCTTGGTGGCGTATTGCAACGAGAATATCAAACTGCACGTTCTCGCAATCAATAACCATTCGCGCTTAGCTCATCCTTCGTCCTGAACCTGTACCGACACGCCATGAAGAAATCGCCGCGCGAATATAGGACCATCTTTATTTCCGACGTGCACCTAGGCACGCTGAATAGCAAGGTCAAAGAAGCGATTCACTTCCTGAAAAACACGCGCTGTAAAAGACTGGTTTTAAATGGCGATATTATCGATGGCTGGCAACTGAACCGCGGCAGCATCTGGACAAAAGAGCACACCAAATTCATCCGCCACATCCTCAAGAAAATCGAAAAGAGAAACCTCGAGGTCATCTATTTGCGGGGCAACCATGACGATATCTTAAGCCGCTTTCTTCCCATGAAGTTCGGAACGCTTTCCATCGTAGACGACTTCACCCACGAAACTCCCAAAGGGCGCTACCTCGTTCTGCACGGGGACATATTCGATACCATTACCAAGAATTTCGTATTCCTCGCCCACCTCGGGGACTGGGGATACAAGCTGCTCATGTCGTTGAATCGCTGGTACAACAAGTACCGAGCTTGGCGAGGCAAGGAGTACTATTCCCTCAGCAAATCGATCAAAGCCAAAGTCAAGGCCACCGTAAATTTCGTATCTAGCTTCGAAGAGAAGCTGGCTAAACTTGCGCAAGCCAAGGGCTGCAACGGCGTGATTTGCGGACACATTCATACGCCCGCGGATAAGAAGATCGGCGATTTACGATATTTGAATTCCGGCGATTGGGTAGAATCCTTATCAGCGATCGTCGAGCATTTCGACGGAACCATGGAACTCGTCTACTTTCACAACTTCGTCATCGACTATCCAATGAAGGAGGATGAGCTAGACGAGGAAGCAGATGAAGATGCCCTCGATCTAACGTGTATCGGCGTTTTGGCGGAAAAAATGCTCCATCAAGCTTGAGCGAGCTGGGCAATTAGCGCAAAGCATCCGGCAAAAGCCGGCCAATTGTGCGTGTTGACAATTTTTTAACGGCCTTATAATAAGTCTATGGATGAGGAAGATGCTTTAACTAAGACATAAAAACTAATCACAACGGCCACAGAGTGGCTCGTGCTAACCGACCAAAAAGGCTAGCCCAAGAATCAGATAGACTTAGAATTAGAAAGCCGCGACTTAGGTCGCGGCTTTTCTATTGGGAAATACTCGGACAAGCACCGCTAGCGATTGGTGATCACAGGTAGGGATTTTGGCCAGTAGCGCGGCCCTACTTAAGCCAGCGTCTTCACAGAAGAGCTGAAAGTGAAGAAACGTCCTGGCACGTTATATCTTCCGTAGTTAAGCTTTAAATTACGCCCAGGCGTAACTGCCGGACATGGCCTGAACCCGGTTCTCCCTACCATCAATTGAAACTGTATATACCGCAGCCATTTAAAGCTGCGTTCCCCTGACGAGACCGGTCACCAGAGATTCGATTCGCTCCAGCATTTTCCCTTCGTCTTCGAGATTATCCTTTATCGTGTTCACAATCGCGCTGCCCACGACAACGCCGTCCGCGAGTCGGGCTACAGCATTCACTTGATCAGGATTCTGTATTCCAAATCCAACCACGAGCGGGTTATCCGAGTGACGCTTGATCATATCGACCATTTCCTGCAAATCGGAAGCTAGATCTTCGCGAACGCCGGTCACACCAGTTCTAGATACGTAATAAATGAATCCCGTAGCGTTTTGAGCGATGTATTCCACTCGCTCCTCGGGCGTCGTTGGAGCCAGAAGGAATACTGTCTTCATTTCGATCTTCCGACAGGCTTCCATGTAGTCTCCAGCTTCCTCTGGCGGGAGATCTAAAACGAGTAGTCCGTCTACTCCCGCCTCCTTTGCCTCAGCGATGTAGGCTTTTAGCCCACCGCTGAACATCAGGTTGTAGTAAGTATAGAATACAATGGGCGTTTGCCCGTCTTCCTCTCGAATTTTTCTCACCAGATCGAAAACGTCTTCGCGCGTCGTCCCCGCCTCCAAAGCCCTTTGAGCAGCCAACTGATTGGTCAGGCCGTCTGCCAGCGGATCGGAAAAGGGCACGCCAATCTCCAGAATATCGACTCCCGAGCGCAAAAGAGCCCGGCATACCTGCAGCGAGGTCGCCGGATTCGGATCGCCCGCGCAAACATAGGACACGAACGCCGACCGGTCCTGAGATTGAGCGTTCTGGAAAGCCATTTCTATTCGATTCATCGATCAAAGGAACTAGGAACATGATCACCAAGGTCAAGATATTGAACCAGATTGCGCCGATGATATCGCTCTGTCCAAATCCCTCTGAGCTATTCCCTGAAAAGCATTGACAGGGGCCAGCGTCGGTGGAATTTAAGACGCTCCTTTTTCCGAGGATGGTGGCTGTAGCTCAGTTGGTTAGAGCATCGGTTTGTGGTACCGAGGGTCGCGGGTTCGAATCCCGTCAGCCACCCCATTTGCAAGCAAGGAAAGTGTTACGCATTGGGAGCCCCGACCTTCGATTAAAGCTTCAATCGGGATTTGAACCCGCGGCGGGTTGGCCCATCCCGCAATTGCGGAAGAGCCAATCGATCCTATTCCTACTCCAGGAGCCCTACCGTTGGCCGCTCTGTCTCATGCCTTCCAATTCGTCTTCCGGAACATCGTATTCCGCTCGCAAGCGAGACAGTTGTTTTCTCAGCGTCTGCTGCACCTCCGGGCTCGCCTGCCCGTAGATGTTTTTCATCTCCATGGGATCGTTCTTCAAATCGAACAGCTCCCAAGTGTCGTTCTCAGGATCCGGATATCGAATCAGTTTAAAACGGCCATCAGTCACTCCAAAGTGCAGCGGTACGCCATGTCCTCCGTGCTCGTAGTAATGATAATAATGATACTTGCGCCAATCACGAGGCGTTTCCCCTTTAAATACAGGAACTAAAGATCTGCCTTGCATATCATCAGGGATCTCCGCTCCGGCTAAATCCAAAAAGGTTTGGGCGAAATCCAGATTGGAAACGATATCCGTATCGTTAACCGAACCCGCTTTGGCTATGCCCGGCCATCTTACCAGCAAAGGAGTCCGTAGAGACTCTTCGTACATCCAGCGTTTGTCGAAAAGACCGTGCTCCCCGAGATAGAAGCCTTGATCCGACGAATAAATGACGATCGTGTTCTCGGCCAGACCGCTTTCATCGAGATACTCAAGCAGTTGGCCCACCCCTTCATCTACAGCCCGTACGCAGCGAAGGTAATTCTTGATATACCGCTGGTAGTTCCACTTCTTCCGTTCGAAGTCGTTCAAATTGGCAGCGAGCATCGCTTCGTTGCGGGGCCGAAAATAGTCGTCGAAAGGCTTGAGTTGCTCGGGCGTATGCTTTGACGAATACTTAATCATGAGCCGGAAATCGTTCATCTCTTCCAGCATGCGGGCTCGATTTTGCGATATCGGACGGGCTCTTCCCGAGTAGTCATCGAAAAGAGTTGGCGGCTCGGGCATCTCCGTATCGGCGAATACCTGCAAATGTCGTAGAGCAGGTTCCCAACGCCCGTGGGGCGCTTTTTGCTGCGTCATGAGCAAGAAGGGCTTGTCTGGATCGCGCTTGTTCTTCAGCCAGTCAAGTGATCGCTCGGTGATGATGTCGGTGGTGTATCCAACATGATCCACGTTTTCCCCATTAGTGATGAGCATCGGGTTGTAATAGGCCCCCTGCCCTTTCAATACCTCAAAGTGATCGTAGCCCGTAGGTGTTGAGGCGAGATGCCATTTGCCAATTATGGCGGTTTGGTAACCTGCCTTCCTCAGATACTTCGGAGCCGTCGGTTGGCTCCCATCAAACCGGTCTCCGTTTTGGCGAAAGCCATTCAAATGCGAGTGCTTGCCAGTTTGAATGACCGCCCTTACGGGTCCGCATATCGAGTTTGTCACGTAGCATTTTCGAAACAGAATGCCTTCATCAGCTATGCGATCCAAATTTGGGGTGGGAGCAATGTCGGCCAACATACCGCCATAAGCGCTGAGTGCTTGAGTCGCATGATCATCTGTGAAGATGAAGAGTATATTGGGCCGATCCGAAAAAGAACGCGGGACAACGAAGGCCCCGCACGACAAAAACATAGCGACTATTAGACGAATGGGAATGTACATCAAAATCTTGGATATCATCAGAATTCCGTTAGGTCGAAAGTGACTTTTCACAAGGCAAGATCCCGGGCCAGGGCAAATAGAAAATCATCAAATAACGGGTGTCGCTTATACTCGAATTGGCAGTTTTTGTCGCGAACGGTCATTAGTTGGAAGAAGAAAGGCAAGACACGAAAAAGCTTACCACTTCAGGAATCACCGAAATGTCCCCAGATTAATCGTCATTGCTATCAGACAAGTTTAGATGGTGCTTTTTCTCATGGCGATCGGCCTGGCTTTTCAGGAATCTCCGCACTCCGAGGTTGATCAAAACACACCCGCCAAGTCCCCAGATTGAGAAATTGTAGACAAGTAGCGCGATAGACCCGGTAGCGACGATGGCGATTACCGGGGCAATGAACCAGCAGCTAATCACCCAAATCGCCCGCCCAAGCTTCTTTTCCGCATCACCTCGGGCAAATACGCGATCCGAAAGCCCCGTACCGAGAACCGCGGAAAAAGCCACATAAGTCGTGGATACCGGAAGCCCTTGTCCGGAAGCAAAGGCGATAACGGAGGCGCTCACTCCGGTGATGACTGAGGCCCGTAAGGTATCGAAGTGGATTTTTTTGCCTCGAGAATCGAGCCCAGGCTTTGGAGCAAGGGCGTCATGGCCGGGCCATAGCTTCAAAATAATTCTAGCTAGCGATATACACCAGCCAGGGGAATAGAGGGTCACCTCGTCGAACTGGCTACCTGTGTTCACCTGAGCTCGAGTAACTCGTTGGGCATACTTCGTCATCATGCCGAGGAACATTAAGACCCCGCAAATAAACAAAGCCCACAAGGGAATCGGGATTTTCGAAGCAATGTTGGCGAGTTCGCCAGCGCCTCCACCCTCGCGCCACAGGGTAAATCCCGCCAATCCGGGCGAGGCGGCGTTAGCCAGATCATTCTGGCCAAACGAAAACGCCATGCAGATCATGCCCAACACAGCCGTTACGTGAAACAGATATTTCGTCCCTCGCTGGTGGTACATGACGACCAACAAGTGCGTGATGAGCGTGAATCCACCCCACATCAGCAGGAGAACGAGCCATTCACCGTAAGCTTGGAAAGTCTCGGCCTTGATTTGAGCAACGAAGGGGACGTTCTTCAATCCTTTGAACACCATGAACCAGACAAGGAAGGTAATCATGGCTCCCGCGATCCATGGCCCGTGAAGCAGAACCGTCTCTCGGTCCTCGGGCTTATCCCGCACAGCCCCTCTAAAAACGCGCATTATCATGAATGACGCCACCCCAGCAGCTATGATAGAAACGATGATTCCCGTGGCTACCGTCCCGACCTTCCCCCATTCGACGTTTTCGAATCCCGCGAGAAACCACGCCGCCCCGACCAGCTCAAACACGAGACAGGCCGTGGTGCTTACAGGCATCCCGAAACTCGAGAACCCGTACAGTAATACGGTATCAACCAGATAGACGCTGATGTAGATCGTTAGAGCCATCTGGATCGTCAAGACCTCTGGATTAAATATCCCCTTGCGGGCCGTCTCCATCACTGGCGCGGAAAATGTGGCTCCTAAAACTACGGCGACACCAGCGATGATGATCGCCGTGCGACGCTGCAAAACGCGGGCCCCAAAAACGGCATTCACCAAATTGGTGGCGTCATTGCGGCCGACCTCGACACAGTCCCAAACCAAAAACGCCATCCCGATCAGGGCCGCGAGCATAATGAAATCAACCATGAACTAGGCCTTTCTCGATCATATTCGTCTTACTACGCTGTCCACCCACCTGCCTGCAGTATAAACGACAATCGTGGTTCGGTTTCTCTCTTTGGGCGCCGGCTAAGCCGGCGGAGCGATAAGGTATTAAGGGGATTCGAGGAGGGCTCATTAAGATACTATTTTTTAGGATGAGGTTTACTCTTTGAAGTCTCTGACAAAAGTACTGCCCTATGTGAAGCACGTTCAACGTTAAAGGAGCGAATAAACCTCGATTTCGGCGCGTTCAGCTAAGTGCCCACCGGTTTATGAACCAGACTATTGAGCTTGTGCCATCGATTGATCAGCATCACTGTTGCCGATCATGACTACACCCCTAAATCGCTATATTCTTTCAATCGCGATTTCCATTTTCACTTTCTCGATCGTCGCCGCCGACGACTGGAAACCAATCTTTGACGGCAAGTCTTTCGACGGATGGAAACAGCTTGGTGGAAAGGCTAAATACTCTATTGAAAAAGGCGAAATTGTAGGCCGCAGCGTCGCCGATACGCCGAATTCGTTTCTGACGACGGAAAAGAACTATACTGACTTCGTACTGGAATTCGAATTTTGGGTGCAGGATGGGCTCAATTCCGGGGTGCAGTTCCGCAGCATGAGTAAGCCAGAATACCGCGATGGTCGCGTACACGGATATCAATACGAGCTCGATACCTCATCCCGAGCCTGGACAGCTGGCATCTACGACGAAGCTAACCGGGGTTGGCTTTATCCAGTAGAATACAATTCACCTGCCCGCTATCTATTCAAGAATGAGCAATGGAATAGAGCCCGCATTGAATGCGTAGGCAACGAAGTCCAAACCTTTCTCAATGGCCGGCAAGTATCCCATCTTGTCGATGATCGGGCGATTACCGGGTTCATTGGCTTGCAAGTACACAGCATCAGGGATGCCTCCCACGCCGGCTATCAAGTGCGTTGGCGTAATTTAAGAATCAATACGAAATCGCCTAAACTTTCCCGTTCCGAAGAAATCTACGTGCGAAACGTCGCTCCAAACACGCTGAGTAAAACAGAAAAAAACAGGGGATGGAAATTCCTTTTCGACGGCAAAAAGACCACGGCTTGGAAAGGGACGTCGGATGTCGATCCCTTCAATAAGGATGGATGGATCGTGGGAAACGGGGCCCTGACGATTCAGCCAGGCGGCAAAGGCGGCCAGATTGTCACTAAGAAAACTTATGGAGCTTTCGAACTGGACTTTGATTTTAACCTAGCGAAAGGAGCCAATAGTGGCGTTAAATATTTCGTCGTCGATCACGCCAAACCCGGAGCGAGCAAGTCCCAGTACTTGGGACTTGAATACCAAGTACTTGATGACAAAGTCCATCCAGATGGAGTAAAAGGCGCTGCCGGCAACCGAACTACCGCATCTCTGTACGACCTGATTCCGTCTTACCGGAACGTGAACACAAGGGATGTGCCTCTCCATATCGGAAAGTGGAATCATGGCCGCATCGTTTCTCACTCCAATGGCACGATCGAGCACTGGCTAAATGGATTCAAAGTCGTCGAATACCAACGGGGCACGAATATCTACGACGCCTTGATCGCCCGTAGCAAATACGCGGAAATCGAGAATTTCGGCTTGTCTGAAAAAGGGCACATCCTACTTCAAGACCACAACGATCTCGTCAGCTATCGCAGCATAAAGATCCGCGAACTTTGAGTGCCGCGAGGATTGGTGGCCTACAGGCGCGACCGCGGGAGAATCACCACGGAGCGTCGTTGGCGTTTAATTAACTAGTATTTCTCTTTTAAAACGCGCCGTGACGTCGCGTTCCACCTAAACGCAAGTCGAGAAAAGTGGAGCTCGATCCCGCGGCTGCGGGAGCGATCAACAGTAGCCGAGGCATCCTTCCTGCCCGTACATAGAGACCAAGATAACAAGCTGGAAGCCTGTGCTACCTTCGATATCGAACTTCTCCCCTAGCGATTCGCAGCTTCGATAAGGGCCCGGACCTTGGATTTCGCGGTCACGCCATTCTCTTGGACGCCCGAGTGGGCATGAAGCGAAACAGGTCCAGAGAACTGTCCCAATGAGCTGACGATCTCTTTGGCATTTCCGGGACTGACACCTCCTCCAATTACGATTTCGATTCTCCCGTCAGCTGCCTCAACAAGGGCCTTGAGCGTTTCCTTTCCTTCTAGAGCTCCGCCCGAACACTCCCAAGCAACCCCACTCGTTAAAATTCGATTAACACCATAGTCGATCAGCATTTCAAGCCCCTCGAATCGATTATCCAGAACATCGAAGGCTCGATGAAAAGTGGTCGAAACTCCCATAGATTGGCTTTTTTGAATCAATCTCTGGAGGCCTTTCTCATCGATAAGACCGTTTTCGGACACCACCCCAAACACCACGCCATCCGCGCCTTCCGCAGCTGCAGAGGCGATGTTCGTTTCCATCTCCCGGATTTCATTTTCCGAATACACGAAATCGCCAGCTCGAGGGCGGATCATGACCACCAATCCGTTTCGAGGAAAAGCCCTCCGAGCAGCGGCGATGCTTTCGACTGGGGGCGTGAGGCCATCGTCCTCCATAGCCGCGCACAACTCAATAGTCTCAGCCCCGCCTTCAAAGGCCTCTCCGGCGTTCTCCATAGCTTGATCAGGAATACCGCCGCTAATACAGGCTTCAACTTTAACCATCTATATACTTCTCCATCCTGACATGAGGAATCGTCACTTCCTCGAAGGATTCACCAACTGGCTCGTAGCCATGTTTTCTGTAGAACTCTATGGCGGATTCTCGAGCATGAAGATAAAATCTGCGAGCGCCATAACTTGCCAATCGGGCTCCGGCTTCGCTCAACAAACGAGATCCGACTCCTTTCTTCTGCCAATCTTCACTCACCACCATCTGCTTTAGCTGAAAGAGTCCACCATCAAAAGGTACCGCAACTAGGCAAGCCACGCAATCTGAGGATGTAGAACTAAATATCCCGAAGTGGTGATAAGCCGCTTCCGCAGCCAAGTCCTCGTCGTAAAGACTCAATCCGAGCGGCGCCCGTAGCAGTCCATCGCGCAATACGCATTCCCGCTCGTACTCCGGTGACCCGTGAACGATTTCTACAACCGGACTGTTCATTAGATCGTTGAGGTTCAGTCTTCCAGTAGGGCTACGCCGCGTAGGTTTAAATATAGCGACCAGCTCGGTGCGCCGTGAGCGGCGATCCTACAAATCTGTTTGGCTATCACGCTCCCGCTGCCGAAACCACAGATGCAGGCGTTATCCCAAGTTCTTCCATTACTGTATTGCCTGGGGCGCTGATACCGAAGCGATCAATACCGATCACCTTGCCTTGGCTGCCAACGTACTTGTACCAGAGACCGGATACGCCAGCCTCGATAGCGATGCGTTTCGAGCATGAGGAAGGTAGCACGCTTTCACGGTAAGCATCGTCCTGTTCATCGAATCGCTTCATTGAGGGCATGGAAACCACTCGGGTACCGGCACCCAGTTCGTCGGCGGCAGCCACCGCATGTTGAACATCTGAACCCGTAGCGATAATGATCGTCTCCAATTCAGCCGTCTCCCGCTTGATAACGTATCCACCTTTGAGTACGCCCTGCCGCCGCTCATCTGCCGAAGCCGAATTTATATTCGGCACGCCCTGGCGGGTTAAAGACAATACCGTTGGGCCCGATTGGCGCTCCATTGCTGCAACAAACGCCGCAGCGGTCTCTTCCGTATCGCATGGTCGAATCACATCCAAATTCGGTATCACCCTTAGGCCCGAAACGGTCTCCACGGGCTGGTGGGTCGGACCATCCTCGCCAACGCCAACCGAGTCATGCGTGAAAATGTAGATAACTGGCAATCCAGCCAAAGAAGCTAGTCGAATCGACGGTCTCTAGTAGTCGGCAAACACCATAAAGGTCGCCCC